>CAVYXS010000016.1:0-35621 GCA_963772205.1 uncultured cyanobacterium
GGAAGAGGAGGCTTTGAGTAGGCGTAGCCTAGGGTGTTGACTTTGTACCTTTTCAGTGGTTAAAAATTCATGCACAATCCAATCCTTGCTGAGTAAAGTTATTTTTCGCGTTCTTTAAGTAATGAGTAATAAGTAATGAGTAAATACCCATTACTTGTTACTTATTACTCCTGCAAATTTGGTTCACCGATGATGACACCAAAACTGTATGAATAAAAAATGGGTAAATCTCATCAAAGTCAACACCCTAGCTGCTGTCGGCAGCCCATTCATCCCCTTTTAAAATGATTATCATTATTACTGAGGGAATAGTTTATTTTCTGGAAGTCCCTTAACTGAACCCTGTTGCACCATATCCAGGTTTTGCTTGGCAATGCCTAGCCTACTTGGTTGCAACAACAGAAGACATATTTTCAAAGAATCCTCAAAATTTATTTCGGCAATTTTCAGAAAAAGCCTCCTGTGAAACTGTATAAATAAAAGACGACAAAGTCAATTGCATTCTCAAAATTCTGTAAATACATAAACATGATAGGAGGAATTCGAGATGAAATATAAGGTGCAGATTTTTTTATTATTATTAAGCTTATTTGCTTCTTTAGGCAATTCTATAAATGCAGCAATTGCACAACAGCCTAATGAGAATTCTCAATTAATACCCAGCATTACTCAAGCGGAGGAAAACTTTACAAAAGCACCAAAACCGAATGGTTTAAATAAAGAACTCCAAGCTTTTTTTACAAGTCAATATGACTATTGGGATGCCAAAGTTTTAGCTAATTATTGGGGACAGTCGGTAGAAGATGCGAAAGCAAGAATTGGCAGAAAAATTCTCTGGGGTAAAAAGGATGTTGCCATCCTAGAACAGTTTCTTTTAGATGCTAGAGTCAAGGCACTGCAGTCAGTGGCAGTAGGCCCAAACTCTCTATATAGTGAGTCGAAATATAAATATGATGATGCAGCCTTATTGGCTAAATTTTGGGGCGATACTTCACCTTGGGATGCAAAACTCCGGATTGAGCGTAATCTAATTTTGGGCAATGACAAGATTATTGACCAAGCATTGCAATATGCTCGCTCTGGAAAAAAGTAAGTTTAAACTAATTTTTAGTAATCTTTAAATAGTGATGTCTGAGTTGAATTGGAAAATTGGTTTTGAGATTGAGCTAATGGCGCCGAAAGGACTGAGTAGACAGGATTTAGCAGAGGCGATTGCTCAACAATATGATGGCTTTGTCCATCGCATCTTTTACCCTCAATCTGAACCGAGTCATGTTCCGGGAACTCCCTTATTTCATAATCTCACTTTGGGATTTGAGGTGATTGATCACGAAGGGAATTTAATTGCTCGCTGTGTGGATGATCTCACCCTCCAAAACGACTTAGACAAAACTCAAAAACCGCAGCCTGGATGGTATCGAATTGTGAGTGATGATACCAGACTTTTACAACTGGTGATCTGTCAATCTGACCCTAAAGCTGCTTCTGGGGAAGTACTGAAGCCAATTGCTGATTTATTTGCTACCCAAGTGGAAGCCGGGACTGGTGGGATGATGCGTGTTGCTGATTATACAGGTAATCCGATTGCGATCGCTGCACTCTTACCAGGAGAACGAGAACGTCCCTGTGAACTAATTACCCCACCTATTGATCGCGATCATTTCCAACGATTGGATCTGCTGCTCAAGCAGGCTCGCTCATTGGGGTTTACAATTCCCTGTGAAGGTGCGACTCACTTCCATTTCGATGCTGTCAAGTTATGTTCACCAAGAGTTTTCGCCAATTTAGTGAATATTTTGTGGACCTACGGGGAAATCTTGAAAAAATTGGTGGGAACTAACCCTCATTGCAGGCGTTTGGGGACTTGGGATGAAGAGTTGTTGATCCTCATCAATGAAACTGATTTTTGTGAGATGTCTTGGTCTGATGTCCTTGAGTATCTTGTTAAATTGCAGTTAACAAAATATTGTGACTTTAACCTCAAAAACTTAATTCATCAGATTCCTGATAAATTTACTTTTGAAGCTCGGATTTTTCCCTCAGGGCTGCATCCAGAACCTTTAATTGAGTCAGCCGCATTGATGGAAGCAATTCTAAATTATGCAGTATCAGCGTCTAAAATATCGCCTACTGCACCTTTAGCATGGAAATTAGAATCTGTACAGGATTTTCTCAAAATTCTGCCCATAGCTGAACATTTTCGTCAATCCTGGTTGTCTCGGTCTGCCAGTATTGTATAATTCTCTGCAAAACTGGGGCTTGGCTGAACAGTTATCAGTTATAGCGCTTCCCACTTGGGTGCAATACACCTATAGCTGTTCTCAGTTGGATGCCTTACAAATTATATCGTCGCATGTAGGGGCACGGCAATGCCGTGCCCAAAAGAGTGTATTGGACTCAACCAATAACCGCTATATATCAGTTATCGGTCTTAAACCAATTCCCAATTCCCAATTCCCTACTAACAATTCCCGACCACTGCACCTTTTTCTCATTTTCTCGGCGGTAAGAAAAGAAATGCTCAGGGGTTTGATAAGTACAATATCCCCAACTTACTCGTAATTCCTAAGTCGCCGTATATCCCAAGGCAATGAGCGCTCTTGTCTTAAACCCATGATTTTACGATAATCAAATTAATTGTATTTACCAAAAATCATTTTCAATAGGGGCGCTCACCAATCAGAAAATCAAAATTACCTTCACCCCGGCTTTTGGTCAATGTTTCCATGATTTTTTGGGGATTATCGTGGGGACCATTGACATAGAATGGTTTCCCGTCACGACCACATTCAATACGTATTCTCCCATCCCATTCGCCGATGTGCGAGCGCGATTTAGAAAAGTCTTTGTGTGGTTCAAATCCTAAGCTTAGAGCATATTCGCAAGCACTAAATATCATCCCTTGGGCAACTTCAAGGGGAACCTCTTGCGGTGTTCCAGGAAATACATTGAATAGTGCTTCTGCAAATTCTTTAAATTTTATCCTGTCTATTGTACGTGGTGCTATGGTATCTTTCACACCCAAGCACCATATATCTAAAAGGTAACTACAAACCGTGATTTGATTGTATCGAGAAACTCTGGCAATAACTACCAATCCTAAACCGCGATCTATATCGTCATTGTTTTTTACAGGTATGATTTTTGTCAGCCAATTTTTGATGCTGTTTTCTGGTGAGTTTTTCGGTAACAATTGGATAAGACTTTCGCTGGCTAAACACTGATATACGGGGTCTAATTCACCTTTTGCTAATCTACCTAATGTGGTTTGCTCTGCTTGATTTTGAATGGCTGCATTCACGGATGATACTTTGATACCTAGTTTTCGAGCTATTTGTTTGGGTGTTAAATTCAATGCCCGTAAATTCACGATTTCTTGTTGTTGTGTTTCTGTCATAAACTACTACTTTCTACAAACAACCGGGAGCAGAAATATTAAACCAAAGCAAGATTTTATTATTTTAATTTCTGGGCATTAATTATACTTTGATAAGGGACATTTTATTCCATTATCTCTATCTGAGGGTTTTTTGTACAAACCCTCGAAAATATCACACCCCTAGAAATGCCTCAGCATACTCGCCCTAAAACAGACAACAAAACTGTTGGACATGTGCTGTCAGTTGAAAGGAAGTTAAGTTAATAACAGCGATGCCCTAGGGGGTGGAGCCACCTTTGAATTGCGTCCGTTGGTGGATTTGATGCGATGCCCTTCTCTACGTTAAGTGCGGGACGCTACGCGTAAGCGGAGCTATGCCGTAGGCTTTACGCGCAGCGTGTCGCAGACAGACGCACTCGCGAAGGGCGCAAGCTCAGGGTAAGACCTGCGGCGCTTGCGTTGCCATCGGCATAGTAACTGTTGCACTACACCATGAATAACACCACAGTTCACCTAGTTGGTTGTACAATGGTGGTGTTTTATACTGATGCCCATTGCTGGCAATTTCGGGTGATTAGTATCTCAGCGGCCACCCAACAGGAGTCCTCGTGATTGGCAAGCAGTTTAAAAACCAAAGCTTTCGTTCCACCCTAGACTATGTGCTAGGCAAAGAGAAAGCCACTATTATCGATAGCAACATGGGTGGCACTACACCCAGGCAGTTAGCTAAAGAATTTGGTGCTGCAAGAAAAATGCGACCACTGCTGCAACGCGCCTGCGCTCACGTTATTCTCTCTATATCCCACCGCGACGCATCCCATGAGAAAGGGGAATACCACGAGCATTTGAACGATGAGCAGTACGCAGAGGTTGCCCAGCGTTGGCTCTTTGAGATGAAATTCCTGGGTGAAGGACTAAATCAAAGCCAGTACGTGATTGCCCGTCACCACGACACCGACCACGAACACATCCATATAATTGCTTCTCGCATTCGCATGGACTCTTCAGTTGTGTCGGACTCCTGGGACTACCGCCGCAGTGAGGTGGTAATACGACAGTTGGAGAAGCAGTTTGGGTTGTCACTGCCCCATGTAGTAGCGAAAGGGTTGCTACTCAAGTTCAACAGGAATATGGCATTAAAGCCACAGTAACTGACCGTCGCGCCCAAACCCAGAAGCAGAAACACCACACAAGTAGCAAACCACCTGTTACCCAACTACTAGCTGACATCATTGATGAAGCAACATTAGACCAACCCACTGTTACCGAGTTGATTAGCAGACTACAGCAGCATGGTGTTTTGGTTCATCCACAGTTTAGCAGCAGGGGGTTGTTTAAAGAAGCGATCGCGTTTGAGATGAATGGGGTGAAGGTGGCTGGTAATAGGCTAGGGTCAGCATACAGCTTTCCTGGTCTTCAGAAAAAACGTGGTGTTTCCTATGACCCAGAACGGGATTTACCTGCGATACACGCGTGTGCGGGTGGAGACTTGGTTGAATTGCTACCATCTGCTACCGAGCAATTAGTGGAAGTATCGCCCCCCAGTGAGGAAGTAGCAACGGCGATGTCTACAACGGACGTAGATGCAGCACCCCAGGAGGCAACTCAGCAACAAAACTATGCCAGCAGCATCAGTCCCATTATCCGGCTATTTTGGCACAAAGTAGGACAACCAAAAACATATTCAGGAGAGTACTACGACCTTCAGCTAGACAGGAATCTTCTGAAACTAAGACGCAAGAGTGGAGAGGAAATTGCAGAAATTCCCCTTAATGCTAGCGCTGATGCACAGGACAAAGGGTTGACAAAAGAAGATTGGGTGAGACTGGAGAGACTGAAGGTGTTGCTGTTGATGAAAAGCCGACAGCAAGAACACGAAAAGCAAGTGGATATGGATTGACACTCCCAGGGCAAACGCATCTTAATTGGTCTTGACAAAAACCTTAATTAATGCATTAACGGGATAACAAGAATTTATTGTTTGATTGGTTTTTCAGGGGTTAAGGCGATCGCTTAAAATTTTGTCAATAAGCCGACACTAATGCGATTATTATGGAGTTTATTGTGATTTGAACCATATTTTGACCAAACGGACACGATACGCTTCACTCCGCACTAGGACAACATATACTTCAAAGTTATAAATGGATTTCAAAACCTCTGTCACCCCCTAGCTATCTAATTGGTATTCAAGAGCTTGAGACTCAAGCACAGAGAGAATTTCTGTATGTTGATTGACTTGCGGCAGTCCATCTAAATCGGCTTTTAATTTTTGTCTGAGTTTTGTATCTAAAGGCAACACTGCTTCACTCAAATTACTGAGAAAATGTGCCTGACAACGTTGATGTGGTGCATCTGTCCAAGTTGAATTCATTGCCGCAATGATTGCTGATTCCCCATCTGATAAGGTTGCCAGCACTTTATACGGTAACTCCTGATATGGTTGTAGCCATTCAATTAACCTTTGTGCTTGTGCCTGTTGTAACTGGATTGCACTAACTGGCGTACCGCTTAGTACCTCATACAATACGTATAATAAAGTCCCATGTCCTTCTGGCTGTAAAGCATCTATCGCCCAGATTAAGCCACCATGTTCATCGGCTGTGGTAGCTAATTTTTCTTGAGTATGTACCATCGTTCCGCCTAACAGTGCCAAAAATTGACGATATAGCTTCCCTACATTACTCTCGTTAATTTCTACACCGCGCTCGTTTAATTTTCGTTGAATTTCTACCAACTGTCGATGCTCATGTTCATGTTGCCAACCGATAAATGCCAGCACGTCTAGCTCGTATGTACTATAAGGTAAGCTGTACTTTAGTACGCCAGTCGCGTATTAATGTTTACCAAAATGTGTACAACTGGAATTGGTACATTCTTTACTCTTGCCTGCCACAAATACTACACCATCCATTGTTTGAACTGTTTTACGCATATGCTTTGGTCTGCGTAGCACTAACTCTGTTCCACAATGGACACATTCGATGAGCGAACATTCTAATATTATTCGTTTGGCGTGACTGAATTTTCGTTCTGGCCGATGGGGAGGCAACTTTACTATCACTAATTTTTTACTGCTGGTAGGTGCTTTCCTCCGCTTATCTGCTTTGTATACCAATTAGATAGCTAGGGATCTGTAGGGCTTACCTGCTCAAGTTTCTGCTGAACTCTAGCTTTTACCCTGCTGTCGTCGCCCTTACGTATGCTGCGCTCACCGCGAATCACCGCCACAAATCTTTAAAACAGCGAATTATATCTTTTGATGTAAGCCTCAAAGCAAAATCAATCTAAAATTATACTTTTTTTCACTACCACCATCACTTAATTAGCTCCTAGAATCCGCTTTAAGAGGACTCTTAGTGGCTACAAATGATGTCTCCCTGGTTAATTGCCTCCATCCTAATACGGTGTGCCTTTATCAAAAGGCAAGCTATCAACATTTTCAAAATTACGCAAGTCTTTCTTCATCTGCTCTCTACGTTGCAGATAGCTTTTACTGTCAGCAATTCTTGTTTGCATCTGCTGTTCGCCAAAATTTATACCCTGTTCCGCATATCGAGCAGACACTTCATTATAGTTTTGTACATCAATTTTTTTACGGCGCTCTATCTCCTCAAGGGCTTCCTCGCTAATACCAATACTACAAGCGTATTCAACATACTCTGGTCTGAGAGAACCATCAGGATTAAATTGTCGCTTCTCTTCTTCCGTAAAAAAGTCATAGGCAGTGTAAACTGTCCACTGCTCTGGAGCAGTTTCATCTAGGTGTTTAAGGTATTCATATTCTTCTTTGAATCCTTGACCATGCTCAACGATGTAATCGGCATCAAAACCATAAGATCGCAATTGCTGAATATATTCCTCTTTTAAACAACCATCTTTATTTACTTTCTTGAGATTCATATTCAACCAACGCTTTAATCTTGACATATTAGATTCCTCAAAAAATCATTTTTTATAAAAGATTACTTCAAAAAATTATGACACTTGTATTTAAACACTTCGATACTAGACTCAATCAATGGATTCATACAGATGATGATAAAAAAAATACCGACTCAATTATAACTGAGGAATTAGATAACACGCTTTTGGAGTTATTCTTTCCAAATAAGGAGTTCTCCTTTGGGCAAATGGACGAACACACAACCGCAGAAGACCTGAAAAACCATCCCAATGGTCATGTACTGCTGTTGTCATCTAAAACACGACTACTTTATGGTTCTCCAGAATGTCTAGAGGTAACTGAAAAACTATGCCCAGACAGCAAAGACCGTGGTGCTTACGGTTCCATCTTGCTAGGTTCGTGCAAGAATGCCATTAACGAACAACTAAACATTCTGGTAGTAGATGATACTAATGGTGAAAATGGAGGAATATTACCAAATGATATTGCATATAATACCAATTTAATATGAAGCTGCATATAATAGAGGAAACAAACTCGATAAATTAAAATAACCATGAGCCGCCCTTTTAAGATTGAAATCGCAGAAAGCGAAGAAGAACTTAAAAAACGTCTACAAACAGCTAACTTAGGGAGTCAGAAAGAAAAACTACAAATGTTGTGGTGGATAAAAAGCGAGCAGGTTAAGGAGCAGCAAGAAATTGGAGAACGCTTGGCGAAAGATACCTCAACTGTGACAAGGTGGTTGCAAAAGTATAGATTGGGTGGGCTAGATGAATTATTGTCAATCAAAAAAGCTCCAGGAGCAAAACGGAAAATTCACTCAGCAGCGATGCCTACGGCGGTAAACTACGCAGCACTTGAGGAGGAGTTAAAAACAGGAAAAGGTTTTAGTAGCTATGGTGCAATAGTCGAGTGGCTAAAGCTTGAGCAAGGTCTTGACATCGAGTATGCAACAGTTTATGCATGGGTTCGATATCGATTAGGGGCAAAACTAAAAGTACCACGTCCTCAAAGCCATAAGCAGGATGAAAAGTTGGTATCTGAGTTTAAAAAAAACTCGGAATTATTCTCAATTGCCTAGAGGAACATCTAGCGTCAGGAAAAAACGTTCATTACCTGTGTCAGGATGAAACTAGGGTAGGATTAAAAACTCTCACAGGAAAAGTAATTACGGCTTCTGGAGTCAAGCCAACTGTATCCGTGAAATGGCAGAGGGAAAATTTTTGGATTTATGGTGCAATTGAACCATTAACAGGACAACATTTCCAACAAGAATACCCCAAACTCAATGGCAACTATTTTCAACAATTTTTAGACTGGCTATCACAGCAATTAGGTTCAGACTATGCAATTTTACAAATTGACCAAGCTCCTGCTCATGTAAGTTGTGCAATCAATTGGCCGGAAAATATTATTCCCCTATTACAACCACCTCATTCTCCTGAACTTAATCCAATTGAAAGGCTTTGGCAGTTTCTCAAAAAATCACTTCATAATGAGCTTTTTCCTTCGTTGCAAGATTTACGCGAGCGCATACAACAATTGTTCGAGCAATTAACATTTGAGCAGGTAATGTCCATCTCCTCTTATAACTTTATTTTAGAAGCTCTTTTCTATGCAGCTTCATATTAAATTGGTATTAGGATTCTTGAAGATATGGATAATTTAATGATAACAAGGGACTTACTTTTTTCAAATTAAGCCAACATCTGACTGAAAACAAACATAACATCAGCTTTTCTTCAGTAGAGCAGAACTTCGGCTAATACAGCATTTCCGGCTGCTACTGTACCTCATAGCAGCCGGAAATGCTGTATCAGCTCACAGCTACTGCCACAATGCTGCCTTTGTTCATGAAAACAGAACGAGCAATATATGTATTAACTTTAACAATTATTATGTGTAGTTTTTCAGGAGCGATCGCCATAAGAAAATTACGTTCTGCCGATCCTGCAGACGTTTTTTAGCTAAAGTTAAAAAGTGTGTAGTCAGGACTTTAGTCCTGATTTTGAGGACTGAAGTCCTCACTACGTCAATTCAAACTATTAAAATTCTATGTTCCTAGAAACTACACCCGTAATTTCTGTTTGCAACCTTAACCATTACTTTGGTCAAGGCACCCTGCGTAAACAAGCATTATTCGATATTAATTTAGACATTAAGGCTGGTGAAATTGTCATTATGACTGGTCCCTCAGGCTCAGGAAAAACCACCCTGTTGACCCTCATGGGTGGACTACGTTCAGCCCAAGAAGGTAGTTTGAAAATCTTAGGACAGGAAATCTGTGGTGCTAAGAAGCAGCAGTTAACCCAGCTACGCCGCCAGATTGGTTATATTTTCCAAGCCCATAACCTGATGACATTTTTGACAGCTAAAGAAAACGTACGCATGTCCTTAGAATTGCATGAACAATATCTAAATCAGGACATAAACAAAAAAGCCATCGCCATGCTAGAAACTGTAGGCTTAGGAGATAGAGTAAATTACTACGCCGAAAATTTATCAGGAGGACAAAAACAAAGAGTGGCCATCGCGCGTGCTTTAGTCAGCCATCCTCAAATTGTCTTAGCAGACGAACCCACAGCCGCACTAGACAAAAAATCTGGGCGCGATGTCGTAGAATTAATGCAAAAATTAGCGAAAGAACAAGGTTGTACAATCTTGCTCGTCACCCATGACAACCGCATCCTCGACATAGCCGATCGCATTATATATATGGAAGATGGACAGTTAAAAAGCGATGGTGTAGATATTCCGGCGAAAGTAAATTAAGTAATTTTTCTTATTATCAAAGTTTAAAAAACCGCCCCTACGGATAGGCGCTATTGAGTAAATTTGTATCTTTCAAGTAAATATTTTTACTTTGACTTGTTGTCACAGATTGACTTATATATTCACTCACAGTAATCTCTGGAAGAATTTAGATCAGCCTTGCGAACACAGCGATCTGTTACCCTAGCATTGTTGAGGAGTTGTCAAACAGTAGATGGAAATTAGTAATTTATTTAAGGCTGGTGGCGTCGTCATGTGGCCACTGCTGGGGTTTTCGGTGTTAGCTGTGGCGCTGATTATTGAACGGATGACGTTTTGGGTAAAAATAAATCATCGACAAAACCGCGTGGTACGAGAGGTGTTACAACTTTATCGCCTTGATAACGTAGTTGGTGCTTTGGATAAATTACAACAAAATACTGATTTACCCACTGCCCGAATTTTTCTCGCTGCTTTAGAATTAGAAGAGGCAACACCAGAAGAATTTCGTTTGGCGTTAGAAAGTGAAGCTCAAGCCGAGATTCCATTACTCAAACGCTTCCAAAGCATTTTTGACACTATTATCGGTCTAGCACCTTTATTAGGTCTACTGGGTACCGTTTTAGGATTAATCGCCTCCTTTGCATCCTTGAATATTGGTGATGTGGGAGGTGCGAAAACCAGCGGTGTTACATCCGGGATTAGTGAAGCTTTAGTATCTACAGCCTCAGGATTAGTTGTAGCGATTTTTACACTATTTTTTGCCAATAGCTTTCGGGGAATGTACCAGCGTCATATAGCCTGGATTCTAGAATATGGTGGACAGTTAGAATTACTCTACCGTCGTCGCTATGAAAGAGGAGGAGATAAATCTTATGCGCCTACCAGATGAACCAGATATGCCATCTCAGATTAACATCGTACCGATGATTGATGTCATCTTTGCGATTTTGACCTTTTTTATTATGTCAACCTTGTATTTAACTCGCTCAGAAGGCTTACCAGTCAATTTACCCACAGCAACCTCAGCACAACAACAAAGATCAACTGAGTCAATTACCGTTACAATAGATGCCACAGGAAAAATTAGCTTAAACAAGAAACCAATTTCCCTCAATAGTTTGGCTGATCAAGTACGTGGATTGATCGGGGTTAATGCTGAAGGGTTGGTGATTATTAACGCAGATGAGCAAGTTCATCACGGTCAAGTAGTAGCAGTGATGGATCGCTTACGTCAGGTACCGGGAGCAAAATTAGCGATCGCCACCCAAAAACCATAATCACGTAAGGGACTTGCAAATAAAAAAACATCCAACAATTTCTTGTGGGGTGGGCGTCTCGCCCGCCCGTAGGGGTGTAGGGTGCGTCAGAGTAAAAATCTTGAACACAACATCAACTATCTTGACATTGACGCACCCGACAAATTGGGGAGCATCCCAAATGTGTAAATTTATTAGGACTTACGCAGGTCTCACACTCAATATATCTTGTAGGGTGCGTCAGATTTGAGTTTTTTGTGATGAACCAGAGATTTTTGGCATCTGACGCACCCTACGAATGTGCCAGTTGCGTAAGTCCTGTTTATTTTTTTTGTAGGACATTAGGGAGCAAGATGCTCCCACTACAAATTTTATTTTGGCAAAATTGGGATGCTACCACAAATTGGATATTTTTTTTAATCCCTTCCTCTGCAAACCTATTGACGTTTGAGCAGCCTATTAATCAAGTTTTAAAGCATTAACCGGAACTTCATCCCAAGTATTGACTGTTCGTATTTGTGCGATCCATCCAGATGCTTTTTGATTATCGCTCAAATTTTTCTCAAAGGATTCATGACAATCTTTGGCTTGAGACTCATCACAGCAAGCAATACAAGCATGAATCATACCAGACGGATCAATTTGCTCGTTTACCCAAATAGTCATGGTCTATCCTCTCGACAACTATAGCGGAAGCAATGCGATTTGTCATCTTAGAATACTATTAAACCTGCAAATTGCCGCCGAAATTTGGCAAAAAAAATCCAGAAGACGTAATTAAACCGCATCTATTTTGAGAACCATAGTTTTTTATGCGTAGTGGGAGCATCTTGCTCCCAGGTGGTAGTAGCTACTCCAGGTTTCAAAATGGACGAGGTTTAAGTCAATATTTTTGGTCTGATGTACCCGAAAATTATCAGAATAGGTTAATAAAATCTCAAAATTCGATTAAAATTGAATAAACATTCACAACTACTTCAAACAAACCTAACCTTTCAGAGAAAATTGATGATATTTCTGAACTATTCAGAGTTATCATCGATACAAAGGATTAAAATAAAAAACTTGCAAAAACCGAATAAATATAGTGAACTCTTCCCCAGTTTACATTTCGGAGCAAAGCTGTCCTATTAATTTCGTTGGCAAAACGGGACAAGCCATTCAGATTTCAATTCATTCCCCCAGTCAGTATATCTGTGCCAACTGCGAACGGATATTACCAGATTGGAAACAGCAACCTTTTTTATGGGTAGTGATTGTTTTACAACAATCCCAATATCCACTAGTGGAACGTACTGCATTCATCGAAATAGAGAAAGAACGCTTGCGAGAAAAGTTTATGAGATTTGGTTGTGATTTAGCATTTAATCTGCGCGATCGCGGTTATGTCACAGATCTCATCGATCCCCGCACTGGCTACCCCTTACTGTCCCATCCCGGAACAGTACCCCACGACGACACAGCAGTTGTTAAAGCTTTACTCAAGTACCCATTAATTCACAACAAATGTTCTGTATTAGTACATCCTGACTGGGGTACAGCAGTTTATCCTAGCATTATGTTATCAGAAGCTCCCCCAATTATGATTGAAGAAGTCACCAAATGTATAGCACCAATGCATGGTTGGAAAGAGTTGACTACTGACTGCTGAGTTCTCCCCCTCAACTCTTCTTCGGACGCCGCAGTGGCTTGGAACTAATCGGCCCTAAAATTCGATTGAGGCTACGCAGTTGTTCTGCTGTACCCATGCAAATAAGGGTATCTCCAGGCATTAAAATAGTATCACCAGTGGGACCACCAATGAGAGTACCATCGACCCGGCGAATGGCGAGAACTAAAGCCCCAGATTGCGATCGCAGTTTGGCTTTTTGTAGGGTTTGACCGACAAACGGACAAAAAGCCGGATCGAGTAGAAACTCTTCTATATATAACTGACGGTCTGCTCCAGTGAGAATACCATCGACAAAATCCAAAACCTGGGGTCTGAGGGCTGCAGCAGCCATCCGTTTACCACCAGTAATATAAGGGGAAATCACCGCATCTGCACCGCCGCGTTGTAGCTTTTGTAATGCTTCTTCTGTACTGGCGCGAGCGATCGCCCGAATTGTTGGATTGAGTGTTTTTGCCGATAAAACAGTGTATAAATTTTCGGCATCTGAAGGCAGTGCAGCCACAATGCAATTTGCTCGTTCAATACCTACAGCCAAAAGTGATTCATCCAGGGTAGCATCACCTTGGTATACTATATAACTTTCATTTTGGGCTTTTTGCACAGATTCCACCTCAGAATCAATCACGACAAAAGGAACACCTTCAGCCCGAAATTCTTTGGCAATTTGACGACCAGTCCGACTAAATCCGCAGATGATATAATGCCCTGACAAAGATTCCATGATGCGCCTCTGTTGCCGTAGTCGAATTCCTTCGTGGAAGTAACCTTGAATAACGGCTTCTGTAAATCTATTGACAATGTAACCGATGTTGATTACACCCATCAAAATTAAGGCGATCGTAAACAATCGTCCCCGGCTATCCAGTGGGTGTATTTCTCCATATCCTACAGTCGCTAAGGTAATGACCGTCATATAAGCGGCATCTTCCCATGACCAGCCCTCAACTAACCAGTACCACAAAGTGCCAATCAGGGATACACCACAGAGAGCGATCGCTCCTACCATTAACTCTTTTTGGATACGTTGATATTTTTGCTCAAACATTGAGTAGAAAATATTGTTTCACCACGGAGACTCGTTAGCGGATATCTGAGGGTTGTCCTCAAAAAAAAATGTTAATTGCAGAAAATCATCAAACTTTTTTAAGAATTTCTAGGACACTGGATAAATAAGTATATGATCAAGAATTATCAGGAGGAGCGGTAGTGAGCATACAAACCCTATTTGGAGAAGCGACCATCCCCCCAAAGTCGGATTCTGCAGCCTCTAGCCCCTTTGATACAGTTAGCTTCGATGAAGCAGTCATGTCCACCTATGGCAGGTTTCCCTTAGCCCTAGAACGGGGCGCAGGCAGCCGGGTTTGGGATACACAGGGGCGGGAATATCTAGACTTTGTAGCTGGAATTGCCACTTGTACTTTAGGACATGCCCACCCAGCTATGGTAGCAGCGGTGACACGCCAAATCCAAAAACTGCATCATGTTTCTAATTTGTACTACATTCCCGAACAGGGTGAATTGGCTAAATGGATTATTCAGCATTCCTGTGCCGATCGCGTATTTTTCTGTAACTCTGGTGCTGAAGCCAACGAAGCCGCAATTAAACTAGCGCGGAAATATGCCCATACAGTATTAGACATTGAACAACCCATTATTTTAACCGCTAATGCCAGTTTTCACGGAAGAACTTTAGCAACTGTTACCGCCACAGGACAACCAAAGTATCAAAAATACTTTGATCCCTTGGTTCCTGGGTTCAACTACGTACCTTACAACGATATAGCTGCAGTGGAAGCAGCAATTAGCGAGTTAGACGAAGGCGATTATCGGGTAGCCGCAATTTTGATCGAGCCTTTGCAAGGAGAAGGCGGCGTTATTCCGGGAGATGTCGCCTATTTCCAACGGCTGCGCCAGATTTGCGATGAAACTGGCGTGCTGCTGATTTTCGATGAAGTGCAAGTGGGAATGGGACGTACTGGCAAATTATGGGGTTATGAACATCTTGGCGTTGAACCAGATATCTTCACCAGTGCTAAAGGACTCGGTGGCGGTATCCCCATCGGCGCGATGATGAGTAAGAAATTCTGTGACGTTTTCCAACCAGGGGAACACGCCAGCACCTTTGGCGGAAATCCCTTTGTTTGTGGCGTAGCCCTTGCAGTTTGTCAGACTTTAGAACAGGAGAATATCTTGCAAAATGTGCAAGAACGTGGTATACAATTGCGAGATGGATTAAGAGCGATCGCTGCTAAGTATCCCCATCATATTTCTGAAGTGAGGGGCTGGGGTTTAATCAACGGTCTACAATTACAAGCAGATATTCCGCTCACGGCTGCTGAAATCGTTAAAGCAGCTATAGCCGAAGGTGTATTGCTTGTACCAGCAGGGCCAAAAGTCGTCCGGTTTGTACCACCACTGATTGTTACCGAGACAGAAGTTAATATCGCCTTGCAAGCTGTGGAAAAAGCGATCGCGCACAGCGTAGCTTAGACAATCACTGATTTTTACGAACCCAACATTAAATTCTCAATGTTGGGTTTCCTGAATAAAATGTCTATGAGAAGAGTTTAGAGACAAACTAAAAATGTCTGAATACAAAATATCAATAGAAATCCAAGCAAATTCTACAAAAATTGATTTTGTAGACAAGCAACTTCATGCATTTAATGTTGTTAACTTGAGAACTATTTAACCTAGAGGGATTTGTCGCTGGAAATTTCATCTTATCCAGCATCGCTTTAGCTTCATCACAGGTTCTAATAAATTTTTCGGGGTCGTGAAGTTGAAATGATGATGGTCGGTGAGCAGCCTCATTGCGAATTCTAGCAATCCACAATAATTTTTTAGGCGTAGCCCGTCGTAGACATCGCTCTTGTTCTTACAAGCATGGAAATTAAAGGGGCGATCGCTCCGCCCAACCCAGGCATCGCACTAGATGCCGATTCAATGGGATCTAGTGCGATGACCGACCGTCGGCTGGAAGCCATCGCAGCTGACCAAATGCTAGGATTTCATTAACTCGATTTAGTGAACTCGTCATGAAAATCCCACAAATTCTTTTTCGTGAAGTTTATTCTTATGCACACTCAGAGCTAGTAAGGAGCTTGATGCCCACAATGACACTCAAAGAGCTACAACCTCAACTTTTAGCCCTATCTTTGGCAGAAAAGGCACAGGCAATTCAGATTTTGGCGGCGAGTCTCAGTAATGGGTTGATTGGCATTGAGAAAACACCGGGTGTGATGGGGGGTGATGCTTGTATTCGGCAAACTCGAATTCCGGTTTGGCTGTTGGTTAACCTGCGCCATCAAGGAGCAAGTGAAGCCTATTTGTTAGAAGATTACCCGACGCTAACCGCATCTGATTTGGTGAATGCATGGCTGTATGCAGAGGTTTATCCTGAAGAAATTGAAGCAGCGATCGCCCGGCAAGAGGGGGCTTAAGTGTGGCATTGCTTTATGCCGATGAGGGGTTTCCCAAGGTGGTTACGGGGCTACTGCGTCAATTTGGTCACGATGTGCTGACTGTACAAGAAGCAGGGCAAGGTAACCAGAGAATTCCCGATGACCAAGTGCTTACATTTGCGACGATTCAGGGGCGGGCGGTACTGACAGTGAATCGAGACGATTTTATCCGCTTGCATCGCATAAATCCAGACCATGCAGGTATCATTGTTTGCACAGAAGATTTGGATCGCCAGCGATTAGCCACCCGGATTCATGAGGTAATAGCGGCGGAAGAATCTTTGTTTGGAAAACTGATGCGAGTCAATCGCCCACCTGCATAGAGAAGTGGATGAGGTGAAATGCGATGCTAATTTAATAGTACAAATTAGCGATGACCGACCGTCGGCTGGAAGCCATCGCAGCTGACCAAATGTGGGTAGCGTTAATGGTATTGACAACTATCGAGGACGAGCAAGTAACAGAAGAAGCGAGATATTTGCTTACCAGAAGTCAGCAGGAAGTTCCTCAGCCAGAAAATCGCGCCATAATAGAGTTATTGACGACAATAATGGTATACAAATTTGAAAATAAGAGCCAACGGGAGGTAGAGGAAATGTTGGGAATTACACTGAGAGAAACACAGGTATATCGAGAAATCAAGGAAGAAGGAAGCGAGGAAGGAGAAAAATCGCTTGTTCTACGTCAATTAGCTAGACGGGTGGGAGAATTACCCCAAGAGGTGCGTCAACTAGTTGAATCTCTCTCGCTGGAACAGTTGGAAAATCTGGGGGAAGCTTTGCTTGATTTTTCAGGTATGTCCGATTTGGATGCTTGGTTCACTCAATATTTGAGTTAATAACGATCGCCCAATCAAATTTCTCCTAATTCTGGCGATCGCACCAGATGGAATAGTTAGAGAGCAATCACGACCGACCAAGTGCTAAAATTTTATCAACTCGATTCAATGAACTCGTTATGAAAATCCAACAAATTCTTGATCATCAAGGTATTGTTCATAGCGATCCAGAAATTATGAGTGGAGTTCCTGTATTTGTTGGCACACGGGTTCCCTTACAAACCTTTTTTGACTACCTAGAAGGTGAATCTGGTTTAGCTGAGTTTCTCCAAGACTTTCCCCATCTAAAAACACCAGCATTGCAAGTTTTAGAAGCGATCGCAAAAGCGACGCTCAAGCAGGAGCGAGAAGCTAGTGCTAATTCTGCTTGATGAAAACCTGCTCAGTAAAAAACTGAAAAAACCGTTCCTAGATGTAGTACACACCGTGCAGAATGTGGAAGATATGGGCTGGCGTGGCACAAAAGATCGAGAGCTTTTAGCCCTAGCAAATATATTTCCATTCGATGTTTTCATCACATCTGACAAAAACTTGCCCTACCAGCAAAATTTACAAAATCTAGCGTTGCGGGTTGTAGGTACTCAACGCCAGCAGTACCCGTCCCGATCATTTACTACCTCTGATGGAGCAAATCATCTCTCTGCTGCCATCCTTAGTTCCTTCCTCCATCACGTTGATTGATGATGCAGGTGACATAACTCCTTTTAGCCCAAGCAATAGTTGACTTTCCTGAATCAATCAAGTGAAGGGCAATTCTCCGCCCAACCCAGGCATCGCACTTTATTTGAGTTAATAACGATCGCCTAATCAAATTTCTCCTAATTCTGGCGATCGCTTAACCTTTAAGATAGTTGCTATCAGATCAGGCGATCGCTCGTTTGAGCAAACCATGTTGTTTCAGCCCTTGATTAAACAACTTCTTCAGCCAAAAGCTGTCCCTTAACTCGCTCATATTCATCTTCAAGAAGCCATTCTTGGGCTGCTTGATAGTTGGAATGAGCAACTACAAGTTTATAATCAGATGCTGGATTGAAAATACGACAAGTGCCATCTTGATCAGCAACTAGCATGAGAATTTTAGGAGGAAAAAGCACTGGATCAACCCATATTTCCAGGAATTTCCAGGTTTTAGCTTGTTCTGCGAGGGCTGGTGCGTGGGATTGCATGATACTCACCTGTTGTTTTCACAATTTTAATCTCACCGTAGTAAAGAGGGATTTGACTCCCGTCTGCTCTAATTATGTAGCCGATTGGCTCACAAAAGTAGAGTCCATAACGTTCGTAATCATCGTCTTCATCTTCTATTCCAGTTCGCTCTCCACTCGCAATGATAGCCTGTGTGACTCGTTTTAGTGTTTCGAGATCATTAAATACATGCGCTCTACCTTCTTTTCGCAGCAGTCGTTGCACTTGAGAGGTATTAGGTAAATGGCGATCAATCAGGCTTAGTCGGGGATCAGGGATAATATCTCGATCAATTCCGCTTATAGGTTGGGCGATGGCTACGCCCAGAGCAGGCATCGCACTTTGTTTGTGTTAATCATGATAATTCAATGGCGATCGCCCAATCAAATTTCTCCTAATTCTGGCGATCGCTTAACCTTTAAGATAGTTGCTATCAGATTAAGCGATCGCTCGTTTGAGCAAACCATTTTGTCTCGCCTAGAGTTTTCCCAACCACAGTCTTTCAGGGTTCTAGGGCGTAAGGTACGTTAGAATGACACACCCTACTTAACTACTGATAACTTTTGATAACTTTTCCACAAAACTTTGATGTTCTGCACTCGCTAAACCTTGCTGTAAAATTTCTAATTATATCGTCGCGTGTAGGGGCACGGCAGTGCCGTGCCCTAAAGAAGTGTATTTGACTACACATTCGCCCAGAATACAGAGTCAATCAGTCAAGCCGTCACTCGCCCTACAAATGTATGTGGGTAGTTTAAGCTATTCCTACCAGCTTGGCGCTCAAATCCCATAAGCGCTCCGCTTTTTCATCATCGCGGGCTTGGGGAGAAACCTTTTGCACAAAGGACTTACCATCTTTCTTCTGGCGATTTCCCCAACTCCAATAGACACCAGATTGGCTATATTCAGGATCGGCGACTACCAAAGCAACCCGCTCCCCGGCCAATTCCTCAGACACAAACCCCCCAGTGATGTACTTCTGGAATAATGGAAAGAGTTTCTGAAACAAGGGATAGTGGTTGCGGAATAGGGGCGTTGTTGCCACACAGCCGGGATAAAGAGAACTGAAGGTAATATTACGTGCATCGTGATAGCGTCGATGTAGTTCCCTCATGGTTAATACATTGCAGACTTTGCTATCTTTGTAAGCTTTGACCGGTTCAAACTTCTTACCGTCAATCATTGATATCGGCTCTTTAAAGCCCTCTGCAAAGCCTTGGAGATCCCCCAAGTCCGGACGCGGCGGAATCTTTCCACCCAACTCGTCTGGGTTGTGGGTTACGGTTCCCAAAATGACTAAGCGGGGATTTGGAGATGATGACTTTTTCAAATCTTCTAAAAGCAGGTTAGATAAGAGAAAATGTCCGAGGTGATTTGTCGCCATACTCAATTCAAATCCCTCTGGGCTGCGTAACGGCTCCTTAATTAAAGGCATATAAATTGCTGCATTACATACCAAAGCGTCCAGAGACTCGCCGGTAGCTCGGAAATCCTTCACAAACTGCCGCACACTCTCTAAAGAAGCTAAATCGAGATGTATGATTGTGTAGCTGTCCTGAGGTATTCCCACAGATTGGGCAGCACGTTCCGTCTTCAATAAATCCCGACAGGCCATCACCACATGCCATTTCCCTGTTTGGGCAAGAGCTTTCGCAGCGTACAAACCAACCCCTGAGGAAGTACCCGTGATGATTACCGTTGACTTCCGATGTTGTTCCATTCTGTTGAGACTTGATTCATTTTTGTTGACTATTTTCATGTTCTCATAGGACGTTCACCCCAGATCGGATTTTTCTCAGTACCCTATGGGCGACAACTTTCCTCCATCTCCCCATCCCCTGATAAGTCTTTTTTATAGAGACTATCCACAATTCTTTGTCAATCCCTGTTGACACATTGTAACAATGTTGTTATATTTATTTACATAAAGTAACAAACAAAAACAAACAAAATTATGTATACCACCATTAACGAAAACGGCATTCTCAATAACTACGCAACCGAACCCCAACTTTACTACGCTACCTATCCTTCAATTGAGCAGCAAAATCGTTACAAGTATCAGGCTGCGTTTGCGACTTTATTGGTGACAACTCTAGTTTTAGTTGCCTTGGGCGTTAGCTAATATAAAATTTTTTGACTTCGCTATCCGTATCTCTCATCGTCATTTGAACTTCTCTTCCTCACCCCCGGTTAGTTTCACCGGGGTTTTTTGTTACCGTTAAAATCTATAAAAAAGGCGGAGAAAATTTAAATTTTCCCCGCCCGCAAATCAAATATTATATAAAATTGCCGTCAATTATTCGATGTAGCTACAGTGGCATTTTCACTCAAGGGACGAATGTTAACAATTTTACCGCCTAAGCGGGTAATGCGTCGCATTTCACCATTCATGCGGCTGTAGGGGACTTGAATCAGAATTGTGCTACTATTGCGAACGGGATAACTATTGTTCTCCGTTTGGTCGTTCTGCCGTAGTCCTTCTACTTCATAGATAAAAACACGACTGTCTGAGACTGAACTTGACGCAATCATCTGTGACTCCTATTGTGCTAAGGTGATGCTGGCAACCTTACCGCCCAGCTTATTAATTTGCTGAAGGGTACTTGATAGCTGTTCGTAGGGGACAATAAACTCTTTATTGCTGCGACGAACTTTTGGATATCTGGGCAAACTGATACCCGTAACTTCAATGCGGTAGAGACCGGAGGTAGAGCCTTGGGAGGATCTGCCAAAGGTGCGGTCTGGGTGCAGTTCCTTGTTTGGAGGGTTGGTAAGCCCAACCATCAGTACCACCAGAAGGAGCGATAATTGCAGTGGCACTATTTTTAGCTAAGTCAGCTGCTAGACGAGAACTGCTACCTGCTAACTGAGAGCGATCGCTATTAGCATAACCGCGATAAAGGCGGAACATGCGAGTGAAACCAACAGTTCTCTGACCAATTCCTGTGGTTACGAGATCACGGTAGTAGGGAACGATCGCATCGCCAAAGTTAGCATCATATTCAGCCGAGTCGATATAGGAATCGATGTCTGCGTCGAAGCCTTGATTTTGGTAGCGATCGAGATGTTCAATCACTTCCGATTCATCGTAGGGAGCGCGTCCTAGCAAATGTTTGTAGTTCAATTCAATTACCCGCGTTTGAAAATTTGGGTAAAGGAATTTGGTTTTGTATAAGTCAGATTTGGCAACCCCCCGGACAAAATCCCGAACACTGAGTTGACCATTAGTCAGTAACGACTCTAAGCTGGTGAGCCGTTCTGACTGCATCAGGTAATCGTTGCCTAATACCTGACGATAAACTGCCTCAATGACAATCTTGGCATCTTCTGGTGTCCAGTTTGGACGTAGTTCAATCGGGCGTGTTTGGTCAAAAGCTGTAGTTCCCAAACGAGATGCTGCCGTTGTAATTGCCACTAATAGTTCTCCTTGTACACTTGATGTTGTAAAATTGAGCGGTTCACGCAGGAGAAATATTCACTATTGGTGATTGCCAAAAACTTGACGATAGGCTGCATGAATCACCGCTTTTACATCCCCATTTGTCCGCAATTTTGTGGGATCTGTGCTAGCAAATGGCTCAAATCCTAGCTGACTGGCTGCTGTAGAACTAGTCATGACTAATTTCCTTAATTTTCATCAGAAAAAACATGCCCAGAACCCCATAAAACTGCCCATGCTAGAAAATTAGCATCCACAGCCTTTAGTTGTTCTGGGCAAAAGGAAACTCTTAGCTTAGGGCATTGATTGCATAGTCAATGTAGGAATTTGCTTCTACAGCAGGATCGCCACTCAAACCATGATTTGCTTTGATGTACTTGAGCGCTTCAACGTACCAGCTGGGAGACAAATCGAAGGTGCGGTTGATTTCTGCTAAACCACCGATTAAGTAGTCATCCAATGGACCGGTACCACCTGCAATTAGACAGTAGGTGATGATGCGAATGTAGTAACCAATGTCCCGCGCACACTTGGCTTTTCCTCTGGGAGTTGAAGCAAAGTTGTTACCCTGCATTTGGGTGGTGTAGGGAAATTTTTGATACACTGCGTTGGCTGCACTATCAGCTAAACCTTGAGCTTTAGAGCTTAATGCTTTAGCTGCATCTAAGACTAGCAGTTGCTTGACGGTAGCGTCCAAATGCAACTTGAATTTCTGTGGAGCTGAGAAACCGTCCTTGAGAATCTGCGGTAGCGACGGCTTCGGTTAAAGGTGTTTTCATGCTGATTATTCTCTCAACAAATATGTAAGGTTATGCGTCAGAAAGTAGATTGAATCAAGTGGTGAGGAGTTTACTAACCTACTGCAGCAGCAGCGCGATCAAAGTAACCACCTAATTCAGCTATCAAGGAGCTACAGTCACCACGGGTAACACCGTTGGGATCATTAGCGATCGCGATCGCCGCATCTTTCATCTTGCTGACGCCAGTCGCTACGGAACCGCCGGGAACTCCTAGTGCTTGATATGTTTCACGCAAACCGTTCAAACAGCGATCGTCTAAAACGCTAGCATCACCTGCAAATATAGCGTAGGTAACATAGCGCAGGATGATTTCCATATCGCGCAAGCAAGCAGCCATACGACGGTTGGTGTAAGCATTTCCACCAGGTGCAATCAACTGGGGTTGCTCGTCAAATAATGCGCGTGCTGCATTGGCAACAATCTTAGATCCGTTGCCAGTAATACGGTTAACAATATCCATGCGCTTGGTACCAGCAGCTACCAAATTTTTTAAGGCATCGATTTCTGCATCGCTGACGTATGAGCCTCTTGTATCAGCTTGGGAAACTACTTTAGTAAAAGCGTCAAGCATTCCAGCATCTCCTAATAATTGTTACTATGCTGTTGATTCCAATTCGGTTCAAAGTCTGAGGCTTGATTTGGATGAATATAGTCGTTGATTGAGAAATCACTCTCTTAGCATCAGCAAATAGTCACCAGCGAGTTTAACTCCCTTGACAATAAGGGTAATTTAACCGCTATGTTAGCTATTTCTGATGAACTCAGGATATAGCTATCAATCAATACTGATACTATCCACAACAACCATTTTTCAAGAGACTCACAAGCCCAGATAATGAAATGGCTGATGATCAAGTTCTCCGATACTGAACCTCTCCATCAAGGGTAGAAAGTGCAGTGGTTTCTTGAACCTACATTTGATTAAAGCAATCCATTTGTGCAAATTTCGTGCAAATCTCATTTTATTCTGGAATAAATGGTTAAAAAATATTAACCAAAGGCTGAAACCCAGTGATATCAAGGATTTACTCTATATTTAGTTTTTGTCTTATTGCTTAATTTATTGTTACATTTGGTTACATCTGTTAATTAAAATAATGTAATGTAAGGAAATTAAATCTTACATAAGTAATTTAAGTTACAAAACACACTTAACCTCCAATCTTTGCAAGGGTTGGGGGAGTCAAGGAATTTTTGATTTTAGATTTACGCGCTTCGTAACAAACGTTTTGGGCACAACACTGCTGTGCCCCTACAAATACCATGTGCAATCAACCAGATTTGATATAACTAGTTTAATGTAAACTCCAAAAAAATTTCTTTACTCTTATGACTGTAAAAATCCAACCCGAAAAAGACTTTTTGACTGCAAACACTAATATAAATATCAATCAAGAAACAGAAACCGAAAAAGTTTTATGTACTCATTGTCAGCGCACAGCTACGAATGGTATTAAATGTAAAGGAATTTGTGTGGCTGATAATGACTATTAAGGTATGAATTTTCAACAGTTGCCTCAAAGTCCCACTTTTTTGCCATAAATTCACAAATAAATACACTTAAATTAAGTATAAAACGATGATCCCGGCTTCTTCAAGAAACCGGGATTTTTGCACACCTAACTACCCTTAACTGAACTGTATTGCGATATAAATATTGCACGCCCTGAATCGAGAGGAGCTATTTGACTTGTTGTTGATTCCTACACTCCAGAAACGAAGGGATGCACTTGATAAATAAATACTTTCTGAAAGCAACTTGCTCAAAAGAACAAGTCAACCGAAACGCCCGGAAACGTAGTCACGGGTACGGTTATCAAGGGGGTTACTAAAAATTTGATTAGTCACACCAAATTCTACCATTTGACCAATCCGGCTTTCATCGGTGCTAAAAAATGCTGTAAAATCGGAAACGCGAGTAGCTTGCTGCATATTGTGGGTAACAATTGCAATTGTCAACTCAGAGCGCAAGCTGTGGATGAGTTCTTCAACTTTCATCGTAGCGATGGGATCAAGGGCTGAACAAGGCTCATCCATCAGGAGAACTTTGGGTTTGACTGCTAAAGCACGGGCTATACAAAGTCGTTGTTGTTGTCCACCAGAAAGCCCTAAAGCTGACTGATGCAGTTTATCTTTCACCTCATCCCACAGAGCTGCACCTTTAATAGCTGATTCAACAATTTCATCTAATTCTGCTTTCGGACGATTTCCGGCTATTTTCACACCATAAGCAACATTTTCGTAAATGCTCATAGGAAAAGGATTTGGCTTTTGGAAAACCATGCCAATTTGGCGGCGTAGCCGATTAATGTTGACGCGGGGGTCATAAATATTTTGACCGAAAAATTCTACCCGCCCTTCCTTATTGATTCTGACATCCCCTTCTAATTCGCTAATGCGATTGAGGGTTTTAATGAAGGTAGATTTACCACAACCACTAGGTCCAATAATGGCAGTTACTTGGTTTTGATAAATATCCATTGACACACCTTCAATCGCCGGCTTACTGCTCTTAGGGCTGTAGTAAAATGTCAGGCTTTTGACTTTGATGGCTGGAATTAATTGAGTCATAGATTGCCAAAGGTGTGAAAGATAAAATAACAACCTCGTGGGATTTTAGTTAGTCTTTTTCTTGCTAGTAAATAAGCGAGATATTAGACTAACAAACAAAACTAAGCTGAGTAGAACTATGGAAGTAGTCCATACTAATTGGTTTTTTTCTGGGCTGGGATCGTTATAGAGGTTATAAATCAAGACTGGTAAAGAAGCTGTGGGAGTGGTTAATCCTGCTATCAATCAAGACTAAATAAAGCGGTGAAAATTAGTGGTGCTGTTTCACCAGTAGCACGGGCGAGAGCTAATAAAACGCCTGTGGTAATACCAGGAATTGCTGCATTCACAACAACGCGAAAAGTGGTTTGGAAACGAGTACCGCCAAGAGCGGCGGAGGCGAGACGTTGAGCAGTGGGAATGAGTTTTAAAGCTTCTTCCGTTGTGAGTACGATGATGGGGAGCATGATGACTGCTAAAGCAAAACCACCTGCGATCGCACTAAATCCTTTCGTGACAAAAACTATAATACCATAGGCGAATATCCCCACAACAATTGAAGGAACACCAGTGAGAATCGTGGTGATAAATCGAACAAACTTAGCTGTATTACTTTGACCAAATTCTGCCAAAAATATTCCCGTTAATATGCCTACTGGTAGACTAAATAATGAACCAATTGCCACCATTGTAATGGTACCCAAAATGGCGTTACCAAAACCATTATCAATTACTGCTGTAGCAAACATTTCCGGCTTAAGTCCGGAAATTCCCCGCCGCAGAATTTCCCACAAAATTGAGAACAAAGGAATTAGCGCTATACCTGTGAAAATAAAGGCGATCGCATTCATTCCATAGGTAAAATATAGTCTTCTTGGTGGGAGAGGACTGCATAATTCGGCTGCTAGAGCCGCATCTATTTCTAACTGTTCTTCACTACTCATTTCTCTCACAAATTCTGATGGGAATATTTTTTAGTAGACGCAATAATTTTTTCTACAATAGCTATTTATTTTTTTTGCCAACCCACTGTACTAATAGTACAGCTGCAATATTCACTGCCAGAGTTAAAGCAAATAAAATCAAACCCAAATAGCTCAAAGCACCAATGTGTAATCCTGGTTCAGCTTCGGCAAATTCATTAGCTAATACAGAGGGAATTGTATAAGCTGGATCGAGCAAAGAAGCACTAATTTGAGCAGAGTTACCAATCACCATTGTGACAGCCATTGTTTCTCCTAAGGCTCTTCCTAGAGCCAGCATTGCTGCACTGACAATCCCAGAAAATCCTGCTGGTAACAACACCCGAAAAATCGTTTCCCACCGGGTGCTACCCAAGGCCATAGATGCACTGCGTAATTCTTTTGGTACAACCAGCAATACATCACGAGTAATTGCTGCCATAGTCGGCAGAATCATGACTGCTAAAATAATTCCTGCAGTCAACATATTCGTGCCAGAAGGGTCTTGTGTATGAAACAAGGGAATCCATTGGAATATGTGAGCTAGGAATTTTTCTAGGGGTTCCAAAACTGGAATAAAGACATAAATACCCCACAAACCAATAATAACGCTGGGTATTGCTGCAATTAATTCAACAACAAAGGCGATGGTATTTCGCACCGATGGCGGTAAGAAATTTTCACTAGTTACTAAAGCAATTGCTATACCAACTGGTACAGCAAAAAAAATCGAAATACTACTACTTACCAAGGTGCCATAAATGTAAGGTAATGCACCAAAAATCTTTTCACCTGTATTCCACTCTTTTCCCCACAAAAACCCAAATCCAAAATGCAAAATAGCTGGTTTAGCTTCGTGGAAAATTACCCAACTCATCAAAAATAGCACCGACACGGTAATCACGGCAAAAGCATACACTAGCCATGTAAAACCTTGGTCAAACCAAAAAATTCTATCGCCTGTAACTGTCAAATCAAGATTTTCATCACCAAAATTTGGTTGACGTGATGAATTATTGTCGGCTGGTTCAAATGAATTTGCCATTAGAAATCCAGAAAATATACTATTTTCATGTAAGACATCCATTTACTTTGTACACAACAAAGGATGAATATCTTTTGATGTCAGTAGGGTGAGATGTTAGCCCACCCTACTAGGAAAAAACGCGAGATTACAGATTACTTGACGTTGCTGTTAACTGTTTGAAGCACACGATTTACAACATCACGAGGAATTGAGGTGTAGTTGAGGTCATCGTTATATTGTTGACCATCTTTTAGCGCCCAGTTAACAAATTTCTTGATTGCATCAGCCTTAGAAGGACTAGCATAGTGCTTATTAATGAGCAGCCAAGTTAAACCAACGATAGGATAACCGTGTCCTGGATCGCCAACAAAAACGCGGTAGTTTTCTGGAAATTTCACAGTTGATAAAGCTGCATTTGCAGTCTGTAAAGAAGGAGCGACAAATTCTCCTTTCTTGTTCTGCACTTCTGCTGATTTCAACTTGTTGGCAACAGCATAGCTATATTCAACATAACCAAGAGAACCAGGAGTGCGAGCTACTAAAGCAGCTACGCCTGGATTACCTTTACCTTTGAGGACGTTTGGTAGAGTCCAATTAGGAGCGCTGTTAGCGCCAATTCTACCCTTGAAATAACCACTGATAGCACTCAAGTGGTTGGTGAAAATAAAAGTTGTACCGCTACCATCGGCGCGAACAACAGATTTAATTGGTTGATTTGGTAGATTTACGCCTGGGTTATCAGCTTTAATTTTAGCGTCGTTCCATTTGGTAATTTGACCAGCAAAAATTGCTGGTAGTACCTTGCGAGACAATTTCAGGTTGTTAACACCTGGAAGATTATAAACAACGGAAACCGCACCACCTGCGGTGGGTACGAGAATAACACCATTCTTGACTTGAGCGATTTCGTCATCTTTCATTGCGGAATCACTAGCACCAAAGTCAACCGTTCCAGCAATGACTTGACGAACACCACCACCGCTACCAATTGCTTGGTAGTTAATTTTCAAATCTGGAAATTTCTTCTTAACTTCGCGAGCATAGCGTTCATACAATGGAGCGGGAAAAGTTGCGCCTGCACCATTGAGAGTTTCAGCTTGGGCGATCGCTGTAAATACAGGACCTAGTGTAACAGCAGCTGTTACTACTGAAGTAGTAACTACACGATTCAAGATTGTGGTCGAAAAAATCATGTTACCTCGTATTTAAGGAATGTTGTTCTGCTGTAATCACAGCCTCCAATAAGGTACCTTCTATATGGTTAAAACATCTTTAACAGGAGATAAAATTGAGTTTAAACTGTCTTTAAAAAATCCAATATTTGTAATAAAAAATATTTTTGTTTTTATAGACTTTCTCCGGATTTTTTATGAAGAAATAAAAATGCAAAACCTTAGCTACGCAAACAATTAGATTTTAAATATAATATGCATATATGCTTATTTTATATAATAAATATTTCATTCATTTTCTTTGATGAAAATTGTATTTTTTGTCCGGTACATTTACTTAATTTATTCTTTCACATCCCTGAATAATTCCGATATCATACAAACCAATGTCAAGGCTAAAATAGTGCAATAACAGAAGTTATATCCGCGTTTATCTGCGTGCATCTGCGTTTAATTCCATCCAAGTCCATTGCATCATTTTAGTCGTGTCAGTCCACTACAATACTACAAACCAAGTATTGTTGCTTTAGTGGAATACTAGTTTTTTGATGCTAAAAGGCAAAGATGGCTACAAATAAAACTAGCAGGTGTCACATTATCCGGACGCCTGCTAGGCAAATGTCGTATATTTTAGCCATGTTTGATCAGGTTAGCGCTTATTTATCATAAATAATGCTTTATCCCTAATTAGGATAACGAATGCAATCCTAAAAGCTAGTTAAGAAAAGTCCATATTTAGATTAATTTAAAATTAAAAATAGCGGTTCTCTGTTGAGTGAGGTACAAGAACCCAACCCCATAAGCGCAAGCGAGGAGCTTGCTCTGATGTACCTCATGTAATTAGATTGATTTTCTCAAGCTTGAGGATTTTCAACAGAATTGGAAATTGTGAAAGCTCCAGAGTTGCTGGATTGGGTGGGTAAATCTAACTGAGTTTGGGTGCTTGTCCCTTCCAGGGTTGCATTGCTGAAGTAAGAGCCAATAATTTTATTATAATTGGAAGCTACAGCTAAAAACGCTCCACCCAAAATATATATGGGCAATGGTAGAGTGAACTCCTGCAACCAGTCAAAAAATTCTGCCAAGGCAAATAATAACACAAAGCAAGCCAGCCAGACCCTCATTTTTCTATCCTCCCGATGTAAGTAAATTTACGTATAGATGCAGTTTGATCATTGCTTCTGACTCCAGCATATCACCCGCAAGTCATTCTAGATAATACTTTTGGGCAACGCTAGTTAAAACCCACAAAGACATTTAACCGAAAATATGAAGCTTTTGTGAAGCAATGCGGAATTCTGACAACCGGAAGTGATGAATAAATAGGACATCAAAACATCCACTATACCAACCTACTCTGTATTAGGAGCGCAAACATTTATGGATAATCAAACAACACCGCTAGTATCTCTAGATGCTGAAACATTAGAGCAATTGCAGGCAGAAATTAAGCAAGAATTTATTCAGATTTTGAATAATTCTAACTTTAGCCAAATTCTCGAAAAATACGGTATTACCACCCAATATTTACTGAAATTTCAGTCGATACTAGACTTAAGTAAAATTGAAATTACCGATGCTCACAAAATCGCAGAATTTCAGGGAGTTTTGCCAGCAAATAAAGCACAAAATAACGTAACAGAATCATTGTGGTATAATCCTTGCCCACTGGCAGGTTATCCTCAAGGTTGTTGGTTATAATCAGCTAAAAATATTTAGATTGATATTTTTATGTACTGCAAGAAATGGATAATTGTCAGACTAATATAGGTCTCCTATTTGATTTTTGAATAAAATCAGGTATCGTACGGTGCGTTAGGCGACAGTACGGCATCATCATCAAGGATTTGGTGTCGTACTCAACGCTAACGCACCCTACGCATCTTTTCAAAAATCAAGCCGGATTCCTATAGTAGAAATTTAGTCCTGTGAAAATTCCCTTTTCTCAGAACCCCGAATTTTCCAATAAGTCGGGGTTCTAATTTGTCATTTATGATTTAGGATTGTCACATTGATAATCATAACCATTATCAATGCAATAAATACACAATAGAGACATAAAAATGTTGTACCTCTACAGTGTATTATCTGGAAACAAATAACTTTAACTGTTACTTTCTGGGCGTGGTGTAAATTTGGTATGAGTAATTTTTGGGGCTGGCAAATATGGCTAGAAGTGACAATAGGTTGTACGATTGCTCTGTCTGCAAACTGTGCTAATGCCCAAATTACCCCAGATACTACTCTACCTGTTAATTCTCAGGTGACAAAACAGGACAATATCATCAATATTGAAGGTGGAACCCGGTCTGGAAGTAATCTATTCCACAGTTTTCAGGAATTTTCTGTACCTACTGGGACTACGGCTTACTTTAAAAATACAGCAGATGTTCAGAATATCATCAGTCGGGTCACGGGTACATCTATTTCTAATATTAATGGCATAATCAAAGCAGATGGGGTAGCTAATCTGTTTGTCATTAATTCCAACGGAATTATTTTTGGGACTGCAGCCTCCCTCAACATCGGCGGTTCATTTGTGGCGAGTACTGCAAGTAGTATAAACTTTGGCGATGGTATCACGTTTAGCGCTACAGATCCCCAACCTATACCCCTGCTGAAAGTAAATGTTCCCATCGGCTTGCAATTTGGCCCAACTGTAGCTACTATTCTTAATCAATCCCAAGCTAGTCCAGGTGGTGCAGTTAATAGTTTAAAAGCCCCTGTTGGTTTACAGGTACTTCCAGGGAAAACCTTAGCACTTGTAGGCGGTAATCTGGTGCTGGAAAGTGGGAGTTTAACAGCAGCATCAGGACACATTGAGCTAGGAAGTGTCGGTGCTAATAGTTTTGTCAGTCTCCAGCCAATAAATCAAGGTTGGGTCTTAGGATATGAAGATGTGCAAAATTTCCAAGATATCCAACTCATCCCACAAAATAATATTTTCTCCTACGTAGATGTCAGTGGTCAAGGTAGTGGCAGTATCCAGATACAAGGTAGGAACGTGCAAATCTTTGGCGGTTCACAGATTGCGGCTAATACCCTAGGTTCCGGAAATAAAGGGGATGTAACAGTAAATGCGTCAGAGTCTGTAGAACTAATTGGCGGCACCCCTTTCAATATTACGTCTTTTGGTACGGGTGACGTTGGCGACTTAACGATTACTACTAAAAATTTAATTGTGCGCCATGGCGCACAAATATTAATTCAGAATGCAGGATCGGGTTTAGGGGGACAATTGACTGTCAACGCCTCAGATTCAGTGGAATTGCTCGGTGGTGCCCCTTTCCCAGCCCCTTCAATGGTCAGGATTTATTGCCCAGTGGATTGTTTACTGCTACTATCGGTAATGGAAATGCTGGCGATATCACCATCAACACTGGTACATTGCTGGTTGAGGGAGGAGCAAGGTTATCCACAGAATCTGGGAGCAGGGTTGATCCTGCTTCTGGTAAGGTAATTCCAGCTATAGGAAATGGAGGTAATTTGACTATCAACGCCTCCAACTCTGTCCAAATCAGTGGAACTTCGCCAAATGGTTCTGTGAGCAGCAGTTTACAGGCTTTTACGCAAGGCCCCGGAAATGCCGGAAATATCACAATTAACACCGGAAAATTTATAGTCCAGAACAATGCTGTAATCAGTGTGAGCAGTCAATTTTTGTCATTACCCTATCTAAATGGTTTACCCAATCTCGGTACATCTGGCGAACTCAATGTCAACGCCCGCTCAGTACTTCTAGATAATCAAGCAACAATCACATCTAACAGCGACTTGGGTATGGGTGGGGATATTAACTTTCAGGTGCAGGACTTATTTCTCATGCGCCAAAACAGTCAAATCTCTACTAATGCAGGTAAGGCACTGGGTAGTGGAAATGGGGGTAATATAACTATTAATGCCCCTAATGGCTTTGTTGTCGCTGCGCCTCTAGAAAATAATGATATCACCGCCAATGCTTTTTCTGGCTCTGGTGGTAGAGTGACAATCAATGCTAATGATATTTTTGGGTTTGTGCCCCGCAATCGTGCAGACTTGGTGCAACTTTTGCAAACAGAAGATCCCACACTACTAAACCCACAGCGATCGCCTACAAATGATATCACAGCATTTTCGCAGCAAAACCCTTCATTAAATGGCACTGTACAAATCAATACACCATTACTTGACCCCAGTAAAGGATTAGTGGAACTACCCAAAAATTTGATTGATCCTTCCCAGAAAATTGTCAACGCCTGTAACCCCGGTGGGAAAGTCAAAAAAGGTTCCTTAGTAGCCACAGGGCTTGGTGGAATCACAGCCAGTCCGACAGATCTCTTGATGGGTGATGCAGTGCTGACAGATTGGATCTCCCTAGAATCTGAGGGTATCCAGAACAATGCTGTTCAGCAAACACCAAGGCAAGAAAAAGATACACATAATGATAATTATGTCAATGCCTCTACAGAAATTGTCGAAGCTCAAGGGTGGATTGTCGATCCTCATGGTAATGTGCTGTTAGTCGCGCAAGCCCCTACAGTGACACCTAATAGCCGCACTCTTACCCCTACATCTTGCGCGATGCCATAGCTAGTTTGTAGTTGCGCTTTAGCGCTAAACTGAGTTTTGCGTTATTGTACGCTTTATTTGCGCCAAAAACTAGACATGACTAACTACTTCCGCGCCAACGTTGATGCAATGGCTAGCTATGTCCCCGGTGAGCAACCTCAACGTGGTACACAAATCATCAAACTCAACAGCAACGAAAATCCCTATCCCCCCTCCCCTGCAGCCCTGGATGTCCTGCACAATATTGATGGCGAATGGTTGCGTCGGTATCCAGAACCCTTTGGTGGGGAATTCCGACACGCGGCTAGTCAAGTCTTAGGCGTTCCCAGTGATTGGATTATTGTCGGCAATGGTAGCGACGAAGTGTTAAATTTGGTGATTCGAGCTTGTGCAGAACCGGGGCGAAAGGTCGTTTACCCGATGCCAACATACGTGTTATATCGCACATTATCTGAGGCGCAGGCAGCGGAATTTATGGAGATTCCCTACGACGAAGACTACAGTTTACCCATTACTAAACTAGTTGCTGCCAATGGATATGTAACATTTATTGCCTCACCCAACAGTCCATCAGGGCATGTCGTACCCATCGATGACTTGCGGAAACTAGCCAGCCAGTTATCTGGAGTTTTAGTGATTGATGAAGCCTACACAGATTTTGCAGCAGAAAATGCTTTGACTTTAGTCGCAGAATTTGAGAACATCATTGTCATTCGGACACTTTCTAAAGGTTACTCCTTAGCAGGATTGCGGTTGGGATTTGGGATCGCCAATCCCAAGCTATTGGATGGATTGTTTAAGGTGAAAGATAGCTATAATATCGATGCGATCGCCTGTGCTGTGGCGACAGCTGCGATTACTGATCAAGCTTATAAAAATGCTTGTGCTGCAAAAATTAAAGCATCCCGAACTCACCTAGCAAAAGACTTGAAACAATTAGGTTTTCGCATTTGGGATTCTCACGCTAACTTTTTGTTAGTACAGCCTCCACAAGGAAATGCCGAATATCTCTATCAAAAGCTGAAAGAACAGAGAATTCTCATCCGCTATTTCCAGCAGCCAGGATTGGATAATAAATTACGCATCACTGTGGGTACAGATGAGCAAAATCAAGCTTTAGTCGCAGCGTTGATTGATTTGATGAGGATCAAATTTTAGGTGATCTCAGTGCCGTCAATAATAACAGTGACCACGGCACTTTAAAATCAGGAATGAGCCATGAGTATTTTCTCAGACCGGGTAAAGCATAAGGTATCACAAAACGTAGAGAGCGCAGCGATACAGGACGAGATCCATCTTGATCGACAAGTCCATATTTCTGAGCCAATTCGGCTACAACATGCACATGTCCTGTACGGCGGATAATATTTGCATCACCAGCCAGCATAGCAATCACCCGTCCTGTGAGCAAGGGCGTTTCCCAATTGTAGCGATCGCTTAATATTGAGTTTGTCTGGTTAGTAGCATTTTTGGCTGACAAATCAGACGCTATCTGAGAAATATGCTCAGTACCAACAATACCTGGCCAAATTGAAATAGAAGCGACGTGATGAGGCTTTAACTCAATAGCCATATCAGCCGCCAATCGATCACATGCTGCTTTACCAGCACCATATGCTGCGCCGAAGATATAGGACATTCCACCCCAAGAGGAAATAGTACAAATCAGTCCCTGTTGACGTTTGCTCATGATTCGGGCAGCAAATATACTAGCAACATAGTGACTACGGAGACCAACGTTATTGCTCGCATCCCAAAGACTTGGTTGAGAATCCCAGAAGGGCTTGCCATAAGCCTCTCCTAACGCCTGTACCCCTGAGTAAACATTATTCACCAGTAAGTCAAGTTGTCCATTTTGCTCATCTTGAATGCGATCGAATAGTAAACGCACCTGTTCATCATTGCTGTGGTCTAATTGGATAGGAATGCAGACACCACCAACTTCCTCAACAGCTTTTTTGGTTTCACTCAGGCTACCTGAGATGTCATCACTAGAATGAGAGTTATCAAGTCTGCGTCCCGTGATGTACACAATTGCACCTGCTTCACCAAGTCCAATCGCAATTCCCTTACCAATGCCTCGTGTAGCGCCTGTGACTAATGTCACTTTACCCTCAAGCTTTTTCATGATTACTCGTTTGTCAGAAATTGCCTTGGTTTGTAGTGCGCTTTAGCGCTATTCGCGGCGCGTGGCGAAAGCCTGCGTAACATACCTTACTTAAGGTACATTCAGAGCGAGCTCTCGCATCCTGTCCTTCCATTACCCGGATTTTCTTGACATTGCTGTCACGCAAACTGTAGCGGATGACAAACTGAAACAACAGCAGCCGTCCAGCCAACTTCAGAGACAAAAAACCACAAAAACACAGTGCGATTGCAGTTCCCCAGAATCTGTCAACAACATCATCTGGAGATCTATAAGATACGCATATTCATGCATAATTTTTGATTCCATGGATTGCTGGAGCAGATCAGCAACCTCATGGATCGGTGCTTTTGTCATTAGTCGTGTACATATCACTTGGCCAACCACCGTCCCGGACGCCTGGCAGAATATCCGGGTCCGGGTTGGATATGAAATCATTGAATCTCCTGGGAATTTAATTCGAATCCACCAATTTCGTCCGAAGAAGCAAGATGAACTGAGCTGAAGTGAGCCAGA
>CAVYXS010000017.1:0-7278 GCA_963772205.1 uncultured cyanobacterium
TTTAGCTAAAATTGAAAATAACATCCCTGTCTATGTGCAGGGAATTTTTATGCGCTCAGGTGCTGGTCAATTATGCTTGAACATGATGTAATTATAGTTGGCGGCGGTTTGGCTGGATGTCGTGCGGCTGTGGAAATTGCCCGCATTGACCCCAGTTTAAATGTGGCTGTAGTTGCCAAAACTCACCCGATTCGTTCTCACTCAGTCGCCGCCCAAGGTGGAATGGCGGCGTCGTTAAAAAATGTTGACCCAGAAGACAGTTGGGAAGCACATGCGTTTGATACTGTCAAGGGGTCTGATTATTTAGCAGACCAGGATGCTGTAGCAATTCTCACCCAGGAAGCGCCGGATGTGGTGATTGACCTAGAACATATGGGCGTTTTGTTCTCTCGTTTACCTGATGGGCGCATTGCCCAACGGGCTTTTGGTGGACATTCCCACAACCGCACCTGCTACGCCGCTGATAAAACCGGTCACGCGATTTTGCACGAATTGGTCAGCAATCTGCGGCGCTATGGTGTGCAAATTTACCAAGAATGGTACGTGATGCGCCTGATTTTGGAAGAAGGTCAGGCGAAAGGTGTGGTGATGTTTAGCCTATTGGATGGACATATTGAGGTACTCAGGGCAAAGGCGGTGATGTTTGCCACCGGGGGATATGGTCGCGTTTATAACACCACTTCCAATGATTATGCTTCCAGCGGTGATGGTTTAGCAATGACTGCGATCGCCGGTTTGCCTCTGGAAGATATGGAATTTGTCCAGTTTCACCCCACTGGTTTATACCCCGTCGGAGTGCTAATTTCGGAAGCGGTAAGGGGCGAGGGAGCATATTTAATTAATAGTGAGGGCGATCGCTTTATGGCGAACTACGCACCTAGCCGCATGGAACTAGCACCTCGTGATATTACCTCAAGAGCGATCGCCTACGAAATCCGCGCCGGTCGTGGTGTCCATACCGATGGTAGCCCAGGCGGTCCCTTTGTCTATCTGGATTTGCGCCACATGGGCAAAGAAAAAATTATGAGCCGCGTTCCCTTCTGCTGGGAAGAAGCACACCGCCTCGTCGGCGTTGACGCCGTAACTCAACCTATGCCCGTCCGCCCCACAATTCACTATTGCATGGGCGGTATCCCAGTCAACACCGATGGACAAGTCCGCAGTAGTGGCGACGGCTTGGTTGAGGGCTTCTTCGCCGCTGGGGAAACAGCTTGTGTGTCTGTTCACGGTGCCAATCGTCTTGGTAGTAACTCTCTGTTGGAATGTGTCGTTTATGGTAGGCGTACAGGTGCTTCAATAGCACATTTTGTGCAAAAGCGCAAGTTACCCAACGTCGATGAGCAACGTTATCTCAACGAAGCCCAAAAACAAATTCAAGCCTTGCTAGAACAACCTGGAAAATACCGCATCAACCAAGTGCGTCAAGCCTTCCAAGATTGCATGACTGACTATTGTGGCGTTTTCCGCACCGAGGCGTTAATGAGTGAAGGTTTGCAGAAACTAGCAGAAATACAACAGCAATATCCACAAATTTATTTAGATGACAAAGGAACTTGCTGGAATACAGAACTAGTTGAAGCTTTAGAATTGCGGAGTTTGATGGTAGTTGGACAGACAATTTTAGCCTCAGCTTTAAATCGTCAAGAAAGTCGCGGCGCCCACTTTCGAGAAGATTATCCGCAGAGAGATGATGGGAATTTCTTACAACACACAATGGCTTATTATTCACCAGCAGGAATTGATATTCAATATCGCCCAGTGGTGATTAATATGTTTGAGCCACAGGAGCGGAAGTATTAAAATTAGGAGGGATTAGGGATTGGGTATTGAAAAAATTGCTTCCTTATCTACCTCATCCCGCCATCTCCCTATGCGCCATGCACCATCCCCCTAGATAATTAACCTATGACTATAGCCAGTCAACCCAAACTAACGTTAGAAGATTTTCTGCAACAGCCAGAGACTAAACCAGCATCAGAATTTATTAATGGAGAAATTATTCAGAAACCTATGCCCCAAGGTGAACATAGTTTGCTTCAGGTGACATTTTGCGAAGTCATCCACAGAGTAGCGAAAAATCAGAAAATCGCTATGGCTTTTCCTGAATTGCGTTGTACCTTTGGCGGTAATTCTATCATCCCTGATGTGGCTGTGTTTCTTTGGGAAAGAATTCCTAAAAGTGCAAATGGGAGAATTACTAATCGTTTTGAGATTCATCCTGACTGGGCAATTCAAATTTTATCTCCCGGTCAAAGACAAACAAAAGTACTTGGTAATTTGTTATATTGTTCCCGTAATGGTACTGAATTAGGCTGGTTGATGGACCCAGAAACGGAAAGTATTTTGGCGGTGTTTCCTGGACAGCGGGTGGAATTGTATGAGGGTGCTTCTCAGTTACCAATACTAAATGGTCTTGAGTTGGAACTGACGGTTGAACAGGTTTTTGGCTGGTTGAATTTCTAACTTTTCACGTTATTAGGACTTACGCCTTTCCTTAATGTTACAGATGAATGAGGTGATTGTGGAATGGATGTATCTACGCACTTTGCCAAACTATAATCATAATAAAAATATGCTCAAGACTATCTAAACATTCCCTATGGAAATAGCCATGTCTTCCCAAAAGGCACATTCTCCAACACTATATGAAACTGACTACTTGCAATGGATAGAAACCACCATTAAAAAATTGCAAAGTCAGGACTACACAAATGTGGACTGGGAAAACTTAATAGAAGAAATTACCGATATGGGAAGGAGTGAACGCAGAAGCCTGAAAAGTAACTTCATCGTCATTCTGGTGCATTTGCTCAAATGGCAATTTCAACCTGAAAAAAGAAGCGGTAGCTGGGAAGGAAGTATTATAGAGCATCGAAGACGTGTTCAAGAAGCTCTGGATGATTCGCCTAGTTTGAAGCCTTATCTTGAGAGTATCTTTGCGGAGTGTTATACCCAAGCGGTTAAGCAAGCGAAAGCGGAAACAGGTTTGTCCTTAGAATCATTTCCGGTGATGTGTCTTTACGGACTACCAGAAGTGATAGCTGATGAATTTTTGCCTCAGTAGACAGAATAAGCTGTTGCGTATTTAATTTGTATATTAAACGCGGGCAAGATGCCCGCACTACAATAATTTTGCGTTTTCGTGTTATACAATTTAGCTGCACATCAGCTTAGTAAATAGGCGATCGCATTTTAGCCGTAGAAGTAGGGAAATAATTCGGATTCTGGGATGTAGCGACTTGCTTGTTTGAAAATTGCTTGACTTTTACCTGTGATAAATGTATAATCAATCTCGCATAGAAGGGGAGTAGCTAGCTGGTAGTAAATGAAAATTTCCACGCCAGCGCGTCTGAATCAACATACTGGGCGATAAAGCCCTGGTTCAGATGGCAAATAATTAATATTTGAGTATTTGAGAGCGAGACCTTCACTGAGTTCACACCAAAGAAAGTGTGTGAAGCTTGGTGAGGTCTTTTGGCTTTCATCAAGCTTCACACAGGTAAAAAATCCTTCAGGAGCTTGAGAGAGTGTTAACAGCTTTTACCGCAGCTTTACTACTAATTACAGTTTCAGAGTTAGGTGATAAAACCTTTTTTATCGCGGTAATTTTGGCAATGCGTCACTCGCGGCGCCTGGTGTTCATCGGTGTGACAGCCGCCTTAGCGGCGATGACAATCCTGTCAGTGATATTTGGACAATTGGTATCTTTGTTGCCCAAAATCTATATTCATTACGCCGAAATAGCTTTGTTTATTGTCTTTGGTATTAAGTTACTGTACGACGCCAGCAAAATGTCGTCTGCAAGTGATGCAGAAATAGTAGAAGAAGCAAAAGCAGCCGTAGAAGAAGCAGATTCACATCTGACAAAACAAAAAAGCTCCTGGGCAATTTTGATTGAAGCTTTTATCTTAACATTTATGGCAGAGTGGGGCGATCGCACACAATTTGCCACCATCGGACTAGCAGCCGCCAATAATCCCATTGGGGTGACTGTGGGTGCTGTTTTAGGACATGCCATTTGTGCCGCGATCGCAGTTATCGGCGGTAAAATGATTGCCGGACGTATATCTGAGCGTCAAATTACCTTGATTGGCGGCTGTTTATTTCTCATCTTTGGTGTTGTTGCTGCGATTGAAGGAGCGTAAGGGGATGGGGGGAAGTTCCGAGTTCTGAAGTCCAAGTTCCCAGTTCTGAAGTCCAAGTTCCGAGTTCTGAAGTCCAAGTTCCCAGTTCCGAAGTGGAAGTTCCCAGTTCCGAAGTTGAAGTTCCGAGTTCCGAAGTTGAAGTTCCCAGTTCCGAAGTGGAAGTTCCCAGTTCCGAAGTGGAAGTTCCCAGTTCTGAAGTGGAAGTTCCGAGTTCTGAAGTGGAAGTTCCGAGTTCCGAAGCCAAAACTTCTTCCCCACTCCCCTTAAGACTTAGGTTTAGTTTCCGCTGATGGTGCAGGAGATGGAGCCGCAGGAGGATTACTAGGAGTAGGAGTGGCGGAAACAGTAGCGGCTTTATTAATTTGGTCTTTGTATTGAGCAGGTGCTAAAGCTGAGGCTTTATCAAACAAAGGTTTGGCCTCTGCGGCTTTACCTTCTTGCTTCAATAACAGCGCCTTGGCTAAAACTGGGCGAAAATCCTGAGGATCTTTCTGAATACCTGCATCGTAAGCAGATAAAGCCTCAGTGTAACGTTTTTGGGATGCATGAACTGTTCCCAACAGCACCTGTACAGCAATGGTATCAACACTACCAGGCTGCAGTTTATTGGCTTGGGTAGAGGCAGACAAAGTATCTTGTAACAAGCCAATAGCAGCTTCCGGACGTTGCTGATCTATAAGCAGAGTTACCATCCCTTGTAAAGCCTTGAGATCGCCTGGTTTAGTTGCCAAAACAGTGCGATAAGCTTGGGCTGCACCTTCCTTATCGCCGATTTGTTGTTTTGCTTGAGCCAGCAGTACAGCATATTCTGTCTGTTCTGGGTTCAACTTGGCGAGCTTTTCTAGAGGTTCAATGACTCCCTGAATGTCACCTTGTTTTTGACTCAAAAGTTGTAGTCTTGCTTGTAACAGCCCCTTGAGAGCCGTCTGATTTTCTGGTTCCCGTTGCAAAACCAGTTCATAACCCCGGACTTCATCTTGCAATTTTGATTTTTGATCAGAGGAAGGCACACTGCCTCTGTTGCTGGCGGTATTCTGAATTGAGGGCTGGGGATTATTAAAAGCGGCAATGATGGGAACTATCGAAACCCCCACAAAAGCAATAACTGCCAGCGCCAACACGATCTGAACTATCCAGCGATTGCGTGGTTGAGACACAAAACCTTCCTTGTCTTTTATATAATTTGGAAAGTTGAAAGTTTCCAAAACTTTGCGGAATGCTACCAAATACCTGTGAATTTTATAACAAATAACTATCCACGCTGCTAAAGTAAGTGATGACTTTAGGAGGAGCCGTCAGAATTGTAGCTATGATATGCTTCCGAAACTAGTGTAAAGACGCTAAATTACAAATTTAGTGTACAAACGCAAAATTTTGCGTCTTTAGAATTGTTATAGAGCGCTGTCGTGACTTGGTTGAAAGCAAATATACTTTCATCGATTGCACAAACGCACTTTCCAGCTGCCTTAGTAAAATCCCACAATGGGATGTGTCTCCGCCGCAAGGAGTTTTTATGAATTCCGACCTGATGCCGTTGCCTGAATCTCCCAATTCTACTGCCTCTAACCAGGGCCAAACTAACATAGAGTCCGCCGCTAATGTTCAAACACCAGTAGCCGAGGACTCTATTATCGATAATTCCCCTGATAACCTGAGCGAAACTGCCTCAAATGGGAACTTAGCGAATCGACAACAACCGATTCCGCCTCCCAGTGAACCGACGCAGTATCGAGCAATCGGGTTAGTCCGGGGTCGCTACCATGCGAGTGATGAACAATTTACTCAAGGAACGTTACTGACTGCAGATGGCGTAGAACTCAATTCCGTCCTCCTAGGAAGGATTATGAGTTTAGTCAAAAATCACTTGGACTTACAACAAGAACATCTGTGGGTCGTTTATCCACGTACAAGACAAGAGAATGACACATTACACATCCAAATTGTCGGGGTTTGGGAGCCAGAAAAACTGGCGAAAAACCTCACAGACGAGGATGGACCAGATTTGGAGTCAGAAGTATTACTGAGACCTAATGATACTGTAGATGAGACTCCCGCAGAAACTACTAATCCCCCTAAACCCTCATCAGAAATTCCTGATGGTGGCTTTTCGGTTCGTGGTGAAGTAGTTTATCAGTCTTTTGACACTAAGAGCTTGGTAGTGAAAATTAAACAGGCTCCACGCAAACCAACTGACAAACCCAAATATTTCAAATTAAAGCTTCGGGGCGTGCTGACGACCAAAGCAGTAGGGAAATTCTGGGACTTCCAAGTCAAGCGAGAAGCTGATGTATTAATAGTAGAAAATGCTGAGGCGATCGCTGACTTACCCAAAAAACGTAAACCACCATTCAGAGGCGGTCCTCGCGGTGCTGGTGGCGGTGGTGGCGGTGGTGGTAGAAGACCATTCCCCCCCAGACGAAGCAGTGGGGAAACACCACGCCCAGTCAAGAAAATAGGCGGCGACCCCTCGGCGGTGTCAAAACCTGTACCAAAAACGCCCGCTCCTAAGCCGGTTAAGCGGCCAAAACCACCTGCAGAATAAGGGATGAGGGATGAGGGGGATGAGGAAGATGAGGAAGTAATTTTCACCTGTCCCCATTCCCCAATCCCCATTCCCCAATATTACAAATCCATCCAACGGTCTTGGGGTACAAAAGAACGCTCCATTGGAATTGGCGAAACTGCTTCTGTGAGAGTAAACTGGCCTGCTTCTATCCACTGTTTCAACTCTAAGGCGACTTGCCGAGAAAAAAACATACTAGCCAGAGGAGCAACCCGGACTGCTTTACCCTCAATGGTGATTCTCCCAGATTTGAGTTGGGCGTAACTGACCAAACCAAAAGTAGGACGCACTCGCCGAGGAATTGAAAAGTCCACGATGGGCGCTACTAAATCTTGATCTTGCACTGCACAACGTTCAACTACTTCTTCGTGTAATACCGGCAATGGTACACCTACACCCAACATCAACGAAGGGCCATAACTTTTGAAATAACAACCCCGCACCCAACGAGCATCCATGAGCTTCGCATCACCAATTAAAGCTAAAGTGGCAGCAGGTCCTATGGGGGTATGATTAGGTAAACGCTTTTGTAAGGGGTTGTGCTGAGTACCTTCCCAGGCGACATAGCCA
>CAVYXS010000018.1:0-17404 GCA_963772205.1 uncultured cyanobacterium
CTAAAAAATAAATTACCCAATATTTAAGTCCGTAGGGTGCGTCAGAAGCGAGAAAACTGGGGAATAGCAAGAGATTATTCGTACTGACGCACCCTACAAATTGGAGATTTTTTTAATTGTCACTCCCTCATCAAAAACCTTGACAGAATCCAATTGGTCGTCAAAATTATCCTCTGAGTGCAAAATTTACTGATTGCCTAAACTAATCTCCGTAATAATAACTATTTTAATAGTTACATATTTAAATGAAAAGATGATATTCAGCAAGTTAATTCATCGCGATCGCAGTTTTTGTTCTTTGTAAGAATGCAGCAAAATTATACCAAGCTTGTCAGAAAAAAATATCTGCGCGATCGCCTTTTCAATCCTCAATCAGAGAATTTGCCAATTTTGAATTCCTGTAAGAGTTGATGTTATTTTTGGGTGAGTTACAAAAATTCTCAGATTAGGCAATATTGATCCTGGTCATACCTTGAGAGTTCGGCTAAACTGGTTTTGTTTCGATGATATCAGGACAATCTACTCCCATTTTTGGGAAAAACTGTCCGATATTGCTTTCCTGAATCATTAATTCGGAGATTGGGTTGAACAGCAAATATGTCAAGTGTAATTTGCCATCAGAAAATCCATTAGGGGCTGGTAAGTACCATACCCCTAAGGAATTAAAAGTTACAAAACTTACAACTTATCGCGGTTGAAGACTAATTTTAGATTTGAGATTTTTTGGTTAATCCAAAATTCAGGTATCAAAAATCTAAAATTGTCAGTGAAAAATCAGTTGACTCTACTGATTTTCTGCAACTGCAACTTGGGGTACTCCCATGCTGTAGTTGGTGACGCGAGCCGAGAGATTGTAACTAACTTCGCCTTTTTGCAGGAGCGATCGCAAATAATGCTCCAAGTTTGATCCAATGCGGCGTAAGTTGTAGTCAGTTAAGTCGGCGCCACTAGATGCTTCTACTAATTCATCAAACTTGTGATAAATCTTTTGCAGTGCATCTTCATTCCAGTTGAATTCGTTATCTGGGTCTACATCCAAGGTTAAGACCTGATTACTGGGAAGTAGTTCGCCATCTCGGTCGATTTCCGCCGCAAAAATGCGGATATGGCGGGTTGTGGACTTGAGCAGCGTCGGGTTGTCCATAAAAGGGTGTAAGATTTGGGTTGATTAAACTGAAATCATTGTAAACGCTATGCTTGAGCTTGAATGCCCGAAAAGATCACCAATCATACCTGTGATCCAGTTCTGAGCAAAAAAGCCCTCTGCGTCAACGAATTGATGATTCCTAAAATCATTGCTGACGCTGCTAGCATCTAACGCAAAATCGGTTTATTCTGTGAACAACCACAGCCAAGCTTTTTGCCGTGGCCATGAGGGAGTAGGTTGTTTTCATCTGGAGGAGGAACCACAAGTTTGCTATAGCTGTCAGTTAATTATGATCAGGCAAAGCCAATGAATTGTTCATACTCGTGCAGTTCAGAAAATATCAGGGTAAGGTAGTTGACTGTCACAAGTGTAATAAGTGTGTCGATGTGTTTTTTGTTTTTTGAAAGCAAAATTACGCATTTGATAACTTTGCTCAACAAAGTCTTGGGAATTTTCTGATGAAAAAAACGTACAACTGGTAAATTTACGCAAATATGTTACAACTACGTCGGGCTTTCATTAAAGAGAAAAACAACAGCGTTTTTACTTACGTATAAACACTAAAGTTTCAGTAAAAACTCCAACTATTATTGACAGAAAGATAAAGTTGATGTAAAAACCTTTAAAAAGCGGGCACAAGTTCTTACAGAAACTTTATTCTATACAATCTTAAAAACTGAATAATAGTTATGGCTTGCTTGAACCACCTTGAGTTCCAAAGACAACCTAGTCAGTGAAAAGTTTAACGTGAAACAAAAACACAGGAGAGTGAAATGGAATACAAATGTGATGGATGAAGAAAAATTCTTAATTCAAACATTTTGGATTCAAAAAAAATATAAAGAATTTTTTCCGGAGATTTAGCTCCTCACCCTGATGACCACCAAGTAAAGAAATCCACAAAACTATGAACTCCAAAGCCTTACCACGCCAGATCAATAATAATGAAGTAGGTGTTTATGAGTGCGAAATACATCTCAAATTCCGGCTGATTGAGGAAAAGACTCTATTGAGCGATCGAGAGCAACTGTTACAGCTGCTGCTAGATGCTTTTTTGACTGAAGGGTCTGACGACTTTCTGGAGACGTTACAAGCGTCTGTCAAGGCTCAGGAGGTTTCTGAATTTAAAGCTTCGCCACAAATGCGACGTCAGCTAATGCGCTTACGTAATGTTGTGGAAAATACTCCATAATTAACTTTATACTTTCCAGTAGTGACAAATTGTAGATTTGGCGTCTAATGGTAAATTTTTTTTAAGTTTTTCCATTGGTCTATTTGTTCTAAAATTGAGTCGGCTTTTGTAACCTAACCTCAAGGCTTGGAGCTTACCTGATTCTCCGCAACGCCTCAGAAAGTGTCTACAGTAGCCCTTACCCTTTGCACTACGAACAAAATTGGGTGCCTACTAATGCAATAATGCCTTACTACCAAGGCGGGTTACGGTTGTTCAAGATTTTCAGAGGAATACCTCTAACCAGGGTTTTACTTCAATTGTCAGAAGTATTTGGCTGCTTACCGTTACCGTTAAATATCTGAAGATCTCGAACATTTATAGATAAATTCTTGGGTCATGTTTTGAGATCTGGTAGCTGTCTAATTGAATATTTCGTGAACTTAAATTCACATTCTGCCGAGAGCAACTGGCACAGAGGATATTTTTGACGAAACTATCAGGGTAGAATTTGTTGTGGTAGGATAACCCTGACCCATCAGCTTCGCCAATTAAGAAAAGCTTTCGCGCTTGATGATTTGCACTCCTGCTGTTATCAAACTATGGCACTGCAATACTTTAAAACTCTTTGAGAAGAAAAATACTCTGAGTGTGACAGATGATCAGGTGGAATGTAGGGTCATCATACCATTGGGGATTTTTGATAGGGGTTTTACCATCGCTACTTCGCAGTTGTTGTGGCGATAGTCACTCCCATCAAACCCCCAGAACCTGGAAGCAAGTTCAACCAGGTGCATTTTGCCAAGTTTTTATTTAGCCAAACCGTGTTCTAAAGCAAATCGAACTAATTCTGTACGGCTATTGGTACCGGTTTTACTAAACAAACGGCTGACGTATTTTTCGACATTGCGGACACTGGTTTCTAGGCGACGGGCGATTTCTTTATTCATCAACCCTTCAGCCACCAAGTTTAAAACACTTTGTTCTCTGGGGGTCAAGTCGATTTTAAACGGTGCTGGTGTTTGAGAGATTGCACTTCTTTGAGTTAACAAAGCCTTAATTTGGGAAATCTGATGGGCTAATTCAGCAATATCCGGGGTTTCACCTTCTTCACCTGTAAGTTGGGATTTGGCGGCGCGGCGCGTCAGTAAGTTTGAAACAATAGCTACTAACTCATCTGGATCAAATGGCTTGGTCAAATAGCCGTCTACACCCGCTTGATAGCCTTGAATGCGATCGCCTGTCATCCCCTTAGCAGTTAAAAATACTACTGGGAGTGCTTGAAACCGGGGATCTGCTCGCAGTTGTTTGAGGAACTGATAACCATCCACCTGAGGCATCATGATATCAGAAATCACTAAATCAGGTGTATTTTGCTGCATCAAATCCCAACCCTCACGGGCGTTACTGGCAATTTGAACGCTGAAACCGCTTTCTTGCAAATAGTCTTTGACGGCTTCGCGCAATCCCGGTTCATCATCTACCAGTAACAGTTGTGCTGACATTTAAAATTTCCTTGACTCTATCTTGTTCCAATGTAGCGAAAGTTGGCAGCCATTGAACAAAATAGCGAAAATAGGTGATTGGGCATGGGGGAGCCACTGCGTTCCTGTCGCCTTGCGTCGGAATTTTGTGGCGTCATAGGGCATGTGACATCTCCCATGTCCCATCTGGGATGTCAAAGCCAATCAATCACATAGGCTTTATCTGGTAGTTGAGCTTCGGACTGCCCAGAGTAACGCGCCTTGCTTGTAAACAAAACAATGGGAGTACTTAATAAGTCTACTATAGTGGCTTGACCGGCGATCGCCTTGACGGTATTTTTTGGCAGTTCTTTCAATAACCAACGTCCTAAACGCCAGCAGTATTGCTTGGCTGTCATTCCTGGCATTAAGTCTACACCGTGTAGTTCATGTAGATAGCGATTTGAGCGCCCATAGCGCCGCCATTGACTTTCCAGTTCTTGGAATGTGGCGCGGTGGCGATGCTGGACGATAGCATTTGGGACAAATTCCCAACGCCCAATATTTGCCAATAGTATACGCCAGCACATGTCTGCATCGCCACCAGTAGTCAGATAGGGGCGAAATAAACCCACTTTTTCTAAGGCGATGCGTCGAATTGCTAAATTAGCGGTTTGACCGTAGGGACAGAAGGGATGAGCAAGAGTATGCTTTTGGGATAGGGTTTGTTGACTGTCTGCATGTTTTTCTAGCAGATTCTTACTTGGTAGTGCTGTAATTTCACCGATGACAATTACCACATCAAGGTTAATGAAAGGCTGAATAAGTGATTGTAGCCATTGTGGTTGGGGACGGCAATCAGCATCGGTAAAAACAATAATTTCTCCCACAGCCGCACGAATACCAGTGTTACGGGCTGCGTAGGAACTTTGAATTTGGTTTTCGCTTAAAGGGCGAATGGTAACTGGACAAAGTTCAGCGGCTGTTTTCAGGTAAGCCAGAGTGCGATCGCTACTATTATTATCTACCAGTAAATACTCTACCCGGTCTGGAGGGTAAGTTTGAGACGACAGACAAGAGATTAAATCTGGTAAATCGGCCTCACCCTGATAAACAGGTATAACCACAGACACCATTGGCAAAAAGCTGTTGGCGGTGGTTACATCAACTGGTTGATCATTCATAAATGGGGGGTTTTGGATTTGGGATTACTAGTTAGTATTCCCAATTCAAAACCGGAAAATCGGTGAAGGTAAGACTTGGTAGTGAATAACCTGCACAAGCTTACGCCTAAAATTTCAAATTATTAGCACGAGAATTCATCGAGCTGGTGTTTGAATTGGCTGGGGGTTGGGCGAAGTTGGTACTAGATAGAACTGCGATCGCTTTGGCATATTGGGGATCGTTTTCGGTTCCTACTAAATTGGGGTTGGAGGCTAGCTGACGCTCTTGAGCATCTGTCAAGTCTTGCTTGATATCTGGTGTAATCCCCTTGTGGTTAATATCTGTGCCTTTGGGGGTGTAGTAGTGAGCAATGGTAACTGCTAAACCCGAACCATCTGATAGTTCGTGGACTGACTGCACTAAAGCCTTGCCAAAGGTTTGACTACCAATGACTACCGCCCGCTTATTATCTTTCAGTGCCCCTGTTAAAATCTCGCTGGCACTAGCTGAATTACCATCTACTAGTACTGCTAAGGGGAGATTTGTGATCGCCGTGCGATTGGCTTTAGTGTCCTCAGTGCCTCCTAGACGGTCTACTGTGCGGACGATGCCGCCATTATCGTACCACATCCGAGCAATTTCAATACTCGCCTGTAATAGACCACCAGGATTACCGCGCAAATCCAACACATAAGCATTGACTTGCTTACTGTTTAAATCGCGGATAGCTCGTCGCATTTGATCAGCGGCGTGGGAACTAAACTCTCGCAAACGGATATAGCCAATGCGACGATTTCCTTCTTGTTTGAGGGTATAACGCACTGTTGGCACTTCTATCGTCGCTCTGGTGAGTTTGAGATCAAACTCATTCTTCCCTGAGCGTCCGAGGCGCAGTGTCACAGGAGTACCAGCACTACCCCGAATCAGCTTTGAGGCATCATCGACTTTCATCTGCAGAGTGGATTTGCCGTCAATTGCTAAAATCTCATCGCCTGCTTTGATCCCAGCTTTGAGTGCGGGAGAATTTTCTATAGCTTCGACAACAGTTAGCCGCTTGGTTGTGTCGTTTAATTCCATGCGTATGCCAATTCCAGAGACTTCCCCAGAAGTTTGGCTGGTGAGGGCTTCATACTGTTTGGGGTCCATAAACCGAGTGTATGGGTCCCCTAATTTCTGTAAAGCTTCGCGGATGGCGACGTAAGCTTCTTCACGAGAAGAGTAGTCTTTGTTGAGAAGACTTTGCCTAATTGCTTGCCAATTTTGTTGATTAAATTTGCCATCAACATATTCACGATTCACCAGTTGCCATACTTGATCAACTACTGTTTTCGGGCTATCTTGTAGGGCGGCACGAACGCTGCGAGTCCAGGCGGGACCAAACACAGATACAGTAGCCGTCGTGGCGATCGCTCCACCAATCAAGGCTGCTTGGAGCGGCGAGTAACGTTTCGCAGATTGGTTCATGTATATCAGCTGGAATAATTGTGTTGTTGACAGTTTAGCAATCAGACTTTCCAGAAAATTTTAAGTTTTATACCCAAATTTAGCTATACTCTTTTCATCATTTTTCTGTGGTAATGATGCTAAAAATATAGCTTTACCTTTAAACAATCATTTCTTGGTTGCCTAGCTTTCTCCGGAACTGTTACATGATGATGTGACACTTTTGGCTGTGTCAACTTTACACCTCCGATTACTTTTATAAGATAGCACTTTGCTGGATTAATTGCAGGTATTTTGAGCTTGAACCAACTATGCTTTTCTTAGTTATCTCATGAAACGTAAAGGTCCCATCAAATCAACAATTCCCCATAGGGGAAAATTCGGAAAATTGTGGCAATTGTTACAAAAACTAGGTTTGGGTGTATGCCTTGTTCTGGGTATTTGGCTGATTTGTACCACTATAACCCTAGTTTCTGCATCTTCCAAGCCAGTAGATACCTATTTTGTGCTGGGTGGGAGTATTCGTCGGGAAATATATGTCGTCAAGTTAGCCAAAAAAACCCCCAAATCCCAATTTTAATTTCTCATGGTTCCCCAGAGCCTTGTGTGTGGTTAATTTTTCAGAGAGAGCGTCAGAGTTACAAAACGTTTGGTTAGAAAATTGTGCGAATTCCACTTTTGAAAATTTTTACTATGGTGTTCCCATTTTCCGACATTGGGCCGTGCATAAAGTCAAGTTGATTACTTCCCCAAGTCACTTACCACGAGCCAAATGGTTGGCACAGATTCTTTTGGGATGCTCATGGTATTTGGGTAGAGCCTGATATTGTACAAGAGCAAGGTATTCCTGGTAATCGGGAGTCTTGGCTGAAAACTGGATTGGATGTAACTCGTAGTCTATTTTGGGCGGGTTTGAGTCAATTTATGCAGCCGTCATGTTCAAATTTAACCAAACTTAGTGATGTAGATATGCAACTTTGGAAACGTCTTGGTTTTAAGTGTGAACATCAGGGAAACTTGGGGAGATGAAGGGGATGGTAACGCCAACAAAACCTAACTTTGCATCACTGCATCCAATAGTATACCCGCACCAAAACGTACGACATCGGTACAGGGTAGACCAGTTTCTGCTGTGGTTTGGGCGATCGCCTCCAGAGCCGCAGTATCATCCAGATGGGCTGTGTTTAAAGCGATACCCACAACTGGTACGGATGGAAAAGCACCACCAGCACTAGCAACGGTTTCATACAGGCGAATGATTTTTGGTAAACTAGGAATTGGTATATGGGGATTATTACGGTTATGAGTTTGTCCTGCCCGATGCACTAGTACGAGTTGGGTGGGTTGGGAACCGCGAATTAGGGGTAGGGTAGCTGTTGAGCCTGGGTGCAGCAGTGAACCTTGTCCTTCAATTTGTAGAATGTCGTAATTTTTACCATAGCGCATGACCATCTGTTCTACAGCACCAGCGGCAAAGTCTACCCGCACGGCATCTAAGGCTACACCATCACCTTCTAACATTACACCTGTTTGACCTGTGGCGAGGAATTTAGAACGCCAGCCCCGTAGTTTCGCAGCCCAATGTAGTTCTAAACTAGTAGACATTTTGCCAATAGCCATATCGGTGCCCACTGTCAACACTCGCCGACAGGGGAGGGTGCGAGCCAAACCGCTAGCAACACCTAAATTAGGTGGCTCTTTCCGCACATCCCAAATTATTTGCCCTGGTTTGAGCAGTGCATTTAACTGTGGCATATTTGCCAATGGTGTATGTAAACCATTTACCAGGGACATTCCCCCTTGGAGAGCATCTTTAATCTCCTGCCAATAATCATCTGGTACAGCACCGCCTTTGGGGGCAATACCTATAACCAAGACTTCAGGCTGATACTCTAAAGCTGCGGCTACCGATGGTACAATCGGCACATGACGCTTGATACCTGTTAATTCTTGCAAAGATTTACCAGCAGCTTCGCGATCGATGACTGCAACTATTGGAGACTCACTGTAACGTAAAAGTGACAGCCCTGTTTTTCCCTGAGTTCCACTAGTTCCTTCATGTAACAGAATAGCTATTCGTTGATTAAGCGGCAAACGCACTATGTTGTACCCCCAAGCCAGGTAAATCGTTGGGCAAAATTCTGCCCTCTTGTACAGATGCACCCGTGAAGGGATCATCAATTAAGTTAAGGTGACTGTCTAAATCGAGATAATCAGCTAGTGGTGCCAGCTGGGCTGCGGCTGTATTGGCTAAGGAGCTGTCAGAATAGCAGCCGAACATCACTTGTAATCCATAGGCTCGTGCTGTATGTACCATCCGCATAGCCTCGGTTAAGCCTCCCGATTTCATAAGTTTGATATTAATGCCATCCACGTAGTTTGCTAGATGGGGAATATCAGCACTGGTAAAGCAACTTTCATCAACAAAAATGGGTAGGGGTGAATACGCCTTAAGTTCCGGTAAACTTTGTTCTTGTCCCCGTGGCAGTGGCTGTTCTATATACTTTATACCTAAATCAGCCAGCCTTTTACACATTTGTTTCGCATCTGCCAAACTCCAACCACCGTTGGCATCAACAAAGAATTCTATATCAGGTGCTTCTGCTTGCACAGCTTTAAGCATTTTCTGATCTGCATCGATGCCATCGGGACTACCTAGCTTCACCTTGAATAAGCGGACATCAGTAAATTGTAACCAATCCCGCGCCCTAGCCCTAGCCCCTTCTGGGGAATTAATGCCAATTGTTACGGAAGTTGGGACGATGAGATGGCGATCGAGTCCCCAGAGTTGCCATAGTGGTAAGCCTACATGCTTGCCTAGCCAGTCATGTAAGGCAATATCGATCGCGACTCTGACTGAGGAAGGAATCTGTGCTGTTGTTAATACTTGCTCAATTTGCTGCCGTTGTAAAGGATGGAATGCTTGCAATATCGGTATGACTGCTTGCAAGCCGTCTTTGATTGTATCAGTTGATTGTCGATGGTTGCCGACGCCAAAAGGTGATGCTTCCCCCCAACCTTCGATCCCATCCTGAGAAATGCTTACCCAGAGATTCGTCGTCTGTGCCGTTGTGCCACGACTAATAGTCAAAGGAAACCGCTTATTTACGGTAAATATTTGTCCATGTATTTGCATAATTTTACTGATTTTAGTTCAGAGCTAAAAAACAGTGTAAGTAGGAAGTTTTGATTATTTCAGACATCTGTTATACTTTTTTACATTCAAGATTTAAATGTCAAAAATTTTATAAAGATTTTTATCCCCTTTTACTAGTTGATGAAAAAGATGAAAAAATGGAAAATTCTGCAATCAAAAATGGTTTTGGATCATCGCTGGTGTCAGGTCAGGCAAGATGAAATAGAATTACCTAATGGTAAAATTATAGATGATTTTTTTGTCAGCATAAAGCCTGATATTGCAATGGTATTACCTATTACCAGTAGCCAAGAGATGATATTTGTTAGACAATACAGACATGCTATAGGTGAATTTTTTGTAGAATTACCAGCCGTCTTTTTGATCCAGCACAAGAGAGTGCGGAAGTAGCTGCAACTAGAGAATTACGAGAAGAAACCGGTTATATGTCCGAAAAAATGAGCAAAATTGCCACCATATATGATAAACCGAGTAAAGATACTAATCAAATACATTTATTTTTAGCTGAAAATGTCATCAAAGTAGGCGAGCAAAATTTAGATAGTACAGAAGAAATTGAAGTTTTATTCATTCCTGTAGAATCAGTTGTAGATAAAATAGCCCAAGGTGAAATTTCTGTCGCTGGTAGTATTGCCGCTATTTTTTTAGGTTTGAATTTACTGAAAGCTAGAAATATTCATTCTATTGCATAGATGAATCTCGGCGATAGAGACGAGAAAAAAGATTTATACCTCGCACTGTGCTTTCTGCAACCGGAATATGAGATAATCCCATCAAATCTATAGGAATCCGGTTTGATTTATCAAAAGATACGTAGTGGGGTGTCAAGGCTAAAATAGTGCAATAACAGAAGTTCTATCCGCGTTTATCTGCTTGCATCTGCGTTTTATATAAAAGGAGAATATAAGTAATGGATGAGTTTATACAAGCTGCAATTCAAGAAGCAAAACAAGGTAGACAAGAAGGGGGAATTCCTATCGGTTCCGTCCTCGTCAAGGATGGTAAAATTCTCGGCAGAGGACACAACAAGCGCGTACAAGACGGTGATCCTGTCACCCATGCCGAAATTGATTGTCTCCGCAATGCTGGTAGAGTAGGCACATACAGAGGTACAACATTATATTCAACCTTAATGCCGTGCTATTTGTGCGCTGGAGCGGTGGTACAATTTGGAATTAAAAAAGTCATCGCCGGAGAATCCAGAACCTTTCCTGGCGCCAAAGAATTTATGGTATCTCACGGTGTAGAAGTAATTGATCTCAATCTTGATGAATGCGAAAAAATGATGAGTGAGTTTATTACCACCAACCCCGAACTTTGGAATGAAGATATTGGAAAATAGTTAGTTTTTTATCTCCTCTCTGGAGTGTTCTCTGCGCCTCTACAGTACATTAAATTCCCCTTTCCTGCAGAAACGCATCAAAAGTAAACCTATCAGGTAGGGAAGTTTGTCCGCCAGGTTTGGTAGTAGCTAAAGCACCTGCAGCCGCACCCCAAATTACGGCTTGATGTAAAGAAAGTCCTTCGTAAAGTGCGGCTGCTAAACCCCCATTAAAAGCATCACCTGCGGCTACTGTATCAACTGTATTGACAGCAAATGCAGGCACAAAAAAACTTTCTGTAGCATTGGCACAAAAAACACCTTTTGCACCGAGTTTGATAATCGCACATTTCACACCCCTGTGCAATAACACCGCAGCGGCTTTTGCTGCTGACTCTGGATCACTTACAGCAAAACCTACCAACTGTCCGGCTTCAATTTCATTCGGTGTGAGAATATCTACCAATGGGTAAAGTTCATCTGGTAAATCAGACTGTGCCGGTGCAGGATCGAGAATTACTTTTACTTGTGCTTTGTGAGCAGCTTTAGCAGCTGCAACTACAGTAGAAATGGGAATTTCTAATTGTAAAAGTAGCGCTGAACTTTCTGGTAGTAACTGGGATAATCTTTCTACATCTTCCTGATTTACTTGCCCATTTGCACCGGGAATCACCACAATTTGATTTTCCCCAGAATGAGCTACAGTAATGATAGCAACGCCAGAACTAACAGTTTCATCCACCAAAATATTATCAGTTTGTACACCTGAATTTTGCAAATTTTCAATTAGTTCTGCACCAAAACTATTTGCGCCTACACGTCCTATCATTTCCGTAGGAATTCCCAAGCGGGTTAATGCTACGGCTTGATTTGCACCTTTGCCTCCTGGTACTTTAAAAAAGTCTTCTCCTAACAAGGTTTCGCCTGGGAGGGGTAGGCGGGGTGCGGTGGCTACCAAGTCGATATTAATGCTGCCGAAGACGATAATGGACATGATTGGGGATTGGGGATTGGGGATGATCATAACTGTTAATTTATCCATAATCTAATATGCTTTTATTTTAGGTGTGAAGGGTTATATGTAAGTTGAGAAATTTTACATTTAATTGACACATTGGTTATACTCAAGTTACTCTAAGAAAGATTCCATTTGTTCAATCTGCCAAGCTTGAACATTTGAAGCAGTCAAACGACTGGTGTTGAGAAAAAAACAAATATGGTTACACAAAATCGTGGTGGTGCCCAAATTCAGGCAGGTTTACCTAAGCCTTGTATTGATTTAGCTACACTCGTAGAATTACTAGCTAAAGCTATTTCTCCGAAAGAGAATAGGGAAAATACTGAAGTTTTACATCCCGACTACTATCAGCTGTTTATTTTCGATGAGCAAAAGAAACGTCTGAGATTATCTACTTCAGCAGTGGTGCGTCGGCTATTTGGAAACCAGGATTTTAAAGCAGCTTTTAATCCGGCTGAAGGCGGCGGATTTATTCAGAATTTGTCAACCATGCCAAATTTTGGAAATAGGCTACGCATTGGCGGTTATTTAAAGGAAGATAATAAAGTTAAGCTACCTGTCGCTTTAGATAAGTTAATTTCTGCAATTGATGCAGCTTTACCTCCAGAAAGCTTATTACCTTTGCTGCTGTTAGATAAACCAATGCAACAGCTTCAGCAATTAGCAAAAGCCGGAAATACGTCTTTTAATAATCCAATCAATACAGCTAATCTTGTCCCCATAGCTTTCCCAAATACAGAGAATAAAAGTAAGACTCAAAATAAAGCTGTAGCTAAAGTAATTTCCGCCTTGGAAAGAATTGATGCGGATGATTATTTTCAGCGGATGAGCCATGCATTGAGGGAATATCTGCAAAATCAACTTAATTGGAATGAATATGAAATTGAGACAGCTATTGATAGTTTTGATGCAGAACAAGATAGATTAGATAGTCAGTTAACTAGATTTTTAAACTTTTTGGATGATGAAGCATTAGCGCGAGTCAGGCTGACAATTACATTTCGGATTATGCAGGCAATCGCAGAACATTGTCGTGCTAATCATCAGCCAAAATATCAAATACTGGTAGAATATGTACAGCGAGTCAATAGTTTCGTAGCATTGGCGAAAGAAGCTGGTTATAGTGTTGATTTAACCGGTCATTTTGGCGTTGCTGCAGAATTTGAATTACTGGATTATTTAAACACAGCAATTTTTTATTCTTGTCTCCCGGTTTCGGCCTGAGTGGAAAACTCAAATTTTTGAAGAAAAAGTCAGCAATCAACTCTTAACTAGTTACGGTGTTGTCCGTGAGGTTAGCTATCGCTTTCGGATTAATGGTAACAATCCAGAAGCGAATAAACCGGCTTTTGAGGCACGACTTGACCAAATTGGCAAAGAATTACTGCCAACTGATGAAAATTCATTACTACAACCAAATAAAATTTCTCGTAATTTAGCTACACTGATTTTTTTAGCAGTTGTCATTCCCCACTCAGCTGAAGAGAAGCTGGGTACAGGAGATTTATCTAATTTAGTACAGCAAAGTTTAGAAACTTTGAGAAGTGGTGGCAAAGAAGCTGTCAAACAGATTATAGAAGATTTGCGATCGCGTGCAAAATCCATGCAATTAATTGCTACAAGTTTGATTGATGTACTGGGCACTAAAGGACAAAAAATAATTTCCCAAGTTCAGCGTCAATCCTCCCCACAATTTATCTGTGTTAAGCGTAGCATTATTGAATGGTCGCGATTAGAAGGAGCGACACCAGGGACGGGAAATTTATTAAAAAGCGCTCCTGACCGTTCCCTAGAAAAGATAGAATGGTTTAAACACATTGAAATTTGTGATACTCCAGAAGCACCAGAACTTTTATTTTCAGTTCAGGTAAGTGCGGATATTTCTGAACACAATTTGATCATTAAAGACAATTCACAAACAATTCAATCACAGCGTTTATTACCACAACAACTCTTACAAGTTATTTGGCGACCTCGTGGATTTAAACCGGAGGGGAAAGAATTGAAGTATGATATTTCCCCAGATACTTTGTCAGCTGAAGCGTGGATATTACCAGCCGCAATTGAAATTGAATATGATGTTAAAACTCTCACTCGGCGAGATAAAGAAAAAGGAAATGAGGAAAGTAAACAGTATCATGCAGCGGCGGTTGCTGGATTTGAAGTTTTAGTTTATTGCTGTTTATGGCGGATTATCGACAAACTAAAAAAAGTTGGTCATCAAGAATTTACAACTTTAATGCTGCGGCTACAAGAACAGGGTCAAGAAAGTGATGAAACCAGTGGAGATTCTTATATTTATGCCGCTGCTCAAACTTTAGAAAATATCTTAGCTGAAGATACTCATATCAGGATGCAGGGAATTGTCCTGAAAAACCTAGCTAAAACACCATATATTAAGCGTGGCATTTTTGATGCTTTATTAAGTGCGTTTCCTCTGGTAATTAGTACCCCAAATACGCCAACAGTCGGGAAAATTGGTTTAATTTCCTATGCGACTCGTCCTTGTGATGAGGGTAGTTATTTGAATGAAGACGAAAAAGGTTATCTTCTGCTCACCCAAAGTTACACTGCTACAGCCGTGACTCATCCGTTTTTAGGTTATGAAATTAAAACAGAGCGGATGCAATCTGATATTGTTGATTCTCCCGAAAAATTCCGCAAACAACGCTTAGTGCAAGAAGAAATTGGTAATCTGAAAGCTCAAGGCTGTCAGCACATTATTTTATTATCTCATGCTTATGGTGGTCGCCGATTTAATCGCACTGCAGATTACAATTCGGCTTTGACACCAAAAGAATTTTTAGAAGATGTGTTTCAGACCTTTCCTGACTTAACGATTTACACCCTGTTGCGGGATGTTTTTCCCGCCACAAGATTGCATAAACGCGATCGCACTGAAGCCGGATTTGAAATTTTACGCGCTGGAGACCATACAAATTTTTTGCATTCTCTAGAAACAGTCCATGTCCGCGATGTAATTCCAGTTTACACCTTTGCCACACTATTTGCAGTACAAGAACAACAGCGTCCACAGTCTGGTTTTTGCGTTTATTTTTTGGTATCAGACCGACGGATTAGTAATATTGATTGGACTGAACGCGCTCGTCAACATTTGATCAATCCAGAACAACAATCTCCCATTCATCCCGGCTTGATTGCGATGTTGCGTGGCTTACACTTTATCGAAGCCGAACGGGGTGTGAAACAAGGACAATTAATTCCAGTTTTAGACCCCTTTAGTTGGATATCACCTAATACTATTGAAGCGGCGGGAGAAGTGGAAGTTTTGCATAATCGTCGTAAAGGAAAAGTATTACTTAGTTATCCCGCTGTACTGACTCATATTTCGCAAGTTCTCCACCGCAGAAAATAATGGAACTATCTTTTTTGTCACAGGCTTCTATTTGGGGACAGGTATTTGAAATTGCTGTCAAACGTGGTGTGCTGCAAAAGCTAATTCATCAAGAATTGTTGAATTCTGAACATCCCGTTCTTAAACCTTGGCAAAGTATTAAGAATGGAGATATTTACAACCAACTAGTGAAAAGCTTCAATTTAACCGACCCGAATGCTAAAGAATGGGTAGGAACAATGGTGCGTCATTTGTTGGTACTCGGCTATGGTTTAGGTTGGACAGCAATCCGGGAATACCTGAAACAAAATCCTAGTCATAAAGCAGAGTTAGTGGCGATTTGGTGTCCGTTGGTGCTTCCTGGAGAACAAATACAATTTGATGCAGAAAAAGAAACAACGGCGCGGGAATTTAAACACGCTTTTAACCTTCCAGGACAACCAGATTTAGCATTAGTCAAAACAGGACAACCAGCCAGAGCAGATTTTATTTTATGGTGGGGAAATACAATTGGCAAAAAGTTTCAGCATTCGCTGTTGTGTTTAGAGTTTTCTTATAATGCACCGCAAAAATTGGCAGATTTTACCACCGAAACGCCGCACCGTGAAGAAATTAACCGTTATGCTAGATATATTGATGCTCGTGGGGTATTTTCTAGAGTTTGTGCTGAAGTTGAAGGTGAGGAATTTTCGCTCTCATCTAATATCAAAAATCACCTGACAGCATTTAGTGGTTTAGATAAACCATTATATAAACTTTGTCAGGCATCATCATACACCGAGCGATTGATTCATTTGTTACGCTCATCTGGTAAATTAGCAGGAGCTTGTAACGCCAGAGCGATCGCTATCACATCTAATGGCTTTGAAAGCATTTCCGCCCGTTTTTGTCAAGAACAACCAGAAGCAGATCCCAGAACCAAATTGATGAAATCTTTGGGTGAAGCCTATCGCAATGTTCAGAAAATCAGTGATGATACACCCAATGAACTAGAGCAAGAAATTCGGGTTGTGTTCAATAAATTAGTGCGATCGCTACCCGGTGATTTTCAGCAGCAAGCCCAGTTAATAGCCCAACAACCAGAGTTAGGTGAACAACTGCACTTCCAGTTTCACGAGCAAGTAGAATCCTTCTATAACCCCATGCAAGAAATTGCGCGGGAGCAAGCGATCGCGGCTATTGAAGAAACAGACGCACTCAGGGAATTTTTTGGCGGTAATCCCCAATCTCATTTTACAGAAACTCTCAATCAACAAAGTCCAGAAAAACCACAAATTCCTCTGCGAACCATCCACGAAACTGCAGTTATATCTGGACTAAATTCAGGACAATTTGGTAAAATTAATGTGATTGCTCTCGAAGGAAATCCAGGAATTGGTAAAACCACGGCTGTGATGCAATTTCTGCAGCAGCAGTCTCAAGGTTTCATATTTTTATATGTCAGTCCGCGAGTAGTAATTAATCGAGATGTTACTAAAAAACTTGCTAGGAAAAACGGACATTCTAGCGGTATATTAACCCTCACAACTAATGCAGATTTAATTAATTCTGCTCCCAAATGGTATCAGTCACAAGTCAAACAGCAAGGCGAGAAACCCCGCCCTATTGATAGTGCTGTGGTTGTTGATGGAATTCAAAACCTGAATCATCCTGATTGCAATACCTTCTTTTTAACCCCTGAACTCGCTCACGTCCGGGCGGCCCCCGGCAGGCCGGCCAGCAGGCGGCGCCTAAGCTCTGGTCTGGACCGAGCGGGATGCGCCACCACCGTTCGAGGGGGTCCCAGCGCCGACCGGGGATCGCGCGCAGGAGCTGGCGCAGGCGCTCGTCGTAGGGAAAGCGCAGCACGGCCTCTTCGTGGGCCGAGGACGAGGCTGAGAAGGGAGCGTAGGACACGAGCAGGAGACGATAGGCGCCCGTGAGGATGCGTAGTTGCGCATGCCCGTGACCGCGTCGCAAATGGACGGATGACGGCCGCGCGGCAGTTCGGTCAGGCGTTGCGTTCGACTTTGGCCAGCGAGCCTGCGTGATCGAGCGCGTGAGCGCAGCGCGCACGAGCAAGGCAAGGCCGGGGACAGGCGAGGCGAGGCGGATGTCGTATACGAAGCGCGTTCCGCCCGCAGCGGGCGCGAAGCTCAACTACGCCGACGTGGCCGCGCAGCGGA
>CAVYXS010000019.1:0-9677 GCA_963772205.1 uncultured cyanobacterium
TTAGCTAAAAATTGGTCACTTCGCTGCTAGCAATGGTTATTTTGGTGGTGAATTTAAAATTGACCGTATGAGTTGGATTAAACCGGGATTTCTCTGGATGATGTATCGTTCAGGGTGGGGTACAAAAACCGATCAAGAGGTGGTGTTGGCAATTTGGATTAAACGCAAGGCTTTCGATGAAATTTTAGCTACAGCGGTTCATTCCCATTATGTGCCAGAAATATACCCAAGTCAAAGTGAGTGGCAACAACAGCTAAAGAATTCCCAAGTCCGCTTACAATGGGACCCAGATCATAGCCCATCTGGAGAAAAGCTGGAACGACGTGCAATTCAGTTAGGTTTACGTGGTCAAATATTAGCTGCTTACGCCAGAGATTGGATTGTCAATATTGAGGATATCTCTGATTTTGTCCAAAAGCAGCGACAAAATATTAAGTCCAACTGTGCAGAATTGATTACTCCACAGGAGAAAGTTTATCCCCTACTTGATCTCACAATTCAGGAAAAACTCGAATTATCTGCTTAAATTCGTCCCTAACTGGCAATAACGGTTATGGTAGAAATTACTCAAAAATGGTTATACAGACGCACTCGCGTTCGCTCAGGGCAAGTGGATGGGCATTGGTGACTTTTCTCCATGCCTCATGCCCCATGCCCCATACTCCATGCCCCATACCCCATACCCCATGCCCAATTTACAATTAAATGATATATAGAGAGAAAAATCTAAAATCTAAAATCTAAAATTTCAAATCCCCATGACACTTCCCAATCCTGGTAGCGTCCTGACGACATTAACTGATCTTACACAAGTTAATCGCAGCCAAACCCTACTAAGTCTTGTTAAAGACCTTTCAGTTAACCAATTTGGTTGTTTGCTCGAATTTATCACTGCTGAATTCCAGCAATTTCTCAGAGCAATTGATTTAATCAATAATGAAGCTCTAGAAACTATGTTGGAGAAGGTGCTAGAAGCTATCACCCTCAAAATTGGTCAAATTCTCCAAGCAGAACACACAACGATTTTTTTAGTAGACTATGACAAAAATCTACTGTGGTCGAAAATTCCCCAAGATAATAGCGAAAGATTCTTAGAAATTCGCGCTCCCATTACAGTTGGTATTCCTGGTCATGTGGCTACTACAGGTGAATATCTAAATATAGCAGAAACCTCTACTCACCCACTGTTTAGTCCAGAAATGGAAAAACAAATGGGCTACAAAATTCGTAACATTTTATGTATGCCAGTGATGAGTAGTAAAAACCAGATTGTCGCGGTAGTACAACTGGCGAATAAAGCGGGAAATGTAGCCTTTGATCAAAATGATGAGGAGCAATTTCAAAATTTTGCTACTTCTATTGGTATTATTCTGGAAAGTTGTCAGTCTTTTTATGTTGCAGCTCGCAATCAACGGGGTGCAACAGCTCTTTTGCGAGCAACTCAGACATTAGGTCAAAGTTTAGATTTGGAGACTACTTTGCAAATAGTAATGGAACAAGCCCGGATTTTAATGCAAGCAGATCGTAGCACTCTGTTTTTATATCTTAAAGAAATGGGCGAATTGTGGACAAAAGTAGCAGCAGCGGCAGATGGCACAAATTTGAGGGAAATTCGCATTCCCTGCAATCGTGGTATTGCTGGCTATGTGGCTTCTACAGGGAATGCTGTGAATATAACGGATGCCTATAAAGACCCCCGTTTTGATCCTACTACAGATAATAAAACTGGGTATGTAACTCGAAATATTCTTTGTTTACCAGTGTTTAATTCTGCTAATGAATTGATTGGTGTAACACAGTTAATTAATAAGCAACAAGGTAGTTTTACTGCTTCTGATGAAGAATTTATGCGGGCTTTTAATATCCAAGCCGGAATCGCCTTGGAAAATGCTCGGTTGTTTGAAAATGTTTTATTAGAAAAACAGTATCAAAAAGATATACTTCAAAGTTTATCAGATGCGGTGATTTCGACAGATATGGCAGGGCGGATTGTCACAATTAATGATGCAGCCCTAGAATTACTCGGTTGTCCTTTAGGGGAAGCTAACACTAAAAGTCACAAACTGTTGTGGGAAAAAAATTTAATTAATCGTTTAGTTTGGGAGGTTGTACCAATTGAAAATTTGCAAATGCGACTGGAAGATAGCTTAAAATTTGGGGCAAAACATTATGTCCCAGAACAAAGTTTAACTGTGGGAATATGTAAAGTTGTCAGTTGTGATGCTGCATTAACGAATGAAACCCATGACTCAGAACTGTGCAATGATAATTGCGGCAAATCGCCAGAATCGCCTTGTGAATACTCAATTTTAGCAATGCGCGATCGCACCAATCCAGATGTTTTTATCCCCTGGAATCAAGCATTAACCCCCAAAGTTGAACTTTTCAGTGCTAAAGAGGTGCAAAAATTAGAACGCAGCACCAATCTGACTGTTAATCCCTTAACTAACCCAGAAGGCGGTGTGCGCGGTGGTTTGGTGGTGTTGGAAGATATTAGTCAGGAAAAACGCATGAAAACTACCATGTATCGCTACCTGACGCCCCATGTTGCGGAACAAGTGATGGCTTTGGGGGAAGATGCTTTAATGGTGGGTGAGCGCAAAGATGTGACTATCTTGTTTTCTGATATCCGAGGTTATACAACACTTACGGAAAATCTCGGAGCGGCTGAGGTGGTATCGCTGCTCAATCAGTATTTTGAAACAATGGTAGAGGCAGTTTTTAACTATGAAGGCACCCTGGATAAGTTTATTGGCGATGCTTTAATGGCTGTGTTTGGTGCGCCCCTACCCCTAACCGAAAATCATGCTTGGCGGGCGGTACAGGCGGCTTTAGATATGCGTCAAAGACTCGCTGAATTTAATCAACGGCGGATTATTCAGGCGCAGCCACAAATCCATATTGGGATTGGAATTAGTTCAGGCGAGGTGGTTTCGGGTAATATCGGTTCCCAAAAACGCATGGATTACACTGTTATCGGGGACGGCGTGAATTTAAGTTCGCGACTCGAAGGCGTTACTAAAGAATATGGTTGTGATATTATTTTAAGTGAATTTACTTACCAATTATGCAGCGATCGCATTTGGGTACGTCAGTTAGATAAAATTCGCGTCAAAGGTAAACATCAGGCGGTAAATATTTACGAGTTAATTAGCGATCGCACTTCTCCCCTAGACGCCATCACCGAAGAATTTTTATCCCATTATCATCGGGGACGTGATGCTTATATCTTAGGTAATTTTACACAAGCGATCGCCTGTTTTGAAGCCGCTCAAAATATCCGCCCCAAAGATCAAGGCGTTCATATTCACCTCGAACGCGCTCATAATTATCTGCAAACACCACCCCCAGATTCTTGGGATGGTGTGTGGACAATGATTGAGAAGTAGTCAAACAATTTTAGATTTTGGATTTTAGATTTTAGATTGACTGCGCCCACAAGGGGACGCAGCTTGAGGATTTTAGATTGACGACTCTTGACTATTAACCTTGAATTTCCCCATCATCATTTTGGAAAGGGTTCTTCACCAATTTTCAGTTGTTTTTTCGTGCGTTTCAAATCTTTCCATAGAGTCTTAATTTGTTCGTAAGCTTGACCAGGCGGTATTTTTCCTCCTGTTTCTAAGTTACAAAGATAACTTACTCGCTGGGCAAATTCTTGTAAATTCGCATTGAAAACCAAGTTTTCTGGCTTGACATGACCATAGTAACGACCACGAGGATAGAGAAAATCATCTTTATTCACCATTTCTTTAACTCCCCCTGTTTTGTAATTTGAAGCTGAATCAACAGCAACTCTCATCTTTATTAGAACTAACGTATTCGTAATCAAAAATCAGCCTTGGCGATGACTGCTGTGTGAGATGCACTCGCCTTCTTAACGCTGGTAATGAGGTAAAATCCTAGTTTGTGGGTAAGTCCTGTCTATGACAAAATTTTTTTTCTACTAAAAATAATTATCCTTAAATCTGCTATACCCTTATAAATTACCTCTGACATGTTAGAGGATATTTTCCCAGTCCTCTTGTCGGTAATAAAACGTTCTAGATACCCTTAGATACACCGATGAATTGCGGGACTTTTATCTCCAATCAATTCCTCAGGGATTTCCCAGAAATAAATTATCCAATCTTGTGGGGTGGGCAGCGTTCGACTGAGCGCTCACGCCGTACCCCTCCTCTTAAGCAAGCTGCGCCTAGCGTCCCGCACTTAAGTCTTGCCCGCCTTTGTCTACGGGCGGGCGAGACGCCTACCCCACAAGAAATTCTTGGATGTTTTTTTATTTGGAAGTTCCTAAAATCACAGCCAACCAATTTTCAAACAACCTCTTACCTCTTGTGGAATTGTCAAAAAATATACTTTTAATTATATTAAGTCATCTGGCAAATAGTTGTGTATGACTGGTATTTTTTGAGGTCTTACGGTTGAGTGATGGTTATTGAGGAATAACTAAAGATAAAATGGTTTAGCCTCAAAGGACAAAAGCTCCTCATCACCTAAAAATCTACCTCCTGCCATGTCTGTTCATACCAAGTTATACGAAGGCAAAGCCAAAATTCTCTACACAACCGACAATCCGGAAGTATTATTGGCTGATTTCAAGGATGATGCCACTGCGTTTAATGCCCAAAAGCGCGGCAGTATCGTCGGCAAGGGAAAAATTAATTGTAGCATTTCCAGTAAACTATTTCAAGAATTGGAAGTGTATGGTATTAAGACTCACTTTATTGACAGCCCAGCCCCAAACCAAATGCGGGTGAAGGCAGTCAAAATTGTGCCATTAGAAGTTGTTGTCAGAAATATTGCCGCTGGTAGTCTGTGCAAGCAAACAGGATTACCACTGGGTCAGATTCTCAAACAGCCTTTGGTAGAGTTTTATTATAAAAACGATGAATTAGGAGATCCCTTATTGACACGCGATCGCCTCTACCTGATGAAACTAGCTACAGAGGAACAAGTTGAGACAATTGCCCATCTAGCATTGCAAATCAATGAATTTCTCAAGGATTTTTGGCAGCGGTGCGGTATTACTTTAGTAGACTTCAAACTAGAGTTTGGGTTGGACTCACAACAGCAATTGCTTTTGGCAGATGAAATTAGCCCCGACACTTGCCGGTTATGGAATACAGTCGAAACAGATCCTCACCTCCGAGTCATGGATAAAGACCGTTTTCGCCAGGATTTAGGAAACGTCGAGAATGCCTACGAGGAGGTTTTACAAAGAGTGCTACAAGTTGTAGATAGTAAAAATTAAATGCCAAAGGTAACAACTAAGAAATCTCAAAAGTAAAAAATGATGTTTTTATTTTTGCCTTGGGTATGAGAGCATGATTGCTTTGTGATGGTGTGTGGATGTGAAGAGGAATAATGAATAAAATGCGTTTATCTCCCGTATTGGTGGCAGCAGTAGCAATTGTAGCCCCGGTTAGCGGCTCGCTGAGTGCAAATGCACAAACAGCAGACAAATCAAAACAGACAACAGAAGTTTTCACACTGACGACAAATCAACCGTCCCCAAAGGACATTGATTCAGGTAAATTTCAGCCAAACCAAGAATCAGGCTTGAAGCCTATAGGGGCAAGTGGACTTGAGGGTTTGCAGTCCCGTGCAATCGCCGCCTTCCCAACAAATTTAGCAACGCCTTCCCCGATCCAAATTTCGCAAACAACCCCAACCCTACAGCCTGTAACGCCAACAGTCCCAAAACCAAGTCCCAAGATTCCGCCTACAGGTACTCAAAAACCAACGCCAACGCCAGCCCCAGTCCCCACTCCCAATCAAAATAATCCCAGCCCACCCCTAGGGACGCCTGTAATTCCCACGACTCCAGACACATCAAATACAACTGAACCCCGCGTATTGGTATCAGAGGTAGCTGTCAAATCTCAAACAGGACAACTTCCACCAGAACTGGAAGACCGAGTTTACAAAGTAATTCGTACCCAAGCGGGCAGAACAACAACGCGCTCCCAGCTACAAGAAGATATTAATGCCATCTTTGGCACTGGTTTCTTTTCCAATGTCCAAGCCCAACCAGAAGATACACCCTTAGGAGTACGGGTAAGTTTTGTCGTCCAGCCTAACCCCACCCTCACCAAGGTACAAATTCAAGCCAATCCTGGTACTGGTGTTGCTTCCGTATTACCTGCTAATACAACGGACGAAATCTTTCGCGACCAGTATGGTAAAATACTCAATCTCCGCGACTTACAGGAAGGGATCAAGAAGTTAACCAAACAGTATCAAGATAAAGGCTACGTGTTGGCGAACGTCATTGGAGCGCCCCAGGTATCAGAAACTGGAGTTGTCACCCTGCAAGTAGCCGAAGGGGTAGTAGAAGACATTAGAGTCCGGTTCCGCAATAAAGACGGACAAGACACAGACGATAAAGGAAAACCCATCCGGGGGCGGACGCAGGATTATATCATTAAACGAGAAGTCGAGTTGAAGCCAGGACAAGTATTCAACCGCAACATCGTCCAAAAAGACCTGCAGCGGATATTTGGGCTGGGATTGTTTGAAGACGTGAACGTTTCTCTTGACCCTGGGAGTGACCCCAGCAAGGTGAATGTAGTCGTCAACGTCGCCGAACGTAACAGCGGTTCCATTGCTCTTGGGGCTGGTATTAGTTCTGCCAGTGGACTATTTGGTACTGTCAGTTATCAACAACAAAACCTCAACGGTAGAAACCAAAAATTAGGGGCAGAAGTCCAAGTGGGACAGACAGAATTGCTGTTTGACCTCCGTTTTACAGACCCGTGGATTGATAAAGACCCCTATAGAACTTCCTACACAACGAATATTTTTCGCCGCAGTTCGATTTCGTTGATTTTTCAGGGCAAAGATAACAACATAGAAACTGTAACACCTGGTAGCACTAGTGGCGACATCCCCCGTGTACTACGGTTAGGTGGCGGTGTCACCTTTACCCGTCCCCTCAGCCCCAATCCCTACCAATTTTCTCAATGGACGGCTTCAGCAGGCTTGCAGTATCAACAAGTTTCCATCCGTGATGCTAGTGGTAGGCTGATAACTCAAGGAACAGTCTATGAAAATAACCTGCCCACACAACTAGTTCCTCTAAGTCAATCTGGCACAGGTATAGACGATTTACTGCTATTCCAATTTGGCATACAGCGCGATGGTCGTAATAACGCCTTGAAACCTACCAGCGGTTCTTACCTCCGCTTTGGCGTCGATCAGTCAGTGCCCGTGGGAGTAGGTAATATTTTACTCACTAGGTTAAAAGGTAGCTATAGCCAATATATTCCCGTAAAGTTCATTAGTCTCGGTAAAGGGGAACAAACTCTAGCGTTTAACTTGCAAGGGGGAACTGTTTTGGGAGATTTACCCCCCTATGAAGCTTTTACCCTTGGCGGTAGTAATTCTGTGCGGGGTTATGAAGAAGGAGGATTAAGCAGTGGACGCAGTTATGTGCAAGCTTCATTGGAATATCGCTTTCCAGTGATCTCCATAGTCAGCGGCGCACTATTTTTTGATTTTGGCAGTGATTTGGGCACAACCACTACAGCCGCTGAGGTACTGAACAAAAACGGTACAGGTTACGGTTATGGTCTTGGTATTCGCGTCCAGTCACCACTAGGACCAATTCGCATTGACTACGGTATCGACGACCAAGGTGGTAGCCGGATTAACTTTGGGATTGGCGAAAGGTTTTAAATAGTTAGGAGTGAGGAGTTATACTCCTCACTCTTAACTTATTTGAATTCTGTTTTCCCGTTATCTTGCTAATTTTTACATTTACCTGAATACTGTTCAGATAAAGAAATGAGTGATACTTTTAGGTGCAGATCCAGGGTTTTGTTACATCTGAACATGAATAATACTACCCCAAATATATTGACTTTTTGCTTATGTCACAACACACCTTAGCGGCAGTAATTACTCAAACCGGAGTAGGGCTGCATAGTGGTGTGAGTACCCACGTTCGGATACTACCAGCCGAGGTGGGCAAGGGGCGCTACTTTGTGCGGGTGGATTTACCGGATTTGCCCATGATTCCCGCACAAGTTGCAGCGGTTAGTCAGACTTTGCTTTCAACTCAATTGGGTAAAGATGCGGCCGGCGTTCGCACAGTTGAACATTTATTGGCCGCTCTTGTGGGTATGGGTGTGGATAACGCCCGAATTGAAATTGATGGACCAGAAGTACCACTGTTGGATGGTTCGGCAAAGTTGTGGACAGAAAGTATTACTGAAGTTGGCTTAGTCTCACAACCTGTGACGGCTGACACCGTACCCTGGGTTATTTCCCAGCCAATTTGGGTTGATCAGGGTGATGCCTTTGTGTGTGCCCTTCCAGCGCCAGAAACCCGCTTTAGCTACGGTATTGATTTCGATCTGCCTGCTATTGGTAACCAATGGCACAGTTGGTCTCCAACTGCCGATTTGGTCAATGCCTCTGCTAGCTTTGCTGCGGAAATTGCTCCCGCCCGCACCTTTGGGTTACTGCATCAAATCGCACATCTACAGCAATCAGGATTGATCAAAGGTGGCACCTTAGATAATGCACTGGTTTGTAGCCCTGAAGGTTGGATAAATCCACCCTTAAGATTTGCAAATGAGCCAGTACGTCATAAGATCTTGGATTTCGTAGGAGATTTAAGTTTACTAGGAATTTTCCCCCGCGCTCATTTTTTAGCGTATAAAGCCAGCCATAATTTACATATTCAACTGGCGCAGAGAATTTTAGATTTGAGATTTTAGATCAAATTCCCAATCCAAAACTCTCTGGGGGTTTCAACGCCACCCTACTGAATTTCCAGATTCAACATCAACCACACTGCCAATGTCAATCCTCACCGAACCTAACACCATCAATACGATTGCACCTGCATATCAGTTCCGCCACCCTTACGCCCGTTGAGTAGAAGACCTCGAGGATCGTCCTGTCCCTGATGCCGGTCAAGGTACCGAGGTTGGGCTGATCGAGGATCTTCCGTACTTCCTCTCCAGTAGGATGACTCTGGCAGGCGGGTCTCTTTCTTGGGTTCCTTGAAATATCGGCGGGGTTGATAAGGATATGGTTTGATGATTCTAAATACTCGAAGAAGCGCTTGACTGATCTGACCTTGATAGAGACCGTGGCCGTGGTGTAGTCGGGACGCTGGGTGATACTTGCCTGCCAGGCGATAAGCATGTCCCGGGTGACGCGCTTCAGGTGGATCGTGCCCATACCGGCAAGCCAGGCAAGGAAGCCCTGAAGGTGGCCTTGATAGTGCCTCTTCGTCGCCGGGGAATAGCCCTTCACCTTCATGTGTTCGGTAAAGCCGAAGAGAAGATCGTCAAACGCGCTCATCGCACACCTATCTGTTTTACTCTATCTATCTTCTTCCCACAATCCCTCCAAGTCGAGGTTGTTTTGGTTATAACGCATTGGCAGATGAGCCTTTGCAGAGATTGACCCTTACTCTCCAAGTCGCCCTACAACCACTCTCCAAGTACCCTCCAGGTTCATCGTTCTACCCTCCAAGTTGTTGAAAACCCCGTCTTTCTCTTTTAACTGCTCGACGGTGGTAAGGCCCATGATAAAGGGTGTGCCGCTTACGCCCTCACCGGTATAGAGAAGCTCGTAGACGTATTCCTTGCCCTTCTTCCCGGCGACGGAGTAGAGATACTCCATGTCCTCAAGCTGTCTGATATGGCACTTGATCTGGA
>CAVYXS010000020.1:0-17791 GCA_963772205.1 uncultured cyanobacterium
CTAAATGTTCCACTGTTGTTTTTGCCGCGCTCTGGCAATAAATTCAATGCGATCGCGGTGATGCACCATTTCACTGTTGTTGCTTTAACTGGTAATTTTCATATATATTATATTGAGTAAAAATCTCACTTGCTGGCTTGGCTTGTGTGATGGCCAGCAATGCACCAATGCTAAAGAACACTTTGGCAAATATTATTCTCGTTTCTCCACCACAATAGTGAGATGAGCAACCATCGAGCCAATCACGCCAACAGCAGCGATAACTGGAAATAAAGCCGCACTAATGACACCGCCAACTACTCCAACTGTTAACGGGATTTCAATCAAGATCCACCCTGCTTCATTTTTGATAATAATGCGGCGAATATTGCCTTCATGAATGAGTTCCTTAAATTTGGTAACTAAGGCATCACCAGTAATGCGAAATTCTTCCACACCAACCTTTTCCTCAGTTTTCGCTTCCGACTCTGTAGGCACGATTTCAGCTTGAATCTTTTCGATATTTTCTTCAGTATGAGCAATAGGTGCGTTCATTTTTTCACCCTCCATCGCCGGTTATACCCCAAGAGTAGACAACAATGTTGAGGAAGTTGTGAAGTTGTACCTTTTGTATTTTTAAGAAGATATGACGGTTTCTTTCATCAAAGCCAAATACTCATCCCGGAAATACCTCAGCGTACTAAATACCGGATTCGGTGCTGACTGTCCCAAACCGCACAAACTGGTATGCTTCACCATATCGCACAGTTCTTCTAACAATTCCAAGTCAGCAAAGGATGCTTTACCTTCACTAATCTTTGTTAATAATTTATACAACTGCACTGTACCAACTCGACAGGGAATGCACTTACCGCAAGACTCATCCATGCAAAATTCCATGAAAAAGCGGGCGACATCCATCGGTGAGAGGTTAAGATAAAGTGCCTTTTGTCAATCAGTTAAAATACTCAAAATAATCTTAATAAGAATGATAATCGTATGTGGGCAGAGGGGGAGGAGGCAAGCGACGCTTGCCTCCTCCCCCTCGATTTGATTATCATTATCTTTAAGGTCTTTCACAAATTAAAATAGGGTATGAAACAGTATTGTAACGAGAGAATAACTTTGTCAAAAGTGGACTGAATTCTTAGGTAAACTCCAGTATCAAACGAGGTAATGAAAAATTTGGTTTACCGCCATGCCAAAGCGACCAAAACAAAACTCTGACCACGCACACCGACATAATACTCCTACTATAGATAATGAAGCGATCTCCAAACATTTAGAAGCTTTATTAACTCCAAGTCCATTTTATTACTCGTTTAAAAGCCAAAGCTTCTATTAAATACTTAAAGATTTTTAGCTATGACCATTCTCTTAAAGACCGATTGATTCAACTTGGTACTGTTCGTCGTGGCGCACCAGGTACTGACTTTACGTTTAATCGAAATAAAAGTTGGTAAAACTAGCTATTCCTATATTACTTCTGTTCTTGACCCACAAATATTACCGCCCTACATCGTCGCTGATTTATATCGACGAAGATGGAGAATTGAAGAGGCTTTTTACGTAGTTAAACGTTTATTAGGACTGTCTTATTTATGGACTGGTTCTACTAATGGTGTCAAGTTACAGGTGTGGGCAACTTGGTTATTTTATGCTGTTTTAATTGACTTAGCAGACGCTGTTGCTGATGAATTGTCTCTACCATTTGACCGCATTTCTTTAGAGATGATCTTTCGTGGTTTGTATCATTTTAGTGTCGCTTACGACAAAGGAAAGGCGGATGACCCCATTAAGTACTTTGCTGCCAAGGAAAATCAAGATTTAGGAGTTGTCAAAGCCAAGCGATCGCCAGTCTCTAAGCTGGATTTATCCCCTTGGACTGCACCATCTTGACAAATGTGCAATTACCTTAACCTCTCACGAATGGGGTGCAAGGCTTTGCGTACCCAGTTTTAACTCTGGACTCTCTGTTGTGTGTGTTTGTTAGTCGAGGGAATTTTATTTTTATTTCTAGCTAGTAAAATAGTTCACCGAACAGGAAAAAATTAGTTGTAATAATGTTAATTTTTGTAAATTTGAAGTCTTCAAGACTAGAAACCTGATATTTAGATAGCTAAACTAACATAAAGTGCATCTTTACTGTTAATTATTAAAAGTAGATATGGCCTGATAGCCTCGATGATCCCAGTACAACTTATCCTCAAAAACTTCCTCAGTTACCGTGATGCAACTTTAGATTTTAGCGGTTTGCATACGGCTTGTATTTGTGGTGCTAATGGTGCGGGTAAATCTTCCCTACTGGAAGCGATTACTTGGGCAATTTGGGGTGAAAGCCGCGCCGCATCTGAAGATGATGTGATTCATTCTGGTTCTAAAGAAGTGCGGGTTGATTTCACTTTTGAAAGTAATCAGCAAAAATATCGGGTGATTCGCACCCGCGTTCGCAATGGAACTGGCGCCCTAGAATTTCAAATTGAAACGCCTTCTGGGTTTCGCCCACTAACTGGTAAAGGGCTAAGGGCGACTCAAGATGTGATTCAAGAACATATCAAGCTAGATTACGATACTTTTATTAATTCTGCCTACTTACGTCAAGGGCGTGCAGATGAATTCATGCTCAAGCGCCCGACTGAACGCAAGGAAATTTTAGCCGAGTTGTTAAAACTCAATCAATATGATGAGTTGGAAGAAAAGGCCAAGGAATCTTCGCGTCAGTTTAAAATCCGGGGGGAAGAATTAGAGCGTTCTTTGGATTCGATTAAAACTCAGCTGCAACAGCGTGAGATTACAATAGCTCAAACAGGGGAATTAGAAGCTGAACTCAATCAACTGCAACAGTTACAAGCTTTTGACAATATTCAATTACAAAATTTGCAAGTTGTCCAACACCAGCGCCAAACAAAATTAGAACAACTCCATTTTGTTAGACAACAATACCAAAATCTAACTCAAGATTGCGATCGCCTCCAACAAGAACACTCAGCAGTTAAGAGTCAACTATCAGATTTAGTAGCAATATTACATCAGGAACCGGAAATTAAAGCTGGATATGGCGAATACCAAAGCCTGCAATCTCAAGAAGAGGCTTTTGCTGCCAAATTTGAACAATACAGCCGCGCTCAACAGTCTCGTCAACAACTGCAACAACAGCTTACCAAAGAAATTAACCAAATTGAACGACAACTGCAACAAGCCCAAGCCCAACTCGAAGCATTACAGCAACAAGAGCGAGAAATTCAGCAAACACTTACCAAATCAGGGGAAGTAGAAGCAGGTTTAGCACAATTAGTCACAGCTCGTCAGCGGGTGACTCATTTAGATGAACTACAAATGCGAGTCAGTCCCTTATTACAACAACGAGCCACTTTACAAAGTCAACTCGATCGCTTTCAGGCTGGGATAGTAGCGCGACTGGAACAACTACAAGCGACAGAAAACCAACTGCAACGCGCCTCACGACGCCAACCGCAGCTACAACAAGCAGTGATGGATGTGGCAATGCAGATTGAGGAATTAGAGAAAAAACGGGTTTATTTGCAACGAGTCCAAGAAAAAGGACATGAAAGGCGTAACTTTATTGAACGTCTCCAAGCTCACCAGCGGGACTATGAAAAACAAATCGCCGAACTAGAGCAAAAACTGCAAATGCTCCAGAACCCCAATGCACTTTGTCCATTGTGTGAGCGTCCCCTCGATGAACATCACTGGAATCGGGTGGTGGAAAAAACCGACACCGAATTACAGGATACTCAAGGACAATTTTGGGTAGTTAGGGAACAAATGGCTGTATCAGATAGAGAAATTCAGGTACTGAGGCAAGAATACCGGGATATTTCGCAACAGTTGGCAAGTTATGATAAATTACGCGAACAGCGGGGACAGTTAGCTGCACAGTTGGAAGCGACAAGTGATGTCCAACAACAGTTACAACAAATTGCCGGCGAAAAGCAGCATTTAGAGCGATCGCTACAAATTGGTGATTACGCCGCAGACAAGCAAACCGAACTGCTGCAGTTAGACCAATATCTGCAACAATTAAATTATAATGAGAAAGATCATGCCCTTGCTCGCAGTGAAGTTGAGCGTTGGCGATGGGCAGAAATTAAATTCCAGCAGATTAAAGATGCTAGCAAGCGCCAAGCCCAGCTAGCAGCCAGGAAACCAGAACTTATTGCCACAATTGCCCAATTACAAGCCAGAATTCAGGATGAGCAAACTGATTCTGATAGTGCTAAGGAAATTGCTGCTGTTGAACTTCAGATCATCGAAATTGGGTACAGTTCCGAGCAGCATAATAATCTGCGGTTAGCTTTACGCCAAGGGCAATCTTGGCAGTTACGCTATCAACAGCTATTATCAGCCCAGCAGCAGTATCCCCAACTCCAGGCGAGATTACAAGAATTAGAGTCAGCAAAAACAGCCAGATTGACTGAGCGAGACACACTCAAAACCCATATCGAAACCATTAGCCAACAGCTAGAAGAAACTGGCAATCCAACTACTCAAATTCAAGCTTTAGAGCAGCAGCTAGCTATCCGCCGGCGCCAACTCGACGAAAAAATCTCGCAGATGGGGCGTTTACAACAGCTAGCACACCAGCTAGAAACTCTGCAAATTCAGTTTATTCAACAGCAGCAACAACTACAATCTTGCAAACATCAACACCGTGTTCATCAGGAATTAGCGCAGGCATTTGGTAAAAATGGCATCCAAGCACTGATGATTGAGAATGTGTTACCCCAACTGGAAGCTGAGACAAATATACTACTTTCGCGACTGAGCGCCAATCAGCTACATGTTCAATTTATTACTCAAAAAGCGGGAAGAAATGGCAAATCAACCAAGAAAAATGTCAAATTGATCGACACCTTGGATATTTTAATTGCTGACGCTAGAGGTACACGAGCTTATGAAACATACTCTGGTGGCGAAGCTTTTAGAATTAACTTTGCCATCCGTCTGGCATTAGCGAAATTATTGGCACAACGGGCAGGGGCAGCGCTACAATTATTGATTATCGATGAAGGCTTTGGGACTCAAGATGCCGAAGGATGCGATCGCTTGATTGCATCCATCAATGCGATCGCGTCCGATTTTGCCTGTATCCTCACTGTCACCCACATGCCACACCTTAAAGAAGCTTTCCAAGCCCGGATTGAAGTCAATAAAAATCAGCAAGGTTCCCAGTTACGTTTGTTAATTTAATTACTCTTGGCGGCAAATATTTGAGTATTTTTGGATTTTGAATTATAGCGGTTATACTGGAAATCTAATACTTTGGTAGGGTTGCAGCAATTTTGCCTACACCATACTATCAAGGTTTGCATTGTATCCAATTAAGAAAGGCTATATTTTCTAGACAGCAATTTAATTCTCTATCTCTTAACTCTTAACTCTTACTCCCTTTGCGCCTTTGCGCCTTCTCTACGTTCGCGGAGCGTGTCGAAGACAGACGCTAAGCGAATGCGTGAGACAAAAAAAATGTAGTTCATTTACCCGAGAATCGCTGTAAACAGAAAATGCTTTCTGGTTTTTATTAGCGCTTTAGCGCCAGAAATCTTAAAACTAAGCGCTGAAGCGCTACTACGAACTTTTAGCTGTTAGAGAGATTTAGGTAATCTGAGAGCGGTTCGGGAGTAACAGGCTCAAAAAGTCTATCACAGAAGCATTTTAGCTGATTAATCTGTCATTTGATGTCTGTTTTCTGTTATATCTGAATTGGTTATGTTATTTGTTTATACATTACACATCTCAAAAATACAGTAGAACTTATATTATGACAAAAATATATTAAATTTTACTTATCTTTACAATGCTTAAATAATTATAAAAGTTTGACGATAAAAAACTCAGTAGCTTAATATGAAATATTTAGTAAATTGAAAGTAACTTTATCAAGCATTTATGACAAAAAGAACAAATTAGTAAAGCGTAATGTATTATTTAAATTCCACACAAATTGGCAATTTATCCAGTAAAATTTTCGGCGTTGAATAACGATGAAGCAGACTAATCAAAACTATCTGTTCCGCAAGAATAATTGTTAAAACAATGTTTTATTTGAGATTTATAGATTGGTCAAATCTGATATAAACTTAAGCTTAGGCATCTTTAAGTAGAGAGTTGATAGGGGGTGTTAGCCCTCTATTCACAGTCTGAAAACCGGACTCAATAATTAAGTAGACTTAGATAATTAAACATAACTATGTTTTTCCTGTGTTCTATACCCTATGCCAGACAAACAACGGTGCTATTGATTTTTTTAGTTACTTAGAAAAATACCAGTAGAGTAGAAAAATCCAGTTTTGGAGTTGAAAAATATCCACAAGTCAACGCAGAATTTGCTATTAAAAAGCGTATAATCAAAAAAAACACATTTTAATAAATTCAAATTAATCCCGTTATTCAAGATGAGCTTAAAAAATATATCTACACAAGAAATATACACAATATACTCTAGCAGACACTACCATGATAGTATTGATGGTTGGGTTATTCACATGCTTAGGAGCAAAAATAATTGCTTTCTGGATCGCCAATTTTTTCTCATTCAAAAGCAGTAATATAGCAACGACTAAGCAGACAATTGCTGAATTTATCAAGAAAAATCAAAAAAATCAAACCATTATAACTAGCAACTATATGCAAAAAATTGCTATTAATTATAGTGATCGCTACTTAGTTGCATTGCACAAAGAGATTGCTGAAAGCAAACGTCTGCAAACGGAACTAGAAAAATCCCTGTCTTTGCAACGGGCGACACTTGAAGCTACTACCGATGGTATTTTAGTGGTGGATAGTCAAGGTAAAATTGCAGACTTTAATCACAAGTTGCTGCAGATGTGGCGCATTCCAGAATCGCTGATAGCGTCGGGGAATTGTCGAGAAGCGCTGAGAGTGGCGATGAAAGAGTTAGTTTACCCCAGAGAGTATCTGGCCATTGTGAGAAAATTACAGAGCAACCCGGATGTAAAAATTTATGATGCGATCGCATTTAAAGATGGTAGAGTAATTGAATGTTACTCTCAGCCACACTGCATAGGTTGCCAAATCGTTGGTAGAGTCTGGAGTTTTCGCGATGTCACAGATGTAACCTTAGCAGCAGCTGCAATCAACCATCAAGCTTTGCACGACGGTTTAACTGATTTACCTAACCGAGTGCTATTCAACGAGCGACTTTCGGAGTCGTTAGTACAAGCACAGCAAAACGGCGGAAAATTAGCTGTGTGTTTTTTGGACTTAGACCGCTTCCAAACGATCAACGATACACTAGGTCATAGTATTGGTGATAAATTGTTGCAATGTATTGCTCAACGTCTGACAAAATGTCTGCGAGCTAGTGACACCATTGCTCGTTGGGGAGGCGACGAATTTACCTTACTTTTACCAGAAATTAGCGATATCCAGCATGTTGCTCATATACAAGAACGCATATCAGCAGCTTTTAAGCCAGAATTTGATATAGAAAATCATAAGTTGCATATTAGTGCTAGTATTGGTATTGCGCTCTATCCCTTGCATGGCGAAGATGCAGAAACCCTGATGAAACATGCTGATGCTGCATTGTATAGCACTAAGTCACAGGGAAGAAATAATTATCAATTCTATCATACAACTATAAATTCTCAAGCTTCAGAATTATTAATTTTGGAAAATAGCTTACACCATGCTTTAGAGCAGCAAGAATTGGCAGTTTACTACCAACCACAAATTAACATTAGCACTGGCGAAATTTCCAAAATTGAAGCCTTATTACGTTGGCGACACTCGGAACTAGGTTTAATTCCTCCAGAAAAATTTATCCCCCTCGCGGAAGAAACTGGACTCATTTTACCGATTGGTGAATGGGTATTAAAAACTGCCTGCGCTCAAAATAAGGCTTGGCAGGATGAACTGAGTTTACCATCACTAACGGTAGCTGTAAACCTTTCTGCACGGCAATTTCAACAACCAAACTTGAGTCAAATAGTAGCGCAAATATTGTCAGAAATTAAATTAAGTCCCCATTATTTGGAGCTAGAAATTACTGAAAGTGCGGCGATGAAAAATATTGATTTAACTAAAAAAACTTTGCACGAATTACATAATATAGGTGTTTCTATTTCTCTAGACGATTTTGGTACGGGATATAGTTCTTTGAGTTATCTCAAAGATTTTCCTATCGACTGTTTAAAAATTGATCGTTCTTTTGTGCGAGAGTTGACTAGTGATCCGAATAATGCGGCGATCACAAGTGCTATCATTGCCTTGGCACGTGGACTGAATCTCGCAGTTGTTGCTGAAGGAGTAGAAACCGAAGCACAGCGTAATATGTTAAAAATTCTCGAATGTGAGCTAATGCAAGGTTATCTTTTTAGTTGCCCCTTATCAGATGAAGATACTACCAGACTATTAAAAAAAGCTCAATTAGTTAATTCCTCTTTTTTAGTGGCGTCATAAGTTTTGTTGTTAGAGTCAATCGTAAATCTAAAATTCAAAATTGATTGACTCTTGAGTGTTAACTTTTGTTAAAAGAATTGCACCCTTGCGTCTAAACCATATGAGCGCAGAATTTTTGAATGATTTTCTGCTGTAGCGCGATCGCCAAATGCACCTGCATTTACATAATCGCCTAAGCCGGATTTATCCACAACAGCATTCGGCATATATTGTCGCACTTGATTGAGCGTATCGCCATTACGAATTGGTACTATGACTACATAGCGATTTTGATCAGCACGATTGTCTACCGGAGAAGTATTTAAACCTAATGCTTGCCAAGTTTGAGCATCGACATTTCCCGTGGGGTTGAGTCGGGAATATTGCTGGAATGAATACACATAAGCCCTAGTGTTTTCACCAAAATAGCCGTCTGGATTGGCATTAAAAAAGCCTAATTGCAACAACCGCTCTTGGACTGCTTTAACATTTTGACCACTGTCACCAATAGTGAGATAATTTTTTGTTGGTGGACTATATACAGTTTGGGAAATTGGCGTACTTATATTACCATAAGTGGGTGTTTGACTTTGAGAGTAACCCAGTAGCGCATTCCAAGTTTGTTGATGGACAATTCCATCAGCAGGGATGCCAGCATTTCGCTGGAATGCAATCACAGCGTCTTTGGTGATGCGCCGAAAATGCCCTGTGGGATTAGCATTAAAATAGCCTAATTGCTGCAAATGTTGCTGTAGCCTTGTCACTGCTGGGCCTGTACTACCTTCCAACAGGTACCTGGATATTCACCACCAACGCTAGGATTGTTGAAAGATGCTTGTCTGGTTCTAACTGGAACAATGGTATTACTTGAAGTTCTCCCAGATTGCTGAGAGCGGATGACTGCCTGTTGAGTCTTTGGTCCATAGTAGCCTGTAATCGGTCCGTTAAAATAACCTAATTTCTGCAAACGTTGTTGTAGTTGGGAAACGGCGCCCTCTGCTACCCAATCGCAATTCACTGGAGAGATGAGCAATAGAGGTTTTGCTAATATTATGACGTTGGGTTCTAATCTGACAAGCTTGTTGCAAAATTCGTTGACTTCCAGCTCCTACAACCCCATCAGCTGGTAGCTTATTGGCTTGCTGAAAACTGATCACACCTTGTTGAGTTAAGGAACCAAATTTACCGGTGACAGGACCTCGATAATAGCCTAATTTGGTTAAACATTTCTGGATGAATGTCACTTCAGCACCATTATCGCCTACTTTCTGAATTGCTAAAGCTTGTCCAGCTAAACTCAGAAGCGACATAGTTAGTGCTACAGACAACAGACGCATAGCCGCAGAACTAGAGAGTTTTTGCCAATTCCAGAATTGAAAGTTAACTCTGTAAGGAACAACTTCGATGTTTTCAGATGCCTCATAGACAGAGGCGAGATGAAGATAACCAATGCCTTCCATAATTTTTCTAAGTTTTTGGTGTCTAAAAAATTCTTGATTGCAGTGTTGTCAAATTACAACTGTATAATTCTTTTCTCGTAGGCATAAGAAAAACCCGAAGTAGGCAGATACTGCTGTCTGTAAACAGCTATCTACTACTGATTTTAATTGCTTGTTGCAAGTTAATATACAAAAAATATACCACTTTTTCTTATTTTAGTATTGTATTATTTATTTTTTATTTCAGTAAATAAATAAGATATTTGTCAATAATTTTACTTTTACAGGGAGATTTATTACAGATATAGGACTACTATAGCGGTTATCGGTTCAGTCCAATACACTCGTAAGGGCACGGCAGTGCCGTGCCCCTACATGCGACGATATAATTTGTAAGGCATCCAACTGAGAACAGCTATATTTGATTTTTGAACAAAATTAGGTATCGTAGGGTGCGTTAGGCGACAGTACGGCACTATCATCAAGGATTTAGTGCCATACTCAGCGATAACATACCCTACGTGTCTGGTACATTCAGGTAAATAAACCAAGCTGTAAGGGCACAGCAATGTTGTGCCCCCTATGATTAGCGCTAAAGCGCAACTACGAACGTTGTTTGTCTATTGTTGTTGTGGTTCGTCTTGTTTTTCAGATCGTTCTGTATTCCCAGCTTTCACCCAACCTTCTTGGTTAGTACCTTCGACGCGAATTTTTTGCCAGGCTTTATCGTTGCTTTCTTCCAAGATGATAATCTTTTGATTAAAAGCGGCGCCACCAACACGTTGAGCATCTTGTTGAGGTTCGGTTCGCAAACCTAAGCCTTGAGGCCAAATAACACGACCGTGATAAGCTCCTGGTGGTAATGGCTTTGGTGTTTCTGTGGTTGTCGGTGATGGAGTAGGCGTGGGAGTGGGAGTCGAAGTTGCTTTAGGTTTAGGTTTAGGTTTAGGAGTAGAAGTCGGTGTAGGTTCCGCCTCTGGATATCTGTGACGCTTTGGCTTTAACGGAGGGGTTATCGTTAGCAAACACAGGTTTGGGAGGGGTGATGGAGGTGCGATTAATGAAGTAGAGTCCAATTACAGCACCTCCACCGATTAAAATAGCGATCGCCAAAATAAACCCAAGTATAAATTTTAGGAAGTTAGAAACCATAGTGAAACCTCAGCACCAGAAAAATTATAAGTTAGGAGTTAGGAGTGCAAAATTATAACTTCTAACTTATAACTCATCAGCGGACTAAAGTCCTCACTACTGTGTTCGCTTCAAGCGATCGGTTAAGGGGCTGTGTTTTGACGCTAACCGCGCTCTCCCAGCAGCAGCCCATTCTTGTAGTTGCTGGATTTGCTCGACTGCGGTTCGCGCTAGGGGAATAATCTGGCTGGCTGCTTCTAAAATGTCGTCGTTGGTAAAGTCGCGATTTTGACTAAATCCTATATGCATGGCTTCAATTAACGTTTGCTCAATCTCTGCTCCGGAAAAATCGGGGGTTTCGTATGCTAATCTGTCAATTTCATAATTTTTTAAGTTATGGGGGCGCAGTCGGGATAAATGGACGTTAAAAATTGCTTTTCTTTCTTCCTGGATGGGTAAACCGACAAAGAATATTTCATCAAATCGCCCTTTACGCAGCATTTCTGGCGGTAAGGCTTGGATATCATTAGCAGTCGCAACGACAAACACGGGTGAGGTTTTTTCGGCTAACCAGGTAATAAATGTGCCAAATACCCGGCTAGTTGTGCCCGCATCACCTTTACTACCAAGTCCCGAAAAGGCTTTGTCTATTTCATCAATCCACAAAACACAAGGGGCGAGGGCTTCGGCTACTTGAATCATTTGGCGAGTGCGGGATTCTGATTCTCCTACCAAGCCAGCAAATAATCGCCCCACATCCAGGCGTAATAGAGGTAAATGCCAATGATGCGCGATCGCTTTTGCTGTTAAAGATTTGCCAGTCCCCTGAATCCCCACCAACATTAAACCACGGGGATGGGGTAATCCATACTGCCGCGCTCGTTCTGTAAATGCACCTCCCCGACGCAGTAGCCAATCTTTGAGGTTATCCAGTCCACCAATATCAGAAATTTGTTCAGTGGCGGGGTAAAAGTCCAGGATTTGGGTTTGGCGGATAGTTTGGCGCTTTTCTTCCAAAACTAAATCTACGTCTTCTGGTAGCAATTCCCCGTGGGTGGCGATCGCCTTGGCTAAAACTCGCCGAATCCTTTCCATCGATAGCCCTTGACAAGAGCGCACTAAATCATCTATAATCTTCAGCGATAGAGAGTTACTCGTAGCTTGAAGCAACCGTTCTACTTCCGCTTTAATTTCTGGTGCAGCGGGTAAGGGAAACTCGACAACCGTCAGCACTTCCGTTAAATCTTCAGGGATGGCAATTCGCGGTGAGAGTAAAACAATATTTTTGGGTTGAGACTTGAGAAGTCGGGAGAGGTTGCGGAGTTTGCGAGCGATCGCTACATCATCTAAAAAGCGATGATAATCTCGTAATATCAACACCGCAGGCGCCGATGCTGATAATTTTTCCACAAATTCCAAAGCTTGTAAAGGGTTACGACGACCAAAACCTGCATCATTGGGGTTTCCCTGATAGCCATCGACAAAATCCCACGTGTACACGGGGCGATTACCCTGATTTGCGGCTTCTTCCCGAATAGCTGCTTCTACCCGTTCCTCTTCGTATGTGGGAATATAAATCAAGGGGTAGCGGGCACGTAGTAGCAGTTTAAACTCGTCACGGAAGTCCATAAGTAGCTGTTAGTGGTGAGGGTTAAATTGAATAAGTTAAGTAGGCGAAAATAAATCAAAGTAGGTTAAGTAATGTAAAGAATCTTGAGCTTATTTCGTGGTGTACCCCTCCTTTTCAGCAAGCTACGGGTAGCGAACTAATGAGGACTAAAGTCCACACTACAAAACTTTAATTATTTACGCGGCTCTACTTACAGCAATTTTCACTTAATTGAACCACATATTTTCATAGGGGCGCACGCCGTGTGTCTCCACCGAGTGGTCTATAATTTGTTGGGTGTGCAGAATTTTAGGGCTGACGCACCCTACACTCACTGGAAATATGGGATAGTTGAAGTTTTGTCATTCCCTAATGAGCTACAGCAGCACCGCTAGCCTTTGCTTTTTTAAAGAAAATAATTGCTATGCCACTTAATAATAAAGCAATGCCAATAAAATAAAAACAATCGTTAAAAGCCATGACAAACGATTCCCGACGGACGAGGTTAGAAATGGATGCGATCGCCTGATTTTGGGCTGTGGTTAAATCAGCACCTCGACTAATAAAATACTGGGTCATTTGGTCTATTCTTTGCTGAGTTTCTGCATTATATAAGGATACAGTATCACCCAATCTATTAGAATGGAATTGTTCTCGGTTAGTTAATAAAGTTCCTAATGAAGCAATGCCAATAGAACCGCCCATATTCCGCATCATATTAAATAAACCACTAGCCGAGCCTGCTTCTTTGGGATTCAAACCAGCAGTGGCAATAGTTGTTAATGGTACCATAATCAGCGGTTGTCCCATTGCGCGGACAAGTTGTGACCAAATTAATTGATCGTGTCCAGTTTGATACGTCATTCGGGAATTCATAAACGCGCTAGTGGCAAATAAAACCACTCCTACAGCTACCATTAAACGCACATCAATGCGTTGCATCACTTTGGGAATAAAGGGAATAATAAATAGTTGGGGAATACCAGACCACATTAACACTTCACCAATTTGCAGAGCATTGTATTGTTGAATTTGGGTGAGATACAGTGGTAGAATATAAATTGAACCATATAATCCTACTCCCAGAGATACATTGACAATACTAGCTAAACCAAAGTTACGCCGACCTAATAGACGCAAGTTAATAAATGGTTGCTTGCGAGTGAATTCTATAAAGAAAAATAGCCCGATAAAAATTGCAGAAATTACACTTAAACGGACAATTAAAGTTGAACTAAACCAATCTTTGCGGCTACCTTCTTCTAAAATAATTTGCAGAGAACCTATCCCAATTGCCATAGCGATAATTCCCCACCAATCACCTTGTTTGAGCAAATTTAATTGGGGTTTTTCTGCCTTAATTCCATACCAAATTCCCCCAAGCATCAACAAACCTGGAATTACATTTATATAAAAGTTGTATTGCCAACCAAAGTTTTCAGTTAACCAACCTCCTAATGTCGGACCAATGGAAGGTGCAAAAACAGCGCTAAGTCCAAATGCAGCTAAACCAATTGATTGCTTGGAAGGTGGCAAAGTTGTTAATACAACTGTCATAGCTGAGGGAATTAAAACCCCTCCCGAAAAGCCTTGTAAAGCGCGAAATAAAATCATCGAATTGAGATTCCACGCCCAAGCACAGGAGATAGAAAATAAAATAAATAAGGCAGTATTTACTAACAAATAAAGTCGGAAAGAAAATACTCGTGATAACCATCCTGTCAGAGGAATTACCACAATTTCTGCTACTAGATACGCGGTTGAAATCCAAGAACCTTCCTCTAAAGTTGCGCCTAAACTCGCCTGAATATCTTGCAGAGAAGCGTTCGTTATCTGAATATCTAAAACAGCCATGAATGCACCAAGCATACTGGCTAATACACCAATCCAAATCCTCAGCGGTATAGGTTTTGGCGGTAAAGCAGTATTTTGATGTATAGCACCTGTATTAGCCATCGTATAGCTCCAGTTTTCAGATAAATGCAGATTATAGATGATATACTAATATTGCTTCTGAGGTAAAATAGCAATCATCAATAAGTCGTAAAATGTTGATTTTTGTGAATCAAACTAAGTTGGAGGATGTGTTTTTTCTAAACTTACTGCGAAATCAACAATTAAAGATGTCTTATTCTCAGGAACAACACACCCTACATGTAGAGTTATTAATATTCAAGCATTACCACTTGTGAGAATACCCTTTTGTTGATAAATTGGGCGAATAAGTTTTCTTAAACCTGGTAAATATCTGGCAAATAAGATTGCTCCCAAAATACAAGCTATCCCATCAATTATTAATGTATTAGCAGCACCAATTTGATTTGCTGAAATACCTCCCCATAAATTGCCTAAAGGCACCATTCCTAAAAATGACATTCCATATAAACTCATCAGTCTTCCGCGTTTATCATCTTCCACAATTGTTTGTAAAATTGTGTTACTAGAAGCGATTTGTAGAATCGTTCCCAATCCTATAAACAACATTGAAAATAACGACAATGGTAAAAAGTGAGATAAAGCAAGCCCAATCAACCCAATACCTAAACTGACTGGCGCCCATGACAACAAATTACCTAGTCCCAATACTGTTTGTCGCGTTACTAAATAAATTCCACCACTCAAAGCACCGACTCCCGATGCAGCCATCAAAAAGCCTAATGTTTCCGGTCCACTTTTGAGAATATCTTTGACAAAAATTGGTAAAATTATAGTATATTGCATTCCCATAAAACTCACTAAAGCTGATAGCAATAAAATCGCTTTAATGGGTGGAAAATTAAAGGCATAAACAAATCCCTCTTTGACTTTCTCCCAGACATTACCCTCAGTTACTGGGATTTTTTTAATCTTAATTTTCATAGCCAATAAAGCTATGATCACAGCAATATAACTCAAACCATCTACTAAAAAACAGTAACCAATGCCGATACTACCTATTAATAAACCCCCAATCGCCGGACCAATTAATCGGGCACCATTGATCATCGTTGAATTGATAGCGATCGCATTGGCTAAATCTTCTTTATGCTCAATCATTTCCGGGACAAAAGCTTGACGTGCAGGTCCATCTAGAGCATTAATTAATCCTTGGAATAAGCTTAAGGCGATAATCTCCCACACTTGAATCACACCAGTCAGAGTTAAAACTGCTAGTGCTAATGACTGAATCATCGCCAAAATTTGCGTACCAATTAAAGTACGATAGCGAGAAAATCGATCTACAAACACCCCACCAAAAGGAGCAAGAAAAAAGCTAGGAATTTGACTAGTAAATCCCACAACTCCCAACATTAAAGGTGAATTTGTCAAATGATAAACCAACCAAATCGTCGCCAATTGCGTCATCCAAGTCCCAATCAAAGAAATACCTTGTCCAGCAAAATACAGACGGTAATTTCGTGACTTTAACGCAGGTAACATCGTGATATTCATACATAAACCACTTAAATTATTCTCCTTCTCTCTGCGCGACGGACACTTTGCTCAAGTCGGCAAAGCCGCCCACACAAGTGTCCTCCTTTGCGCCACTGCGCCTCTGCGTGAAACAAATCATTCCATAAAGCACCGCCAAAATACTACTTCACCTCCACAGTAACTTCTGCAGACATTCCCGGTGTAATCCGCAAGTCATATCCTTGAATACTCTTTTGGTCGAAAACTATTTTCACCGGAATACGCTGTACAATTTTGGTAAAATTACCCGTAGCGTTATCAGGTGGTAATAAAGCAAATTCAGCGCCGGAAGCTGGCGAAATACTGTCAACACGACCAGTAAAAGTATGATTAGGGAAAGCATCCAGCTTAATTTCTACTGGCTGTCCTGGCTTCATATTCTCCAATTGGGTTTCTTTAAAATTTGCGACTAGCCAATTGTCATGATCAACGATCGCCATTAATGGTGTTCCGGCTTGCACGCGATCGCCAATTTCTATGCTTTTTCTGCCCACCCGTCCGGCACTAGGGGCAGTAATATTGGTGTAGGATAGCTGCAACTGAGCATCTTTGAGCGATGCATCAGACTGAGCGATCGCTGCTTTTGCGGCTTCATACTGACTACGCTTGACACTTGTATCTTGTCCGCCGGCGGTAGCTTGTTGCAATCCTCCCTTAGATGCAGCCAATTTTGCTTGAGCGCTGGCTACACCTTCTTGTGCTTGTGCTAGGAGCGATTGTGCTTTAGCTACCCCCACTCTTGCGGATGCTAATCTGGCTTGTGCTTGTTCTACTCCTTGAACAGCAGCGCTCTTTTGCGCTAGAGCTACATCATAAGCCGCTTTAGCACTATCCAGCAGCTGGCGGGCAATTGCGCCTTGTTGATACAAACTGTTGTAACGGTTATAATCTGTCTGTGCTTTTTGCAAGTTAGCATTGGCTTGTGCTACCTGTGCTTGTGCAGCGGGAATTCCCGCTGCTGCTAACCTGACATCAGCTTGAGCCGCTGGTATCCCGGCTTGTGCTTCTGCTACCGCTGCTTGTGCTGTAGAAATTGCGGCGACAGCACCACTCACATCTCCCTGGGCTTGATTTGTCTTACCACTGGTGGTTTGTGAGGTTAAAGCAATATTCGCTTCTGCTGCTTGCGCCTGACGCCTAGCATTTTGTAGCGCTGCTGCTGCTTGTAGCACTTTACTTTGATAATCTCGTGGATCTAGCTTGACTAGCAACTGTCCCGGTTGGACTATTTGGTTATCATTCACCAGCACCTGAGTTACAGTTCCCGGAATCTTGGTACTCACTTGGTGAATATGTCCCGCCACGATCGCATTATCTGTTTCCTGGTGAGTCGTGCTGTATTCCCAGTAGTGATAACCAAAAGTACCTGCAGCGATCGCACCTACTCCCAATGCTGTCAAAATCAAAGCAGTCGGTTTTTTACCTTTTTCTGGTTTGACAAAGGGTGCTTCCGTAACTTGCGGCTGCTCTGTTGTTGTATCTGCTACGGTCTGTAAATCAGTAATAACTTCATTTTCTAAAACTGGGGTTTGGTTGTCGTTGCGTCTGTTTAAAGTAGTAGTGCCCATGATTGTCAATTCCCTTGTTTAATGATTTGATTGGTGGTCGTTTATTTCAAATACTTAATATTCTTGAATGAAAGCTTCTAACTCATTTATTTAGTACACGTACTATCTTAGCAAAAGAAGATTCATCAGACTTCACCCTATTGGGTGATGAGAAAATGATTTTTCTTTAAGAAAGGTTGGCAATCGCC
>CAVYXS010000021.1:0-36580 GCA_963772205.1 uncultured cyanobacterium
GGGCAAACGCACCTTATTTATTAATAAAAACTAAGAGAGATTTCAAAATGACATAGATAATTGTAAAAATTGATGGAATGATAAATAAAATAAATGAAGTATTTCTTCTAAACATGAATTACCTTATCTGAAACTGAATGATTATTTATTGATACTAAAATAACTCAATATTCGAGTTTATAAAACTATGTTGATATATAGGAAAAGTGAAATTCTTCCTATATATTAAAATTTAATTTTTTATATATTATATATTAGTTTATGCTAATCCTAGAACTCTTGCTAAATAATTATTATCCAGCCCAGCGAGAAACTGTTTATTTTTTATTCCACGTTTGACACGCTTCTCTTGACCTAAAAGATTGACTGCAATATGTCTGAGAATTGCAAAATTCTGTGGAGCATTATTTTTTCTAATCCGACAGTCATCTTCTCTTAAAGCAACATCTAATATCCAATGTAGTGAGTTCTCAATTCCCCAATGGCTGCGAATAGAATTACCAAATTGTTTAGCATTTGACTCAAGGCTACTGATAAAATAATGGGTTTCGACCGTTGTTTCACCATTTAACGAACGAACGGATTCTACCATTCCAACACTATTAAAGTTTGACCAAACTGAATTTGGGTTAAGCCGAGACTGGATTTGAGATAACATCACATAGTGGCGGATTTCACGACGACCATGCCCTATTTCATCTGTTTTATATGTGCTATGTTCAATCCCCTCAAAACCTGTACTTATCCCTAAATGGAATAGTTTTTCGACCTCATCATAAAGATTTCCTTGATTCTTTTTTAACGTAATCACATAATCTGCATTCTGCTGTGTTATTAGCTTCACAATCTCTTTCTGGCAACCAATCGCATCAATTGTCACAATACATCCAGATAGCTCTAAAACCTTTAATAATTCTGGAATAGCTGTAATTTCATTCGATTTCTCATTTACTTTTACCTGCCCCAACACCAATTTATTCGTAGTTGCCCAAGCACTTACCATTTGGATTGCACTTTGCTCACTACTACTATCATAAGAACTACGTAAGGTTTTCCCATCAATTGCAACTACTTCACCTTCAGTTATCTTCTGTATCGATTTCATCCAACAAAGAAAACATTCTTGAAACTGTTGAGAGTTTATTTGTGCAAATACTCGTGCAAATGTATCGTGTGATGGAATTCCATTTGGGAGTTCTAAAAATGTTTTTAACCACTCATACTTTGCACAGCCATACGTCTCGATTGCCGTCCAACCATCCGCTCCACAAATCACAGCACATACAGCAATGGTCATGATATCAATTAAATTGTGTCGTTTAGTGCGGTCAATTCGTGGGTCTTCTATTCCCCAAAAATGGTCAGCAATCGTGATTTTTGGTTTTAGCTTCATCTTATGAGCTGGGAGAATGTAATTCTTCTTTCTGATAAATGTGAGAATACCACGTTCTCTGACAGGCAGCCGTCCTGACTCTTCACGCCATCTGTAATAAGCACTTTGCAGAGTTTTCGATGGCGTAACCGCCCTTCCTGGTAGCGATCGCATAAATTGAGTTTTTCTTTGCGCTGATCTTCTCGTGATTCCTAGTCATTAATCTAAAACTATTGAGAATCAGACTGTGAGAAAACCTACGCTAGAAGAGTGGAGAACTGACTGTGAAAATTCAGGCAGCCGTCGGCTGCCTCTAACTCTCCCTCATAATGATTATCATTTTTACACTCAGTGAGATTTAATTTCCTCAAAGCCTTATGTAGTTTGAGTTTTGGTGTATTTCATCCTGATTCAGGCTCGTCAATATTTAGATGCGTTTGCCCTGGTATTGCTAGCTCTCAGATGTCATTGCTGCCAGAACTGACAGATGCAGTAAACCCGAATTCACCTCAGCAAGTTTTGGCTGCTCTACAAGCTATTGGTATCAAAATCAACTCAACTAATCAAAGTAAATTAGTTTCTTTAGCTGCACAGTATCCCATAATTCAAGCATTGCTAGATTACCGCCGTCTATCCAAAATTATCGGCACTTTTACCGAGAAACTACCCCAGCATATCCACCCCAAAACTGGGAGAATTCATCCCAACTATTATCAATTAGGGGCAAAATCCGGTAGATTTTCTTGCCGCAAACCACCTCTACAAAATATTCCCCGTGATCAAGCAGCCCGTAGCTGCTTCATTGCTGCCCCCGGCTATAAAATTATCAAAGCCGATTACTCCCAAATAGAATTACGAATTATGGCTCGGCTTAGTGGTGATACAAAGATGTGCCAAGTCTATCGCCAGGGGGCTGACTTACATCGATTAACAGCATCTCTAGTAACTGGAAAATATATCAATGAAGTGACTGAGGAAGACCGCAGACTAGCAAAAGCAATAAACTTTGGATTGATTTTCGGTATGGGCGCTGCCAAACTCCAAATTTACGCCCAAGTAAAATATGGAGTAGCAATGACATTAGAACAAGCAAAAGCTTTCAGTCAACGATTCTTTGAAGCTTATCCTGGAATAGCTAAGTGGCATAAAAACATCAAACGTAAATACATCCAAGGCATTAAGGAAAGTCGTACACTAGCAAATAGACGACGGAGATGGGTAAACAAGCCCCGACTATCAGAGCTATTTAACCATCCAGTACAAGGTTTAAATGCCGACATCAACAAATTAGCTATGGTAAAACTTTCAAATCCATTAGCTAAATTCAGAACAAAACTTATTTGTGTAAGACATGATGAAATTGTACTGGAATGTCCAGAGACTGAAGTTGACCAAGTTAGCCATATATTACACAATTGTATGGTTGCTGCTGCCCAAAAGTTTCTCAGCCCTATTCCAGTTGTTATAGATATTGACATCCTCCCCAACGTGTAGACGGATGTGGATAAGGATTTCAGATTTATTTCTCCGACGATGATTACTAAAGTGACTGTCTGTGGCGTTTGACAATATCATTGACAGTTGTCTTGCTGAGGTTTGCCGACAAACTCAACCTCAGCATCGCACTTTTTTTGTCCGACCTCACAAAATCGCATTGCTCCCTTCATCAAGAGCGAAAACTTGTATCTACTCTTTGCGTTACCTCTCCTCGCTCTACCTTCACTAAGTTATCTCTTGCAGCAATAGTAATATACAGAGCAATTCCACAATCAACTGCTGCCAATACCAAGGCTGCGGATAAAGTTTTTGTCCCCCCAGTGTAATCAGCCATAATCTCATGACTTGGATCTATCTGCAAATCACGGATGAAAGTGTGAATCTTGGGATAGCATTCGTTTAAATCATCTGGATTTTGTACCAAAATTAAATCCCGTTCTTTTTGAAAGCGATTGCCCAGCCCCACCTGCGTAGGAATATTGGGTAATCTTTCAAGAACTTCTACACCCCGACGCACTTCACAAGGGGTTCCTTCTCCGATGACTTGGGATTTGCTACCTTTTTCACCATCGGAGGCAATGAATATAACGCGATCTGGTTGCAAACTGCGGATGGCTGTGATGATGGGTTGGAATGAACCACCGACTGTGACGAAGAGGATTTTGGTCATTTTATAGATAATCGTGTTAAATGCTAATAGCAGGAGGAAATTGCACTGACTGAAATTTTAAATTAGCAGGAACAACCGCAGCAATACCAGCCTCAATAAATGGAACAACGACCTTGCTAAAACTTTGATAGTCACTATTATTAATAGGGCGCAAACCGTGAGCTAAAATTGAATAGTTACGAATTTTTAAAGCGTTGAGAATAGCATTTGCTTTTTCTTGATACAGTAGTCCCAAAGTATCATTACTAAGTTCGCTTAAAAGTTCATAGCTTTTTTTTAATGCAATTTCGATTTTATTATTGCTTGGAGAACGCATAGATTTATATTTTTCATGTAGTAATTCTGGTAATTTTCCAATGTTTACATCTCCAGTCTTGATCTGATAGATTTTCCACAGATGAACCTGAGCTAATAGTTCTAAAGCACGATATAACCTTGCCACAGCATCATCATAGCGTTCTAAAGTAGCGCGGCGCTGTGCATTTAGCATTAAGTCTTCTACGATTTCATATTCATGCCCCCTCATTTTATCGGGAGCTTGGAATTCATCATCAACAGCTTGGTCAAATGCTTCTCTACTACCCATTACCCGCTTCAGGAATAGTGCTGCTGGTTTGATTTCCTGCTTTTTAAGATAACGACTTAGATATGTCCAAGCTGTTACATGGTCAAATCTATCCCATGCATCAAACCCACTGCAACAATCCAATAATTGTTCTACTCTGTTGCTATCTTCTGGGGATAATTCGATTTCCTGTAAGAGATATTCAAGTTCTGCGATCGCTGCTGGGTAGTTGTGTTGTTCTAAATAACGTGGTAAAAATTGCTCTATTTTGCGTTGTGCTGTAACTGAAGCAAGTGCAACCCTTCTGCTACGTTCTCCCCTTTCTACACGAATTATATTTTCACGAGTTGTACTAGTAGTTAAATACACAGTTAAGCCATAGTCTAGAGATGCCATAGCTAAAGCTACAGACATTGATTTGGTTCCACCTGTGTAGTCAGCGAGGATATCGCTATCTGACACTTCTAATTTTAAAGTGCGTATTTTTTCAGAGATAATACGGTAACATTCTGATAAATCATCTGGGTTAGTTAACAAAACTAAATCTCGGTCTTGTTGAAAGCAATCGCCTAAATTGAGTTGTGTGGGAATATTAGGTAATTTTTCAATAACTTCGGTTCCACGTCTGACTTCGCAAGGTTGTCCTTCAGCAATTATTTGCGACTGGCTTCCCTTTGCACCATCAGAGCAAATAAACACAACCCTATCAGGTTTTAAGCTAGAAATCGCTGTAACAATAGGTTGGTGAGAACCACCAACGGTAATTATGAGAAGTTTTGACATATAAACACTTTAATTTGTTGATGATTTAAATTCTGTCTGTCCCATCCCTAATCGTGTTTTAATTCCTGTCCCTGCAAACTGAGAATAGTACGCCAACAAATTAGCCACATTTGCTAATAAAGGATCAGCACGGTTGAAAATTTGCAGCGTTACGTCACCAATAAAGCCATTGACATAACCTCTTTGTAATTGCCAACTGCGAGTTTTAATATTGTGATGTTTGAGGAAAATTGCATTAGTTAAATAAGCAATTAATTCATCATCACCTAAATAAACAGGGGCAAAATTATTCCAGCGTTCTAACCAACTACGAAACATTAATGTTGGTATTGGAATAGGTAATGTAACACCGCCTTGAGCGAAAGCTGTGGGTGTAATAAATTTAAATTTAAACTGTCTTATTGGTTCAGGTTCGTTTGCTACTAAATTTGTATAGAGTTTTTCATAACTTGTAATTTGATCATCACGGTTAATAATATTGAATTTAGCACCGAGAAATTCGAGGGATTCGTTTAGATTTAACAATGATAAGGCTTTACTAGATGATTCTTTTAACCCGCATAGCGATAGTTGGTAAAATTCTTGGGGTTGAAAAGTTAAAAAATCGTATGAAGTTGTATGCAATCCGCAGATTCCTGAAAATGATATTGAGGGGATTAATTCACTGCCTAGCTCTAATCCTATTTTATGGTGTAGCAGTTTAACAAGTTCTAAATTATAAGAACGTGGTAAAACTGTTGGCTCAGATACACTTAATGTCCAAGTTGAATTAATTAGCATAATTTATAGATTTTTAAATTTCACCCATCCCGGTACAAACTTAATTTCTCCATTGGGATTAACTACAGTACGACGAGATTTAGGTGCTTCAAATTGCGGTGCTTTTAACCCACAGGTATCACGGATATCTGCTCGTAATTCATCGTCAAATAATAAACCTACTGTTGTTCCTGTCATCCCACTACCCCAACCTAATCGCATACTAAAGGGACATTCTTCGGGTTTATAAACTTCACGAATGTAATTAAAATCTAAATTTCTTCCTGCTGCACGGGAATTATTTTTGATATCATTCCAGTAATTGTGTTCGTAATCCCATTGTTCTTGACTAAATTCTTGGCAAATTTTTAATAATTCTGCTAAATTTTGAAATGGTAATTTCATTCCTTGTTTGTGTTGGAACCAAGAGAGCATTTCTGTATCGAGTGTCAGGGTAAATGTTGTCTGGACATTTCGTATCATTTCAACATAAAGAGATGCTCTATATTTTGCGAGATAATCTGGGAAGCGACTGGATACTATGACTTCCGCAACGATAGGTAAATTAATAGGGATTGATTGTCCTTTTTTATTAGTTAATTTACGTTCGATTAAAGGTTCGCAATCGCTGACACTTAGCACTCTGAGGAAATCAGTGTTTTGACTGCTACCGTTATATATTTTACCTTGATAAGTCAGAGTATATTCTGAAAATAAAGTCTCCATAAAAAGGTCGTCATCAGCAGATTTTTGCTTGTGCTTATTACCGAGTTCTCCTAATTTACTGCGTAATTTTTTCTCGATTTCGCTAACTTTTTGATTTTTAGGTACGTTATAGCGATCGCCATGTTTGAGCAAGTAATATGCGATCGCAGTTCTAATCGCCCCTTTAATCGACGAGCCAGGTATATATAGCTGCTCCCATCCCATTGCGAATCATCGGACGCAAATCGGTGATGCGTTCCTCTGTCAGCTTTTGGCTAATGGCGTTTTTAGGGAAAATCAACTCTCCGTTTGCGTCGGTTGTACTCCACCACTGTTCCCCAAAAGCATCTTTGAGTAGGTTGCTGATATCTTGGCGATCGCTAATTGCTTGGATGTAGTCATTGAGATATCTACCACCTTTCTTGTGCAGCGCTTTGGCAAGGGCTTCTTGGTTGGGAAGGTAGACTTTTTTCGATGTTTGCACGTATTCAAAAGGGTTTAACCTCGATACTGCTGAACCAATATGCAAGATAGGGCTAGTTAGCTGTATCTTTTTTGACTCGTAAACTTCGGGCTTTTTGAGAGCTATAGAGGCAAGCATTTTAAATTTTAGACTTTAGACTTTATATTTGTACTTTGATGGGGAGGCTTAAACCGATGCCACTACGGTAGATAGCATGGGTTTTATAAGTAGCATCCTCATTGATTAGTTCGCTGGGTGTAACATTAGCTAGCTTTCCCTGTGGTTCAATTGGAAACACCGAACCTTCTGCAAACATCCTTACCATCTGGCGGCGAATATTTCCATCAGAAAACCATCCACCCCGTTCTTGAATCTCGTAGCTACTGCAAGAGTTATTTGAGTTATCTTTTTTATCCATAATTAATTGCTTGAGGATAGATTCATCATCATCCCAAAATAAGCTAATCAAGCATTGGTAAGCCTTATCATCTAACGGTTTGACGACATTTTCCCAAGTAGGGTAAACATCCTTTAAATCTAACCATTCGGCTTGGAATAGTCCCGCACCACTTGAACGTTCTCCCCCAATTCCTTGTTCCCCTAGCAAGTCGAGTGCTAGTTTCAACTCCGCGATAAGTTGCGGGTTGCTGTCCTCGAAATATACTAGAAAATACAGACCTGATAAGCTTTTGATACCGTTACCATTTTGCTCCCAATCGAATTGTACGTATCCCGTATGGTAAAAATTGGTAGCGCTGGTTGTTCTATCTATGGCAACTTTAGGTAATTTGTGATTTTTGAATGCTTCTTTATAATCAAACGTACCTGCTTTTTTGAGTTTGCCTTTAGCGTTCCCTTTAGTTTTATCAGTCAATTCTTTAGCATCTTCTTTCGTAAAGCCTTCTCCCTGATACCAGCGATGCCAAATATCGAGCGGTAAATAATTAAGGGATTTGTAGGTTTTAAAGAATGCTAAATCATCTTCTTTACTATCCAAATCACCACCATGTGGGTAATTAGTTGGAAATTTCATGGGACGAGGAAGGTAAAAAATAGTATCATTTTTTGTGCTTGTTTTACTGTTTTGTTCGCGGTAGATAAAAGTCGAACTTATTCGCATCGGGGGTTTTGATTGAAGGAACTTTGCCAAGAGTTCTTCAACAGCTTTTTTCCCAAAAAGCAGTGCGTAATTACTCACCCAAGCACTAAATAAAGTATCCGAACGTACTCGTTCTTTTGACTCTTCTATCCCAATACCCAACTCCCCGAAATGGACGTTTGAGCGTCCAAAGTTGAGTTTGACAAGTTGCCATTTACACATATTTAGCTTCCTGGTAATCTCCGTTGGATGTTTTGGCTTAATCCGGTAAAGTTATCTAAAAGTTCTTGGATATTATTAGCAGAGGGAATTTCTTCTATCCCTGAACCATTGCTAGGAGTATTGGTAATTCGACGGTAATACTCCAAATCTCGGTAAAGAAAATTGAATTTTTTAAATTCTACTTTGCCGTAACCTCTAGAGCCGTGACCCCCTAAAGCATCGTCTTCAAGGATTGCTAGGGCGATCGCAATATTTTCTAAATCTTTAATGGCTTGTTGGGCATTTTCGACGGTGTAAACAAGCTCAAACTCGAATATCGAACCTGCGGGAACGCGCTCAAATTGCCGAGGATTAGCCGCTGCGGTAACACGATCGATACCGTTTTCAAATTTCCATTCGGTCATAAATAGACCCGTGTCTACTTTTTTGAGTTGTTCGGCTGATTGGGATGATAAATGGGAATCGCGGACAATTAAGCGTGCTGGACAGTTGCGTCCTTTGACTTTGATATATTCCCCAACTGTTTCCCCCGCGTTTAATTGACTGTTAGCATTTTCAACAAACCTACCTGTACGACCATTATTAGCCCAAGCAATATGTCGGCGTTGAGTATTTTGTACGCGTTCCAATCCTTGAGATGCAACTGTATCTGTATCTATCCAACAATTGTTACCTCCCGTGGAACCAAATAATCGAGAAACTAGACAAGTAGACGCACCTTCATAACGAATTAAAAGTCCATCGACTTCGGTAAATCCATCTGCTAAATCATCACTTTCATAGCGATAAGTATTACTACCACTGGGACGATTGAGAGGTTTATTTGTTAACCTTTCTGTAATCGCACGTAACTTTCCTTTGATAGAAGAACCAGGAAGGTAGGGATACTGCGTTAGGGGGTCGCGGATAACTGGTTTATCAAGTCCACCAATATCAAGGTTTTCACCACCTCCACCAATATGTAAGCCGGTTTTGACTTCAATTTGGCTTTTGAGCGTAAATTTACCAAGTAAGGGTTTTTGTTCGAGGGATGCGGGCATGATTATTTTCCACCTTCGGCTTTATGATAGGCAATGATTGATTCGATGAATTGAACAAGGCGTTCAAAATCTTTTGTGCTTTCGACTTTATCAATTGCTACTGAGATTACTTCTTCTAGAGGTTTTGCAGAACGTTGGCGGGCGGCTGCATAAGCGAGTTTGGGTTTGAGTAGTACGACATCAGCCTCTATTTTCTGAAAAATTAATTTGTCCTTCTTGTTATCAGCTTGTTTTTGGATATTTTTGAGGATAATAATCAATTCCTGCTCGGCAGAATCTTTAATTTTTCTGATTTCTTCTTCTTTATACTTTGCATTCAGTTTTTGGGATGTATCATTTTCAATTTTTCTAGTTGCTTCTTCCTTGTCGTTCTCTGCTTCTTTTTGAATAATTTCTAATTCTTTCTGTATCTCTTTATCATCATCTTGTTGTGCAAGTATAGCTTTAATTTGATTAATAGCATCTAGAAATTTGCGAACTTGGTTAGTTTCCAAACGCTGTTGTTTGAGGTACGGGCCAAATTTCTCGGCGTGCTTAACTAAGTCACGGATAGGATAGGTTTTCAGCCCATCCTTTAATCCTTTGATAGTCATAGTTATTTGGTCAACAATTGGTTTTTGAATATCGGTTTGTGACATATTTTAAGATTTACGATTTAGTAGTTCAATCCAGGTTGCGATCGCTCGAAAGTAAGGAGCGTTATATGGATTTTTCAAGGAAGTGCGAAATTCATCATCATCTAATACATTTTGCGGCAATCTTGCTAATGCATAGGCTATTTTAGGAAGGTGTAGATAATAACGTGTTGCTATTGCGTCAGTTGATTTTTTGTCTTCAATTTTCTTTAAAGCTTGGTTTTGAACTTGTGCTGTAATTAATAGATTCCGGACAAAGTTGCGTGAGAAGTCTTTTCCAATCTTTTGACTTTCTAATCTCTCAACAAAAGGCAATATACCCCAAATTGCTGGGTTGTCTTCTTGTTTAAGGTATTCAATAATCTTTTTTTGTACTTTATATTCTTCATCATCTTCATCGCCTTCATCTAAATATTTAATATTTTTTCCTTCAATTCCCAACCATTCATCCCATTTAAATATTTGGTAAAATAAGCCCAAGCTATCACGTCCGTTGTTTTTTGCTTTACCTTCTGCATCTCCTGACTCTTCGGCTGCTTGATAAAGGGGAAATTTAGGATCGGCAATACTAACACCTGCTGAAAGGGTAATATCTGGATGATGTCCTGTATAGGCACGAAAGCATTGGTAAATATCAAAGGAAAAATCAACAATTTCATTCCAAGCACCACTAACAAATAAATCGTCTCCTCCAGCGTAGATAAAAAGTATATTTTTACCCTGATCTTCAGATGATGTTTTGTCTGTGCTATTATTCAGGGATTTGCTGCGATTAGGTAATTGTTTAATATTTTCAGGAATATTCTTGCTACGATTGGCAGCTAGACTATTGAGATATACTTTAAAAAAGTAGCTCATTTGCCGCGATAAACCAGCTAATCTTGCTAAGGTTTGATTATCCTTCAAACCCTTAGCAAATATTTGCCCTAATCTATCAACATCCATTCGTAAATAACCGACTCGTTTGATACCGTGAGAAATATCTGCCATCTCTTCGGCACGCATAAAACGATTCTCGTCTTTTGCTTTCTTGCCATAATTACCAAGGAGAATTGGCGCACAGTTACGAAAACTACGGAATTTATAATGCTCTAAATCCCAATCATTAACTAATAAAACGTTGTCAGCATTAGAGTCTACTTGTTTCCAATAACTGAATAGTTGGTAACAAACATTGATTTCATTTAGTCCATCGCTTGCAGGTAGTTGAAACCAAAGCTTATCTTCCTCATCCTCCTGCTTACCTATCTGATTTTTTGGTTGCGATTGCACAATCGCATCAACGCGAAAGAGCTTCCCTCCTAACCCAAACATAGTGCGACAGGTACTACAAGCCATCGCTGCACCTGGTTCATCATTTAGCGGTTGTAAATTCTCTTCGTCGTCACGATGGCAGACCTTGCAAGGAGTATGAGCATAATACGGTTTGGTTAACTCGACAATATCATCAATGCGATCGCCAAACTTACGCGCTTTATAAACTGCAAGTTGTTTGGTAGCTTCCGACCAATGTTTGCTAAATTGAGCATTGCCTATATCTGCAACAGGAAATTCCTTTGAACTATCGAGAGCAAGATAGATTTTACCTTGGAATTTCTCTCGCAACCATTGGTTAAACTGCAACCGAACTTGCTTGACAGTCGTTTTTGTCGCTTCATTACCTGGAGCAAGTATATATATGTTGCCACCACCTGCATATATAACATTGGTACGAGGAAGCTTTAAGCGTGCCAAAAGTTGGGCTACAACTTCTTCTGTAACTAATTCTAAATAAAAGCTGCGCGCTCGCAACGATTTGAGCGCACCGTCAGAAGATATTGTGTAAATGAAATTTTGAATCCCCGACAAGTCCCCAGCTACAATACTCAGTTTGGCTGTTTTTGGGTCATTTGTGTTTACTATTGCAGCCGCAACCGCAGCTGTAGTTCTTGCTTTATCTATCAGTGCAACATCCGATTCACCATAGCTGATGAATGAGCCAAATTTTTCCAGAATCAGTGTTAGCAGTGAAAGATTTTCCCAGTCTTGCGGACTATTTTGTAAAAAACCTATTTCCTCGTAAATCTTCTTTTGTAAAGCTTTGAGTTCAGTTGTCGGTTTTTCCAGTTGGGGGTAGGGAATAGTAGGGTCTTGAGATTCAATCTGACGCGATCGCCAAAAATATTGTTTATCTTGACCTTGCGACAGCTTTACAGAGTCAAATAACAATCGTAATGCCTTGGGTGTGCGATCGCTCGGCCATTGTAAATATCTTTTAGCTTCTTCAATAACATCAGAATCATCAGGTCTATTTAACTCCAAGCCGGCCCAGTTAGCTAAATCTGATACCGCTTGCTGAATGACAGTTAAAGCTTCTTGATGTGACGAATTTTGCAAATTTGTCATGATAAAGAGGGACTGTATACCTACATTTTCGGGTAATTCGGCTTAATCGATAAAAATAATTAGATTTTTGATACAAAAATTAACTTAGTATACTTAAGTATACTCTCGGAAACAGTTTTGACTTGTCCTCGCACCCAAGGGCCACTAGTAATTTCCAAGTACGGTTGTACTTGATGCACCTCTTCTACTTCCGCTAGACTACTGTGAATTACTGCTACAGGTAATAAATTCCCCCGATCTCGACAAAATTCATGCCATGCACCTACCGCTTCTGGCTTAGAACTAATAGACCCATCCGAAAACTCACAAGCCAATATATACAAGGCTTTGAGACCATTCCTTGCAGATTCTGTTTCAACGAAGAAATCAGGGTTTGATATAGTTACTGATAGTTTAGAGCAGAAAAATACAGAATCTTGTCCGACGAAAACATAATTTTTCATTAATATAAATTATGTCGGTAAGACAACAGTTCCGATTCGTAACCGCACCAGACCACAAACTAACAAAACTATTTCATTATAAACATCAGCATTTAGCCTAAATCTTTGTGATGCCACTTGGAAAATTTTCACAACACGTATTAAATGCTCCACAAATATACGCTTGCTAGATAGAACTTTATTTTCCTCTTTTTGTTGCTCACTTAATTGTTGTTTCTTTTTTTTCTTATGAGGGGTAGTAATATTTGTCCCACCTTGATACGCTTTATCACCTGAAAATTCTTGTTCTTTATCAAATTTTACTTGCTGCTCTCGGAATAATTTTATATCTGCTGTTGGTCCTGGATAACCTACTTTTATATCAATTAAATCTTTACCTTCTGGCAAAGAAATTACCTGGTTTTTTATAGTATGTTGTTTTTTCTTTCCTGAGAAGAACTTTTTTTGTTCTTCGTTGTGAGATGCTCTATCTATCGGCTGTTCAAAACTATCTACTATCAACTTAAAACTCGTTAATATCTCTTGTACAATCATTAAATCACCTTCTTTATTCCCGACTTGCTCTAGTAAACTTGCAGGCAAAATCTTACGTAATGTCTTTCTCCAATAATGAAATGTATCATTAGATAAAGTTTTTGATATACCAAACAACATTCCTAAAACTTCAAATGTAGGTATTTGTCTCAGATAAAACAAACACAAACATACTTGTTCGGGGATGGATAATATTTCTTTGCGTCCACCTCCACGACGATGTATTCTAACTTTGCTTTGTTCAAGTTTAAACTGTTCTTCTTCATGACATTGTTTGGCACAATTTACAAGGTCAATAAATTGCTCATAACTAATTCCCAAAAGTTGTTTTGCACGCGAGGGATACTTTTGTATATAATCGAAGGTACTAATCATTTAATAAAGTAGTGGTAGAGGGTCAATTTTACTTTCTACCATTTTTTTGTACCCAAATCATATTCCGGACGAGTCTAATAATCAAGTAGTGGGTACAAGCTTCTAAAATTGGTAGTTTCTCTGGCTGCACCATTCCACCTACATCCACAATTACCAAAGACTTTTGCCGTCGCAGTTGTAATATTGCTTGCGCGTGATAAGGAAAAAATCGTTCCGTTAATGCACCCTTATTGCGTAGCTTAAAGGCTTCGATTTCTGCATCAGTCGTCTCTGCACTCAATTCTAAAACGTAGTTACCTTCTCCATCCCAGTGGGCGCGTTGCAGGTAAATATCAGGATGCTCAAGTAATAAAGCTTGAAACAAAGCATGGGATAGTACGCTTTTACCGCTATCTGGTGGCCCTACTATCATCAATGCTGGACATAAGCCAACTTCTAGATTTTTTGGCTGAACCAACCCATGATTTTGCCTTCCATTTGCTGGACTAATGGGAATTACTTGGCCAATGCAAACTTGACGTGAATTAGTAGCAGATACTACTGCTCCCAGACGCGGGTCATAGCAAGCAACCCAAGCAGTAGGATGTAAAGCATGAGTTAAGTAGGAATAAAGCCACATGGGGGCGCGACCAGAAATCACCACCCCACCATTAGTATCAATACCAGAAGGCAATTCTAGGTTTTTGATATCCTGTGGTTCGATAAGGCGATCGCTTTTGGTCAACTCAATCGATAGTACTTGGTACTGCAAATCTTGTACAAGCAGCGATTCACTTAGGTGTAAGTGCAGAGATATAATCTTGTCCTCCTTAAAATTTAAGTAATTTTTATTTCTCTGCCATTATGTCATTCTTAGTAGAAGACCCCTCTTCTATTAAATTTGCTAGTGTTATATATAGCATGAATATAAAAGCTGCTACTCCAATGATTAACACAAAAAGACTCAATTTAGCCGATTTTATCCATTTTAACAGTTTTTTATACTGATATATTTTTTTAAAGTATAATGAAGTACTTTTATTTCCGAAAAATTTCAACCCGTTTGTACTGGGTATTTGAATAGGTAGGTTTTAAATTTGACTAAAGAATTTTATTTATCGCCTACACCACAAATTTTACAATGGCTGGCAGGTGGACAATTAGGGAATCGGCTAGTGCGATCGCTGCGGTTATGGGTGCTGATCAACAAACTCTATTGTAGTCAGACACACTGGGCGAATGAACTGCCAACGCCTTTCACATACTCACAGCTGCGCGATCGCTTGTTTGCCTATCGTCACCCCAAAAGCGATAGATTAAATGCCCAACAGATTACAATGCAGTGCGGCGAACGCAGTTGTATTTGTCATCGAAGTTTCTGGGAAATATTATTTGACCAGAACTGCCAGCAAACTGAAGGTCAATGGCAAGATGAAATTATCTTGTTGACTGGGATAAATCAACAGGAACTACAAAAGGTACTGCAAGAACATCCCTTTGCTACCGTGCATCGTTCTATCCGTGATGACCTCAAGCAGTTAATTCAGTTAGGGTGGTTACAATCGGCTGAACAAAGAAAATATCAGTGTTTGGCTATAGAAGAACTACCTACACCCCCAATTCAACCGACTGCTGCTGCTTATTTGCCATCTAACCGCCTGTCTCAGCTCACGGAAAAACAAAGTTGGGAACTGTTGCGAGTCTTGGAATCAATTTCCTTTGTACAGCCAAACTTGTCGTCAATTATCAACAAGTTATGGGAGCAAATAGGAGAAAGTTCTTCATCTGGACGGCTATATAACCAAGAGCCACCCCCAAGAATATTTCTACATTTAGACTATATTCTTTCTAAGCAGATGCAAGACCAGGTGGACAATTACCAAGAACAGATAGAACAGCTTTGGCACAAACCCCCTGGTGGTGTAGTGCAGTTTGAATATTGGATTGCAGCAACCGAGAGTAAAGTAACGGTAACTGTTTACCCAGTCTGCTTACATTACGTGCGTCGTGCTAAATATCTCAGTGCTTATGGTATTGACCCCAATAGCAATGTAGCATGGCATAACTATCGCTTAGATCGCATTGCCTGCAAACAATTAAAAGTATTGGCTTGGGGCGATCCTCTTGTTCCGCAACAATTGAAACAGATGTGGCGGACAGGAACTTTACCTACACCAGAATATATTGCTAGGGAATTAAAAGCAGCTTGGGGTTTTAATTTCTATTTCAAAAAAGAATTGCTCATTCTCCGTTTCTCCGCAGATTTTGCCCAGTGGTATGTAGATAACACCACAAGACATGAGACTTTTTGTCCAGTTCCGCATGATCAATTACCACAGTTCCCGGATTTCTCACAAGTGAGAAAAAATGCTTGCATTAGCCAAATTTAAGATGATTTAATTAATACATCATCAAAATACCTCCAGAACGTGGGCAACTCCAAGTAAAGACCGAACCCATCAAAGATATATACAATACATCAAAAGTAATTAATACTGAAACAGATGAGTTCTAGTAATAAAAATTGACATGCCAATTCAAGGGTTTAAATCAAGTAAAATAACCCTAAAAACCAGCTATTAAAAATCAAAATCAGTATGAATTAAATTAGGTCATTATCAGCCAGGGCAAGGTAATTGAGATAAACTCTTATAAACTATTGCGAAAATCTCTTGATAAGGACAGGCACTACTAATTGCGATTAAAATCCGTCGTTTACTAATAGTAATGACGGCTCCTAGCTTCAATAATTTTGTGCGTATAGTCTCAACAGTTGCATTTTTGAATTCCGTCTTTGCTAAACATTGTTCTCGTAGAGCATTCATCAAAATATAAGCAATAGACGCCAACCACAAACGTAATTGATTTCCTTGAAAAGTATGGGTACTTGTTCTATCACTATGTAACCCTAGCTTTTGTTCTTTTAAACAATTTTCCATATTCCCGCGCGGGCAGTACTTTTGAGTATAAAGTCGCCCTGGCGGGATTTTATTAACAGGGAGCGAAGTGACTACAAAGCGAGTATCGACTTCTTTATAGCTATATTCAACTTTGGCGACAACACGACGATGACGGCTCCAACTATCTAGAGTTTGGTAGTCAAGAGAGCAATACCAAACTGAGTTATCAACAAATACTGCTGCGTCGTTCTTTAAATCTGGTGATGGCGGAAATAAGGTTTCAAAAAACTCGACTATATGTTGAATTTTTCCTGAGTATTCTTGGGATGCACGATACTGGATTGATTGAGATAGCTGGAGTAGCCGATTATTGGGAGCCAGTCCCAATACATAATCAATTTCAGTTTGAGATTCACACCAACTCATTATATCTTCTCTTGAATAAGCACTATCTCCACGAATAATAATTTTCACATCTTTCCATCGTGAGCGGATTATTTTTATTACTCTTTGTAATTCTCCTAATCCTCCTTCCGCCGGGTCAACATTAGACGCACGAAGTTTTGCCGCCAGTAAATGTTTACCGCAGAAAATATAAAGTGGGGCATAACAATATCCTCTGTAATAAGGATTAAAAAATGTTTCTTCTTGATTACCATGAACTAAATCATCGGTAACATCTAAATCCAAAATTATCTGTCGTGGTGGCTTTCGATAAGATTCTAAAAATAGCTCAACTAAGAGTGTTTCTATGGCTGATGCATCATGTTCAATACGGTGATATCGACTATCTGCTCTTGAAGAGACATCTTCTGGACAATGTTCGAGGCGATTTAACGTACTTTTTCCGGCCAGAGTAATTGGTTCTTGTTCTAAATTAATTGCTTTTCCTACTGCCAGTGCGAATATCGCATCATGGCGTAGAGTTTCGTGGTCATTTATGTCTTCATAGCCCATGATTAGACCATATATTCTTTGTGCAATGAGGCTATTAACTGGATGCAAAATTTTATTTGGATCTCGGTAGTCTTTGAAACATGCTGCCAGCCGTGATGTTATTTCTCTTTTCTGTCCAGTTCCGCAATTAGTGTTAGTCCTGCATCTGATGTTACAGGCTCACCCTTAAAATTAACTATAACTGGACATGACTTTACTTGTTCAAATATGAACTGTTCCGGTATACAATCGTTTTTATTTGGGGTCATACAACAAAGCTGCTAGGATACTTGTGCAATATAGATTTTGGCAGTTTTTGACCCCTATTTTCTCATTCTTTGTGAGAAATCCGGGAGTTGATTGTTAAAAATATTCCAGACGCGCACGAGTGTCAGCATTTATTAAAAATTGTCAGTCAATGCTCAAGAGAGGATAGCTATTACATGGCTTGGATACGTACTGGTGATATCAATGTTTATATGCGTTTGCGAGAATGGCGACCGAATGGAGAAGTTATTGCTCCTTTATCTATTCGTTACCAGATGAAAGCAGAAGCAGAACAAGAATTAGAAAATTACCAAACTTAATGGGCTAAAAAAATTGGACATGAGTTAAGATGATCTTTTCTCACTTCTACAGTCTTTCCAAAGCCCAAAATAATTAACCTTTAACAGTCAACAGTCAACAGTCAACAATATTCCCACTTATCTTTCGTCACATTAATTAAAATGCTTGTACCCAAACCGAAAAAAGACCCTCAGCTAGAAAACATCTTTTCACCCCGTTCACCACTGGATTTTTTAGGTTTTGCTGTGGTTGGAGTTATTATCAATCTTCTCTCTGGTGGCAATCCTATTGGATTTGTGGGAGTAGGCATTTTGTTTATCTACTGGTTTTGGTTACATCACCAAAGAGCAAAAAAAATATCTAAAGGTTTAGCGTTATCTTTCGGAAGTAAAGAACCTGCTAAGGGTGCTAAAGGATTAATTGTTTTGCTTAGTCCTTACTCACCGCGCTTACAATCTTTGAAAGATGAAAAACAGCTAAAACCACTTGTACAACATATTATTAATACACCTGCCGAAAAGTTGGAGCTTGCAGACTTTCAAAATATTGACCTATATAACTCTAATCTTTTACCACAGATAAAAGCTGTAGAATATCATATTAAGGAAGGTAACTTACGTGATGTTTGGTTAATTAGCTCTAAAAGTTACGATTTGGTTAAAGGCTCTGAGATTACTGCCAAAATTCTGTCACAGTATTTAACTTTTGAATACGGGCAACGTCTAGAAGTCCATACTCAAGATTATTGTGTGGAGGATTGGAATTATAAAAGGCTTTGGGAAATAGGAGATCAAATTTTCCGCGAATCTGATTATAAAGACGAAGCTGTAGTTGCTGATATTACTGGTGGCACTAAGATGATGACTATGGCGCTAGCTATGGCTTGTGTTTTACCAAAGCGACGAATGCAGTATATGGATGCTCAACGTGATTGGCAAGGCAATCCACTATCAGCAGGTGAAATAAAGCCTGTAGGTATTGATGTTAATCCAATTATCTATGGTAATGACAAGTATCTGTAAGTATTTATAAGCAAGAGTGTGTAATGCAGTCCTGAAATATGTCAAGGCTGCATTTTTTATCAAATTTTATGCCACTAAATGGCAGTTTCCATCCCCGTGAGGGGTAATGAATTGAAAACTCAATGGTTGCAGAGCAATCTGTGACTTGAAGCACTTGATGGCAGTAACTGCCATCAAGTGCTTCCAATAGGGCACTGCCACGAAGTGCTTCCACATCACTCGTGAGAGGTTAAGGTCGGATAGCATTTGTCAATAAGCAATAGTACTTAAAATATGACGGAAAAACGGGGTTGGATACACAATTTTTGAGCAGGCGATGCCAAAGGCGGGCTACGCCTACGCGTCATTTGAATAATTAGGGTTTGCTGAATAAGTATCCAAAGTGAACCTAGATGCCACACAGTGCGAAAAATGGTGGTTTGGGAGATTGGTTTCCAAATTCACCCCCTGATTTTCTATAGAAATGCAAGGATTTTGAGGCTCTAAATGCCATAGTGCCATAGCCTTGCACTTTTTTGTGCTCAAAATCCGTGAAGCCCTTATTGAGAAGCGATTCTATCTTTACTCAGCAAGCCCTATTTACCTTGCTATGATCCGGATCATGGTGAGACGATTAGCATAAAATTTGACTACTCAAAACTTTTCAAACACCCTCTTACATAGATTTCATAGAGTAAGTGTTTCTTAGTTTTTTCTTTCTCCAAAACTGGGTGAAGAAGAAAGTGGGGTAGCTGGGGGTGCGAACCCCACCACTTGCTTATAAATCAAAATCAAGAGTGAAAGTTTCGCCATCTGAAGTTTCTTGAATTTCTTGTGTAGATGGCGTTGGAGTAGACTGTTCTTCTAGGTTTTGCTTTGTAGCACTAGGAGTAACAACAGATGTATGTGTGACTGCTGGATATATCGGGAATGCACCTTTTTTGAACGCAAAATAGCAATCAATGATAAAGTAAAGCGTCTCTAGGTAACTTTTATCTAATTGTTGTGATTCTGCAAATATGCGTTCACGGTAGCTGTCTTTAATGCGAATTTTTTCTGGGGTTGAGTCTTGTTTGTCTGCCATTGTTATGTTCTACAAAGTATGCTTACGAATTCTTTTTCACAATCGCTTTTGCCATTTCTAAAAGCCCAAAGGCATTAGCTTCTACCGGATTGTCAATAATTTTGAAACCGTTCTTCTCTAATAGCTTCTTAAATCCAGGTAATAGACAACCTCCTCCAATCGCCCAAATTTCATCCCCTTGATGTTTGGCATCGAGTGTTAAATTTACGACTTTCTTCAAGTATTTTTCATACCAGTCTTTCAAACAAGCGCTGTACACATCTTTGATATCAATATCACGGTTGTACTTGGTATGTCCCATTTCTAGGCAGAATCGAATCTTAGACGAATCCCCGATTTTACCACCATTGAGATGTTTCATTTTTTGGGAAATATCATCTATGAGAACTTCTACACCTGTGGGGTAGGGGGTGTGAACTTCTCGTTTACCTTGGTTATAACGAGAATACAGGGTCGTACCATTACCAAAGTCTAAAACGGTTAATTTTGGGGGTAGTTGTTGCCCAAACAATGCACCCATTCCCTCTGGTATCACCTTCAGTACTTCTACCTTTACGTCAGATTGCTTACCAGCAAGTATTGGCTGATATTCGCCGTTGAGTACTTGTTTTAAGTCTTCTGCCAGACCAACATCATGTAAGCTGACGACTAACTTTAAATGCCAAACCTTACGGTGTGGCAGATGTGCCAATGCACCCAATAATGTAATCAGCGCATTATTGATCTTATTTTCGTTGTTATCTGTGTTGCGCTCAAAATGATATCCTGTACGAAAAGCAGATTCTCCAACTGTGTAAGCAGTACCGTGAAAAACTACCCTTCCTGGGACATCTTCCATTTCTTCTTTTGAAATATAGCTAGGGACGCGAACGACTCCAAAGCCATCGACTAAAAGTTTGAGGCTTCCATAACCGTTATCAAAGCCCGCAGGAAAAATTTTTTGTAAGGCGTGAATGTTCGACATAGGGGTCAACTCAATACGGTTTAGTTAAGGAAATTTATCTGTTAAGGTGATCTGGGGTAGCTCTTTGAGTAAGAGTTAATGGACAATTATTCTTCGCTAATACTGCACCTAAGGCTAATCCCTCATCACCAGCTTCAAGATCTGATCAAAACCCTCTTGGGGGTCAAATGGGGTACAAAGTCTCAATACATTAAAAATACCCTAAGCATAACCTATATATACCCTATATAGGGGTTAAATTGACTATCAAAATTCCAAATTATTTATGGGGTATATATAACACCCATTTATACCCCATGAGTAATTTTTGAAACTTTTTACGTCTAGTTATTCAGTATTCAGAATTGTGAAGAAAAAAACTGCTTTTTTCTTGGGAAGCTCCGTCCGTCTTACGGCGGAGTAGTTCACAACTATACCTCACTGATCTGAAAACCGCTATATTTGGTATCCTGCTCGCACTAAGGCAATAGAACTAATCCATGTAACTGTTTGATTGAGCAAATAGCGGGTAAATAACTCATTTACAGAGTGGATTTCTTCTGGTGTCAGATTGTGAGCTAAACGGTCGGCATAACTTGGTCGATTTGCATTAGCAGTAAACAATCGATTAATAAAGCCTGGGGTGATATGTATTTGTGTTGAACTCTGCTCAACAAATACTTCCACCGCCAACTCCGCAGCCTCGAAAGCACGCTGCAAATCCTCAGCGTCCCAGTTTAAGATTGGGTCTGACTGATGAGAGTAGATGGCTTCTTCTGCCATTACTAACCGCTGATACAATTTTTTATCCAACTTTTGTGGGTCAAGTAAGCGATAAAGCCTTTGTGTGTAACGTGGTATTGACTCTGCTAAAACAACTCTTCCTGACGGAGGCAGTAATTTAGCTATGATTTGGGCGGCAATCGCTTTATCCGGTTCAGTCAACAATACATTGCGTCCAATAATGTGGTCAAATAGAACACCTGACGTTTGTGAAGATAACACAGCAGGTAGCTCCGTGATTTGTGCAGTTAAAATCACTGGGCGAATAAGTTCTGGAAGTGCTGCCGCTTGTTCTAATAAAGCATTGGCATCATTTTCTGTACGAACACAGGCATAAACTCCACCTTCTGGTACACGCCGTATTGCTTCCCAGGTGAGTAGACCACTACCTGCATTTAAATCCAAAACCAAATGATGACGCTGTAATTGGGCTAAGGTGAAAATGCGAGCGCGTACTGCTGCTAATTGCGTGCCTACTTGAGAAAGAGTACGCTGTATCCATGATTCAGTAGTTTTGTCAATACTGCCATAAGTAAGAATTTCTAGGGGAGCAACACCCATTCCTTCTACTAAAGCTGCAAGTTGAGCTTCACGACTGCTGGCAACTTGAGTATTAATTTTTCCCTCAAAGCCTTGGGTTGATGGCTGGTAAAATATTTGTCCTTGCAAGCTCTTAGGCAAGTATTGCTGCGCGACCCAATGGTCTCGGTAAGCGTGAGGATACAGATAGCCGGCTCCATGCCCAAATCCTTTTTGATCCCGACTAGCATCTTTGAGGTGATTCGGAATTTCACCTGACCTTTCGCGCTCAACTGCTGCCAAAGCATCGAAAAAGCCCATAATACTGTTGGACTTTGGTGCAGTTGCCAAATAAAGTGTTGCTTGTGCCAGGTGATATCGCCCTTCTGGCATACCCACACGGTCAAATGCTTCTGCACAAGCATTGACTACCACAACAGCGTTGGGGTCAGCTAATCCTACATCCTCACTAGCGAGAATCAACATTCGGCGGAAGATAAAGCGTGGGTCTTCACCTGCATAGACCATGTTTGCCAGCCAGTACAGTGCAGCATCGGGGTCTGAGCCGCGTAAGCTTTTAATGAAGGCGCTGATAGTATCAAAATGAGCATCACCTTCTTTATCGTATAAAACAGCCCGCTGCTGAATTGATTCTTCTGCTATTGCTAAGGTGATGTGAATTACATCAGTGGTATTAGCTGATGTCGTCTCTACGGCTAATTCTAAAGCATTCAATAAGGAACGAGCATCACCGTTGGCAACATTAACTAGGTGAGCTAAAGCGTCAGGGTCGATTTGCACTGCCAGCTTGCCATAACCACGTTGAGAATCAGTGAGTGTTTGCTGAACAATTAGGTACAAGTCGTCATCTTTTAATTGCCTAAGCTGAAAAATCCGCGAACGACTGACTAGTGCTTTATTAACTTCAAAATAAGGATTTTCTGTTGTTGCCCCAATTAAAATGACTGTGCCATTTTCTACCCACGGCAGTAATGCATCTTGCTGAGATTTGTTGAAACGATGGACTTCATCTACAAAAAGAATAGTCCGCTGGTTATAAAATTTGCGTTGCTCTTGTGCGGTTTCAATCGCCGCCCGAATTTCTTTGACACCAGATAGTACAGCATTGATAGCAATGAAATGAGCGCGAGTTGTATTAGCAATCACACGCGCCAGAGTGGTCTTGCCAGTGCCTGGGGGTCCATACAAAATCAGTGAAGACAGTTGGTCTAAACTAATGGCACGTCGCAGAAGCCTTCCTTGTCCGATGATATGGTCTTGACCAACAAATTCATCAAGAGTCAAAGGACGCATTCGGGCTGCCAGTGGAGCTTCTGTTGCTGTGACTTGAGCCAGATGTTGATCAAATAAGTCCATTCAGTGACAACTCCCACTATGAATGCTAGTGAAAAGTATCGGAAAAATCATGTATTGGTATTAAAATCCATCTGATTAAATGCAGCATTGTCTGGGATGTGCAACTTAGTTGCCTGACCGGATGCCGTGGTTGTCAGTGATAGCCTTAATAACCTAATCATTTGAGTGACCGATTTTGATGGGCTAGCGTTAAATTCACCGTCTTTGACCGCATAGAATAAATCCTGATCTCTGTAGTCTTCAACCTTATCAATTGCCTTCAAAATAAGACTTTTAGGGACTTCCTGTCCTTCGCGGGATGCTAAGACAACTTTAGCAATCAAGCTATTCGGATCGAGTTGTTCAAGGTAACTATCCGCATATTCTGCAAACTTAATAGATACTTTGTGCATGGATTGAGGTTTTTCTTGTTGCTAACCTTGCGACTTCGTTAATTCAAACATCTAGCATTTTAGAGAGCGCCGCTAATTTTTGTTCTAGTGGTACTCGCAACTGCTGAAGCTGTTCACTACTGGCTCCCTGAAGGGAATCTTCGGATAGTTCCTTAATTTTTTGGATGACGGCTTTCACTTCTTTCGATTCTGATTTTTTATCCTTTAAATATTTATCCTTGATTGTTTTAATCAGTTCACGGGTTTCTGGAACTGTCAGGTTTTCCTTCAAGACTTTATTTGTAGCTGTAACTCGCTCAAAAGCTGCAAGTTCTTCGTTTATGTCAAGGGCTTTTGCTGAAAGTGTTGCCAATGCTAAAGCATGAGCGCCCTTCAACCCCCTTTGCCTGATTGTATCTTTCAAATCTTGAGGTAAGAATAGCATTGGCATGAGATTAGCTTTTACCGAACTAGGATTCAAACCAAGCTCCAACAACACTAAAAGTAGACTCTGTTCTGTACCTGTAACCCCTAACTGTTCTAAACCTTGAAGCTGCTCTTCATTGCTGACATTAATTAACTTTGCCAACTCTTTGGTTTTTTCGTCTCGTTCTATTCGTTTAATTACTGTTCCTAAGACGGTAAAAATTTCATTGGTTTTTAGATCTGTAGACTTAGTTACTTCTTTAAATACCGCCTCTGCCTTATCTAAAGGGTTTAAATCTTCAAAGCCGAGAAAGGTGATAAGTGCAGATTGGTTTAAGTCTTGAGGCATTGGAACCACTACAGCCCGAATGGTAGACCAGCCTAAAACCTTTGCAGCTTCAGTACGCAGTTGACCATCAAGCAGCATATAGCGTCCATTCTCCTGAAGTACCAGGATAACTGAAGAAATTTGCCCATGCTTTTTTAGTAACCGTGCTTTCGCTTGAATTGATTCCGATGTAATTGTCTGCCGAGGTTGGTTAGGGTTGGGATCAATTAACCCTAAATCAATTTCTACTTCACCTGATTGATTTTGTAGCTGGGAGCGAAGTTTTTGCAGTTCTATCTCTAAATCTGGGGATTGAGTAGCTCTTAGTCGCTCCACTTCTGCTTGAAGTTCGGCAATTTTTTGTTCTTGATCTGTCTTTTGAATTGCGCCGCTGAATCTGTCAGCAATTTTAGGTAAGGCCACGGTTATCTCTTCTCCTTTTTATCCTTGATTAAAGCTGCCAAATCGTCTGCTATTGGTTTGAAATCTTTACAAGCGGGATGCTTGGGACGGAATTTTTGTAAAGGTAAGCCGTGAGCGCTAGCATTTTTGAATTCATTCGAGTTGCGAACTTTGGGGTAAAGCTTCAAGTGTAACTGATTGGCAATTTCTGGTAATTGCTCTAAATATTGTCGATGCATTGCCACTGAATCATCATACATACTTGGTACAAAACCTAAAATAGGTGGTCTTGGGTCAAGATGCAATTCCTCTGCCGTGGAAATACACCATTCTACTAGTTCAGCTGAACCAGAAATGGCTTTCATTTCCAGTTGTACTGGTACTAAAATATGTGTTGAAGCCGCTATTGCATTGACATTCAGCATACCCAAAGTGGCAGGACAATCCAAAATTATTAAGTTATGAGGTAGTGGGGAACTCTTAAGGCGATCGCTTAGTGCGTACTCTCCTCGTTTCCTAATTACCAATTCATTTGCTACCTCAGCTAATAGTGGATGTCCTTGACAAACTTCTACCTTATCATCTTGCCAAACCCGAACTTGAGGCCAATTGCCTTTGAAGTCTTTGGACAAAACTTTTACTAAAGTGTTTGATGCTTCTGCTGGTGGTAGTCCGCAAAAGACATCCAAGGAACGCTGTGGATCTAGATCAATCATTGCAACCGTTAAGCCGCGCCGACTCATTTCGTATGCAAGGTGTACACTAAGCGTAGTTTTGCCTACACCGCCCGCGTTTGCCAAAAGTGATAAAACTATCTGTTTCATATGATTACTGGTTGTCGAATTTCAAAATCCGACATTTAGGTGTTGAATATTTACTTTTTAGAACGTTACTCTGAAAAAATACCCTATTTTAACCGTTTAAATGTAGAAGCCAGTCTTTCTGGTTCATACTCAGGTTTTTTTTCCAGATGAATGTTATCAATATTATCGATGTTAACTTAGCTTAATTAACATAGTTAAATTCGCTCATGCTCGTTTAATTAAAAATGCTACACTTGTTGAAATTACTTCGGCAATATCTGCTGGTTCAAGTAAATAAATCTGTGCTAAAACTTCTCTTTTAATCTGTTCAGAAGTCAAGATTTTACGTTTTTTTATACCCTCCACTTGTTCTTTCTCCAAACCTTGGCAGTATGTCGATAGCGAAATTTCTCCATCTAAGTAAAGTTGTAATGATGCACTATCGCCACCAGTTACCTTCGCTAACCGCTGAAAGTTCTTAGAATCAGCTTCGGGAATATTTTTACCCTTCAACCACCGATAAACAGTTGTAAAATCTACACCGATCGCTTCAGATAAGGTTGTTTGAGTCCAGCCATCTTGTAACAGCTGCTCAATCAACTGAGCTAATCGTTTCTGGCGTTCCTGCATTGTAGAAGACCCGGACTCAAAAGTAACAGATGATACTTTATTATTCATATTTATTTACGTAATTTACTTTAGTCTTTATACCACTGAATACTAACCACTAAAGGATACTAGGGCAACCGTTGTAGAGTTAGATTATTAATCTAAATATAACTAATTTAAGACTAAAATTCTAACATTTACAAGGGTTTCAGCTACCCCAAGTAATTGTAAATAAATAAACAACTAAAAATTTATATACCGAGTCTCCATTTTCGTAAGGGATGCTTTCACTTGAACACCATCAACTCTGGACTTGATTAGCATGGTGATTAATGTATCTCAGTCTGTTATCCTTTCTGACATCCCAGACAGAAGATCTAGGAGGTTCATGTAAATTTTCTTGAGATATGGGTTTTTGGTGCGGTTTGTCAATAAATATCAGGGTAAGTCCTGCAAATAGTTGACTAGGAAATTGCTCCACCAAGAGCGCAACCAAAGATATTTGTTCGCTGTTTAATTTGGCTGATTGACCTCGAGAGTGCGGCTTTGCTCCAACTGTGCCACAAAAACCGAATCGCCTTAGTAGGCTCTGAACAAAACTTAAACTCACACTCAATTCCGTTGGTAGGTAGACATTCTCCAAGATCAAGCAACCAAAGTAAGTAGCTAAACAAAATTAATTACACAAAGTTAAGCCATGAAACCCTTATCCAGACTAGAACCTCATGTGTAAATAATTCTGTGCGATTACTTACATTTCAAATCTTTTCGCAAACATCCCAGAAGTCCCAAAAACAAGCGACCACCACTGAGAGTTGATAGCAAACATCTCCACTGTTCCACTGCTCGAAAGCTCAAGCAATACAAAGCAACTGTTGATGCTATCCCGTGAAGTGAAACCATAAAATATGTTATTTGTCAATATTTAGAGGGATGAACTTGACACCAATGCCCGCCCCACAAGATTGGATAATTTATTTCTTGGAAATCCCTAAGAGCGAAAAGTTAGCGTGACCTTTGCCTGAATCCACGAACTTCTAGTTCGTAGAGTGGCTCAACCGTGACTTGACACTCCCCCAACTGACTAAGTTTCGCTTGTCTGACGACACGCTACGCGAACGCTTACTTAGTCGTAAAGTCGGGGGATTCTTCATTCATTGTCGGAATTTGCTCTAGCAGGCTTGCACCAACTAGCGTAGTGACTCCGACTCCTGAAGCGTTACTTCGCTTGTGCCCCAAGCTAGCTTTTGCAAGATTCAGAATATTTTTTGCGGCGTTAACATCCCTTTGCAAGTTGCAACCACAGCTACATACATGGCTACGAGTTGAGAGGGATTTTTTCACAATCACACCACAATCCGAGCATTTTTGAGATGTCATTCTCGGATTGACGGCAACAACTTGTGAGTTAAATTTATCCGCAAAATATTCTAAGCGACTGCGAAAAAGTGACCAAGACGCATCATTAATGCTCTTGGCTAAACAGTGATTTTTTACCATGCCTTTGACATTTAAATCTTCATAGGCTACCAAGGCGTTAGCCTTGCATACGTTACGCGCCAATCTCACGGCGTGTTCTTTCCGTTGCCTACTTACTTTTAAATGTTTCCGCGCATATCTCTGCCTAGCTATCCGTCGCTTATTTTTACCTTTTTCTTTTTTGTAAATCTGTCTTTGAGCGTGTTTAATTGAGGTTTCAGCCTTCCTCAAAAATCTAGGATTTTCCTCATGGTTTCCATCTGAATCAGAGTAAAAATACTCCAGTCCCACATCTAAACCAATCTCGTTATCACTAATTCTAGGTTCGGACTGAATGTCAATGTCAACGCAAAACTGGCAGTAATATCCGTCAGCTTTTTTGACCAACCTTACACGCTTAATTGATTTAACAGGATATGTTTGAATATCCCATTTACCCAGTAATTTGACTTCGCCAATACCTTTTTTATCGGTAAACGTGATGCGTCTTTTAGTAGAATTTAAAGACCATCCAGAGGTTTTGTATTCAACTGAGCGATTATCTTTTTGAAACCTGGGATATCCCTTTTTACCTGATACCACGGCAGTTGCTCCACTTGGGGAGACCCCAAGATCGCACTGCCTCTTCTTTTTGCAGTTTCCGTAAAACCTATCAATAGCAGACCATGCTCTTTCAGTAGCAGATTGACAAGCCATTGAGTTAAGTTCCTCGACAAACTTAAACTCTTTACGCAGTGCTGTTGAGTAATTATTAAGAGCTATTTTATTGATTTTGGCTTCTCTTGGCGCATCAATCCAATAGCGTAACGCTTTATTTCTGATGAATTGGGTTGTCAAGATAGCCTCATCAATAGCTTTATATTGCTGTTTCTTGGCTTTAATTTTGTACTCTAGTACCAGCACTGCTTAATCACCTCCTGTTGTTTTATCTATATACCTATGATAACATAAATATGTACAGATTCAATACATGTTATGGCAAAGAAAGGTTTACATATACTTTTGAGTGACCGCAGACTTAATAAGTTGCGCTTATTAGCGGTAGAGAAAGATAAGACTATGACTCAAATAGTAGAAGAATTGCTAGATAGCCTACCAGAACCCAAGAAAGACGGTGAATAAATTCACCGTTGGCACTACATCCCTGGTCTGAAGTTATGTCTTATTAAATTTTTAATAACAACAACAACAACAGCGTGCCTGAAATTGCACGTAAATCCATGTTGTTGAAAATTAAAACTATTTATGTAATTTAAGTTCACAACGTAAATACCGATGTCAGAATGGGTGGAAATCAAAGTTCAGTCTTGGTATCCTCCCAATCTTCAACGTTAGAGAAAACGACAATAACGTAAAATATCTATTCTGTAAAGATTGTAGACGTTGTAAACGACATAACTTCAGACACAGGGTTTTGTGCCTATCGGGTTATTTTTATAAGGTTTTATTCACAATATTTTTTTTATATTATGTATTTTAAGATACAAATTATTTTTATTAAGAAAATTTAAGCAGCTATGTAATTAGTATTGCAATATGCAATACTTGCTATTGCATATTCATTAAGGTGTATAGAAAAACATCTGTTAATAACAGTGGGGTTAAGTATACCTTTAGTTTACACAAAGACTTTAAACCTTATCAGGGGAGAAAACACATCAATGTCATCCTCTAACTCTACCATTGATTTGAATACACTTAATCTTCTTACTCCCACTCATAATTGTGACCCAGTGGAGTTAAACCAAGACCATAAGCAAAAAAAGGCTAATGGTCAAAATATATCCGACATGGAAATTATTAGTGAAACTGAGGCGGAAGAACTAAGGAGGTTAGAAGCTACAGTTGAACGTGGATTAAGAGCCTTTTGGGAAATAGGACAAGCCTTACGCCAGATTCAAGATCAACGTTTATATCGGCAACACTACAAAAATTTTGAGGAATATTGCATTACTCGTTGGGAGATGTCTCGGCGTTCGGCTTATCAGCTGATTGAGGCAGCCTCGGTTTATGAAAATGTGCGCCATGGCGCACAAATTCTTCCCGCCAATGAGCGCCAAGCCCGTCCTCTAACACTACTACCTCCCGAAAAACAACGGGAAGCTTGGAATAAAGCAGTTTCTACGGCTCCAAGTGGCAAAGTTACATCTGTCCACGTTGCCCAAGTTGCTAAAGAATATCAACCAGGTAGTGTAGTAACCAAACCTAGGAAAAAGAAAACTACCAACTACCAACAATCAACTAACAACTCTACACAGTCAGTTACCCGCAGCTGCTGGAACTGCGCTCATTGCAGCAGAGAGTTTGTGGATGATTGCCAAAGCTTCTATTGCTATCAACTGGGGAAATTGAGCTTTATCGAAAAGGACGGTAATCAACGAGCTGCTGAATGCGAATTCTGGATTCATCGATGGGCAAAGTCAGATGAAATCAACCTGAAGGGGCCACCATTACAAGAAACCTTTACCTTAAATCTACAACTGCCTGCATACTTACAGCCATTAATACAAGATGCTGCCAAAGAATCTGGTTTAGTTGTAATTGACTGGGTTGCAAAGCTTTTGAAAGCGGCGGTTCTCAAAACAGAGACATCCCCAAATACGCATATTAATCAGGATATTATCAATATTTAGGTGTCATAAATTACTTGAAAAGGGCAAGACGCTCTCAAGCAAGTCTGTGCTCACTGTAATGCAAAACAGAAATTGTTGCCCTAGATCCTTAAACATCGCTCCGAAAAACCTATGTCAAACTACTACTCCTGTTCATCGAAAGGATGGATACGATTAGACCTAAACCTCTGCAAAATGACTAGATATACATGGCTTTTACGACACAGTAGACATGTCCAGAAATGAGGTATCAGCCCAAAAGGTGACTTCTTGCAAAGCAAGAGTTTCAGTACCCATAGAGTAAGCTTAGGAACTTTCCTAAACTGTCTCCCACAAGGCTTCTGGAAGAATCACGTATTCAATCAGTGTTACATAAACTTGGTAATTACTGCCATGTAGCAGCACAAACTTTGCTGTTTGCTTTTTCTTGAGCAAATTATATGATTTTGGTTTCGTTTATGGGCAAACAAGCAGGCATTCCTAAATACAACTCAAATAATTTACAACTGTTGGCATTGGGAGCAGTATGGCTTAATGCATTAGATAATACCTTGAAAATTATCCTGACATTTACCCCTCATCCCAATTCTCAATTGCATATCTTGCGTGGCTGGGGAGGGCAACCCTAATGTCGGTCAAACAGAATAAAATAGAGTATGCTGACGATCAATCACCAAACTATCAACTAGGAATTTCTGGGTTAGAAGTACCACTAACACCAAAAACAAACAAGCGTCTTAGAAAACCGAAGAACCTTCCTTTTACAAAACCACCGCTGTTTACAAGCAAAAACTACGAGATGATCGCAACAAGCGCACCAATTGTTAGTGCCACTCAAGCATACCTTAAGCATCCAGACTGGAGTAAGTACAGTAATGGCAGCCTTTACTTCCAAAAACCATTTGGGAAAGGTCGTTATATTGAGTTTCACATTCTTCACAAACAAGAGCATCAACCGCAATACATCTTAGACCGCGCCGAACATCAAATTATTAAGCAATATGGTGTGATGGCGGCAAGACTCCATGCTGTATTCGCCACATATGCAGCTGGACAAGCAGAACCTTGGAAGCAACCATTTTTTTTGCGAGGTTCAGAACTTATCAAAACACTGAAGATATATAAAAGTAAAAAACTGACAAAATCCCAAAGATTAAAGGCGATCGCAGACTTGGCTGTAGTTGTAGGAACTTTGGGTGCAGTTATCCACTGGTACGAAGGAGAGTTAAACCTTTGTATCAAAGAGCGTTGCCTACTTTGGATAGTGAGCGTACAGGAATATAGTCAGCCAAATTTATTCGACAAAGAAGATGACCTTTGCGAAGTTATAATCCGCGTGCAACCGGATCTTGGACTTATAACTTCCTTAATTACGAAGGTGAGCAGTCTAGAACCGCTCTATATCAGTACGGACTTATTCCCAAGCAAGTCTTTGATCTAGATCCACATCGGCAGAAACTTGCTACTAGCTTAGCGTTGTACATTATTCAGAATAGTCGCGCTCACAAGAATGGCATTTACACAGTTCACAGCCTATTGAATAACATTTTGCCATCCTATCAAATTGAACAAGCGGTTAGTGACCGCCGCTATGGCTGGAGATTAAAAGAAAATCTGGAGGAAGCACTACTGATATTAAAAGATGAAGTTGGTATGAAAATTGAATTTGATGATGAAACCTACCCAATGTGGCTTAGACCACTATGGGCAATGCCAGATGAAGTAAGCAATCTGTCTGGACAAGAAAGAAATCAGCAGTTGCTTGGAACTAAGAGATTCCCAGATAAGTATATTCAAAACTTTTTATTGCCTGCAAAGTTGATTTTTAAAGTATCAGTTAAAACCCAAAGAAATTTGAGTCAATTTGAAACTCAAAAGAAGCACACTGCTAAAGAAATTTCTGAACGTAAACCAAAAAATCACGACGTACACACCAGAGTCAGCACCTCTGAATTGGTAGAAACACATTCTCAAGCAGAGGCTATATCACAAATCGTTGAATTAACTCAAACCAACGAATTTACTGGGGCTATTTTACGGCAGATTAGAACAGCCAAGCGCATAAGTCAAAGGGAGATTGCTCGTGCGGTAGGGATGAGTCAGAGTTGGGTGAGAGATATTGAAACTGAGGGTAGTGATAAGGTGGTTGCAGAGAAGTATGCTGTAAAGCTCAAAGAAGTTTTGGGTCTAGTCTAGGCTAGGGTGTTGACTTTGTGGGAAAATACCTCAAAAAAGTGCCTGCAAATTCTGTGTCGTCTAGACTTGAAGAGCAGCCCCAACCATTAGATTGAGCCGCATAACGACCCAAGCTCAGCGAGGACGGCTCCGAATCCCCCGGAACAGTCGGATGAGGCCGAAACCCATAATTCCACCCCATAATGGCGCGCCGATGTAAGGGGGCAACCACACGCCCGGTATTGCCAGAACCCGGTACCCCTCAAACCACCACGGCTTCGATTCACCGCGCAGGCCCCAAGCAGCCATAATAAAAGTAAAGCAGAACACAGTGTATGCAAGCGCGCAGAGCGGGACAAACACCCAGTAAGGCCACCGCGACGGTCGTGGCAAAGGAGGTTGGATGACTGGAGGTTCACTTTTGGGCATAGTTTTCGTTGACGGTCTAAGGTACTGGAGTTTAGACTAGTCTAAACTCCAGTACATTGATAATTGCTAATGTCACTATACCGAAAAGTTTTCAGGGGTTGGAAGCATAACCAAGTATTTTAGTGCCTGAAACCCTGATTATTGCGTTAATTGATTTTCAGCAAGTCCTAACATACAGCAGATTGCAACTTGGTGAGGTACAGATCATCGTAAGGGCACAGCATTGCTGTGCCCCTACCTGTGTACTTCATTTACCTGCAATACGCTGTAAGAAGCATAATTTGTCCGCAGACGCAGTGTTTCTCAGTATGAGTGTTCGGCGATCGCACTTTTTTTGGGTCATCTAACAAAATCGCATTGCTCCCACAGCCAACTTACTTGAATTTAGTTTTTAGTCTTTGCTGCTGAACATCCGATAGCTGTTAAGACTTCAGAAAATTCTTGATAACTTATTTGTTGATCTCCACTAGTATCGGCTACTCTGAGCATTTCTTCGATTTGAAAATCGGTGACAGTAGAATCTATATTACGGATACATAGTTTCAATTCTTCTAGACTAATGTAACCAGAATTATCTGCATCAAATTTTTGGAATAGTTCTAGAATTTTTTCTTCTGAATCTAAATTGTCTAGTAACCCTAGTTGATCTGCGATCGCTTTCCAAAGTTGCTCTGTATCGGTGTGTTTTAGAGCATCTTGTTCTTCTCCTGGGGTAATATCGTATTCCTGTCTAATGGTATGGACAACTTTCAGAGCTTCAGGAGATAAAGTTTGCAAGACATTGTCTAAAGCGTCAGCGGAGAATTTCTCAGTAAATGCGTTTAATAATTCTGCTATTTTTGCTTTATTTGGTTGGTCGTGCCAAGAACTGAGGATCGTTTCCAGCAGGCTTTCCCGATAACTAGCCAACCTCAAGAGATTTTCCCTACTATGGCTTTTTGTAGGAGAAAGTAATTCAGGATATTCTGTCCCTAATTCTGTGATGATAGTTTCGTGTTCTTGGTCAGAGATTTCTAATTGTAGAAGCATCTGTTTAAAGTTCGCCAAGCTTTCCCGTAGATTCACAGAACCTTCATCTAGAGCATCCCTTAATATTACTTTATAGATTTGTAACCGTTTCTCTTTATCAAACCCAGGCAAAACTTTTGCTAGAATATAAACTTCGTCTACACTCAATTCATCCAGCGATCGCCCTTCTAAAAAGCGAGAAGTGTCCAGATTGAGTTTTTGTAATTGTTTCCGCAAGCGATTGGTTAACCCTTCTCTTAAATAGAGGTCACGACCACGTTCCCACGTGCGATATAACCATAAAGTACTGAAAGTAGCAATCAGAATCGGGAATATATATTGGAGAGAATTTGGTAACAGTGTAATATAGTTTCGACCAGCAAAGATAAAGAAGAAGTTAAAAATAAAAAAAGTAGACAGAGTAAAAATCCGATGACGGATAATTTCAGGACTTGCAGCCCGTTGTTTCCTTAACAGATAGGCTTTATAACGTTTTTCAATATTTTTACCTACCCAATATCCACCTAAAGCAAATATTCCTAAGGTTAAAGGAACGGTGACTAATTTGGGAATAGGAATTGCTTGTCCGAACAGATATAAACCTGGTTTTAATAAGGTTGCCCATTGATTTTCTTCATGAGCCCAAGCTCCAGAAGTATAATAATTCCAATTTCCGGCATAAAGATAATAGTAAGCAAAATAACCAATAGTTATTCCCACATAGCTATAGTACAGCCATTGTCGATCTGGCTGAGTAATATTTTCCCAGTAAGAACGTTCTGCATCAATATCCATGCAATGACTAGTACATGCTACACAAGCACTCAGTTCTTTACCATCTTTACTGAGAGTACGACACATAGATTGGGTTATTTTTTGTTGATCGCCTTCATGAGCAGTACTATTTAATAATCCTCTAGGTTCGCTATAGATTTTCTGTACCGGAGCCATAGGGCAAAAGTAGTGACACCAAGACTTTCCACCATATAAATAACCAACTACAATGGCAGCTAGAATAGTCCCCAAAAGAAAAATTCCTAAAGCTAAACGATTAGAATTCACAAACAAAATACGAGAACATAACCCTACAAAAAAAAGCCCACCTTGCAAATAAATAGCGTTCCTAAACAACCAAGAATTTTTCGCTACTTTAACTAATTCATTTTTTACTTTATCTGTTTTCTGAGTAACATTTTTCTTTTGTCTTTGCCATTTTAAAGCTCGGGGAATTTGAGAAATAAAAGATAATGGGCAAATTCTGCGCCAAAACTCGTGTCCAAAAACTAGCAAAATAAAAATAGCAGAAGGAACAATGACTCCCCAAAATATCGGCGCACCCAAAGCATAAGGGGTTTCTTTTAAACAACTCCCTTGAACTATTACGCAATTTTCTAAATTAATTTTTAAAGGGCTAAGAGTATTTTCTGGATAAGTTAGCCAAGATGTTATGGGATCGTAAAAGAGGGAAACAATTAAGATTAACCAGCCAATGCTGAGTACCCATCTAACTCGATGAATCTGGCGTTCGCTAATATTTGCTAACATATTCGCTTTCCGTCTATCAATAGAGAACGTATTAGAAAAACTGGAGTTAGTAGTCTTCTAATCTATTCAAGGTCATTACAGCCTTTTTGTTTGCTTATAGATACCCTACCATCATTTAAGGCAAACGTATCCCGGCGGAACCCCGGCTAAAGCCCTGTTTTATGGAGGCTTTGAACGAAAACTTTGCCGAAGGCAATTTCTGCAATCTTTGCAGCTGTTAATTCTAGTATCATAGGTAACACTCTGCTAGGCTTTATATTTATACTTACCGGAATATAAAACTACCCACCCGTATATTTACACAATTATTCATAAATTAGAGCTAAAAATATCGAAACTGAAAGATTGAGATTACAAGCAGCATAGTTTCGATGTCATAAACAGTCTGCACAAGTGTTAGCCCGATTTTTTGCTGCGAGTACTCAACCCTCACTACTCACCCCAAATTATCCCCCTCATGTGATATTTGGCTTCTGATATGAGAGGTATTTTGTCTTAAACCTTTACACAGCAAGGCTTTTCGCTGAGTACCAAAATTCTCAAAATTAACGCCCCCTCGCGTGACATAAACGCCCCCTCGTGTGACGGTTACTTTTTTGAAACGCTTATACAGCAAGCATTTTGGCAAAAACTACTCATCTGATCATATTGATCTAAATATATAGAGGAATAATAAATTAGCAAAAAAAGACAAAATGCTATTTTACAGACGCACATAAATCTCATGCATGGGAGATTCAAACTCCCGCTTAAGCAA
>CAVYXS010000022.1:0-19300 GCA_963772205.1 uncultured cyanobacterium
TATTGAGATTGCGTGTACCGAGTAAACCCCGTGACATAGGTGCAAGCACTTGTACATCAGTAGCCGGGTGAAAACCAAGTTTGGGAATGAAATCTGCAATCAACTCACTAATTGCTTGCACACCATGTTCTGGCTGAAAACCGCCACTATGCCACAGACAATCAGATTGAGGTGTATTGGAAATTGGTTCGATATGGGGATATTGTCCCCGATTAATTTGGTGCGATGCCGTGATAATTTTGCTACTGGCAGCTTGGCGAAATACTTGAGTGAGTCTGACTACAGGCACAATTCCAGACTTAATTAAATCAGCCAGCACATTACCTGCACCCACCGACGGTAATTGGTCAATATCTCCGACTAACAATAGTTGGGCGTTGTTCCACCGCTTGAACCAAAGAGTATGCCAGAAATAAGTCGAGCATACTAGCTTCGTCTACAATAATTGCACTGTGGGGTAATGGATTGGTGGAATCGCATTTAAAACTGCGCGTTCTGGGGTCAAATTCCAACAACCTATGTATCGTTTTCGCCTCCAACCCTGTCATCTCGCCTAACCTTTGGGCAGCCCGTCCAGTTGGTGCAGCCAGGGCAATTGATTTACCCATTGCCTTCCACAATGAGACTATTGTACTAGTGCAGAAGGTCTTCCCGACACCGGGACCACCAGTAATTACCGTCAATTTAGAATAGGCTGCCACCTCCACTGCTTGTTGCTGTTCGGGTGATAGTGACACTTTGCGGCTACTGCTAAAACGCTCCAACCAAGCACGAACACGAGGAATATCAGGGTTGATGGGGTAGGTGAGGTGGTAGCGTACCAATTGGGCTAAGTTTTGTTCCGTGTAAAAGTAGGTAGGTTTGTAGCAGCATAAGATCTTATCTGCACCTAATTCACGCACCAGTTCATCTGTCAAAGTCATTTTTTGGATAATTTGGGCAATGACATTGGGTGCTGGTTCATGGGATTCAGTTTTCAGGAGATGAGCGACTTCTGCCATCAACTGTGGTTGCGGCAAATAGCAATGTCCATCTTCTGCGGCTTGACTCAACACATGGGTCATCCCTGCACAGTAGCGAAACTCCGAATCTGCCGATACCCCCAAATTACGAGCTATTTTATCAGCAGTGAAAAACCCAATGCCATAGATATCCGTCGCTAGTTGGTAAGGATTATGGGTAACTGTATCTATGGATTTATCCCCATACTGCTTGTAAATCTTCACCGCATAGGTGGTGCTAACGCCGTGACTTTGTAGAAATACCATCACTTCCTTGATGGCTTTTTGCTCATTCCAGGCTTTTTGAATCATGGCAATGCGCTTTTTGGCGATGCCATTCACCTCGTTTAAGCGCTCAACTTGGTTTTCAATTATATCGAGGGTTTCTGTGCCAAAATAAGCCACAATCCGTTTCGCTGTCACAGGTCCCACACCTTTAATCAGACCGCTACCTAAATACTTTTCAATGCCTGTGAGGGTGGCTGGTTTCGTTTCTTTGTAGTTGACAACTTGAAACTGGGGTCCATACTGAGGATGTTCCCGCCAAAAACCAGTTAATTGCAGCGTGATTCCGGGTTGAATGTCTGCAAAACTACCAGTAATCGTTGTTAGTTCCTTTGCCCCAGGGCGTTGTAACCGCGCCACCGTATAACCTGACTCTTCACTGTAATAGGTCAGGCGTTCCACTACTCCGGTAATTGATTCATGGAATTGAGTAGCGTTGACTTGTTGCTGGCTGTTGAGGGGTGTGGTGGACATCGCTTTGAGAATACGGCGCAGCTATTATACTCGATGGGTAAAGTGTTGGCTATCTAATACTTGGCTTATTTACGCCAAGCTGTACTAGTAGTACCCACCTTTAGTATTTATGTACTATACAAGAATTGATGGAGAATAGCGATCGTCAGCTATTGAAGCATACAAAAGTATGCCTAAGCCAAAGAAAATCATATAGGTTTGTTTCCTGCCGATATAGTCTGATAAAAATGACCAGAAAAACCGACCAACTAAATTAAACAAGCTTAATAGCACGACAAATCCAGCGCCGACGGCAGCAGAAACATGAAACATTTCCTGAATCATCGGCGAAGCTTGGCTGAGAACACCAATTCCGGCAGTCACGTTTGTACACAATACAATCCATAACAACCAGAATTGCGGTGTTTTAATTGCGTTATCAGCAGTAATATTTGACGTTGTGACCAACTTTTTGGGTTGAGTCGCTGGTGTGTAGTTTGCAGGTTGCCAAGTAGGTGGTGCAATACGTACAAAGAAGACACCACACATCATCAAACAAAAGTAAATTACACCCATCACCACAAATGTTTGCCAGACCCCCACAGAGGTCGAAGATTGAAAATGCGCCATCAGTGCTACCGCCAGTGGCGAACCAATGATCGCTCCACCACCGAATCCCATAATTTGGTGAAAAACATGATTTACTTGATAGTACAAACGTTCACCTTGAAAGGGCTAGTCCTACTTCTGTGAAAAACTTTTTGGTTTACTGCTAAGATTCGTGTAAGTAAAATTGCTCATCAAACATCAAATAGTGCCAAGCTTACCAGGAGATAAAAATGTCAGAACCAACAAAATTTATGGCCTATGCAGTCTTAAACAGAGGTGAAAAGTTACAAAAATGGGAATATGAACCTACTCCCTTGAAGGTGGATGAAATTGAAATTCGGGTCACTCACAATGGTCTGTGTCATACCGATATTCATATGCGCGATAATGACTGGGGAATCAGTAGTTATCCACTAGTACCAGGTCATGAGGTTGTGGGAATAGTGACTCAGGTCGGGGAAAAGGTAACATCTATCCAGAAAGGAGATCGTGTTGGTTTTGGCTGGATACGAAACTCGTGCCGGGTTTGCGACTATTGCTTGCAAGGAGAAGAGAATATTTGTCGTCAAGGCTATACTGGATTGATTGTCGGGAATCATGGCGGGTTTGCCAGTCAATTGCGTGTCCGGCGGATTTTGCTTATAAAATTCCCGATAGCCTTGATTCAGCTAGTGCTGCACCGCTATTGTGTGCAGGAATTACCGTGTACACTCCCTTACGAACATATATCAAATACCCAGGGACAAAAGTTGGCATTCTGGGAATTGGGGGGCTGGGACATCTAGCAGTGAAATTTGCTCGAGCTATGGGTGCTGAAGTGACAGCATTTTCTACTTCGGCGAACAAAGAGACTGAAGCAAAAGAATTTGGTGCCCATCACTTTCAAAAGTGGGGAAGTGCTGAGGAAATGAAAGCGGTTGGCGGCTCTTTTAATCTGATTATCAGCACCCTACCCTCAGAAGCTGATTGGGATGCAGCCTTTAGTTTATTGAGCAACAATGGGGTTTTGTGTTTTGTGGGGATTCCCGTTGCTAGCATTACCATCCCACTCATTCCCTTAATCTTTGGTCAAAAGATGGTTGCTGGTAGCGTTGTTGGCGGACGGCGGTTTATGCGAGAAATGTTAGATTTTGCCGCCGTCCATCAAATTACACCCATGCTGGAAACCATACCTTTAAGTCAGATAAACGAGGCGATGGATCGAGTATTAGCTAATCAAGCTCGCTATCGAATTGTATTGGTTTCAGAGTCAAACAACTAAGTATATAGTTTCACAAGTTCCTAGAGCGCCGATCATAAAAATCCTCATCCTCGTTAAGAGGTAAGCTATATCATCCGTAGTGGAACGCCTCAAAGCGATAGTTTAGCGGTTTAGACCTAGTATTGGCAATCTTGCTTTCTAGCGGGAGATTAATCCCATACTGAGTCCGCATCCTAGCTGCATAAGCCGCATTTCTTTCAAGCTCTTGGCGACGTTTTTGTTCCCTCTGTTCCCGTTGCTTTTGGCGATATTCCAAAACCTTCTGGGCAAACTCTACATCCTCAGTATTGAGACGATAATACCGAATCCGTTGACCATTCTCCAGTGGTCTTCGTGACTCAGTAGATAGACCCAGTTGAGCCAGATACTGCCCCAAAATCCACATCGGGGACTCATCAAGCGGGATGGTGAGATTAAGAATGCCTTTAACGTGAGAGGTATTGCCCTTGGAAAACTCTGCCAAAGTTTCAATCATCGCTTCGTCGCCTTTAATCTCAATCCCAGCCATCAGATCCATCAACACTACCCTCAATCCCAGCCAGCGTCCCTCGTCATCTTGCTTAACAAATTCGGGGGTAACGCTCATGCCGTAAGTATCCTGTATGTTCTACATCACGTCTTCAACACAACGTCTACTGTCACTTGCATCCCTGCCTTCACCAGCATATTAATCAATTTATCCACACTAAACCGACTAATTTCGCCATTCATCAAATTACTCATCCGTGGCTGCGTTTCACCAAAAAAATCAGCCGCCTGTTCTTGAGTCCAGCCACACTCCAAAATGTATTGTCGCAGTTTCAGCATGAGATCAGCCCGCACTTTTAGATTTACAGCTTCTTCATTATCAAAACCGAGATCCTCAAACACATTTTCACTACCTTGAATCACTGCCATTAATCCCATACTGAATCCGCATCCTAGCCGCATAAGCTGCATTTCTTTCAAGCTCTTGGCGACGTTGAAAGAGTTAATGGTATTTTAGTACAAAAGAACTATAAAGTAAGTGGTTTAAATCCAAAACAGAGCGCCTGGTTGTGGGATGATATATGCCAAAATCACGAAAATTAGCAGAAACTTTGGCTATTCTGGCTCAAATTCGAGCGCATCCCACAAGTGAGGAAGGGATCATAACTTTACGTCAAGTCCTCAAGAGCAAATATTCTCTAGCTGTTGCTCAAGCAGCCAAGATAGTTGGCGAATCTAATATCATTGAGTTGGTCGCTGATCTTGTAGAAGCTTTTGCGCGAATGATGGTCAAACCCACACAAGTAGACCAAAATTGTCTTGCCAAGAAAGAGATAGCACAAACACTGTATTGCTTAGAATACAGTGATGAAAACCTTTTTCTGCAAGGTATTCGACATGTGCAGATGGAGTCAGTATGGGGAGGAATTGAAGATACAGCGCTTCCGGCTATTAGGCAATACAGTTTTTCTACCTGCCCCGCTCCTCTCATAGCTTTCAGCTTTGAGGATGTACCTCATAGCTGCCGGAAGTGCTGTACTGCTGCCCATCTGAGGGGTATCTGTGCTTTAGGTTCGGTGAGAATGAACTATTCAGACGTAATGAACGAATTAGCCGATCTACTGGCTGATCCCAAACCAGAAGCAAGGGTTGCTGCTGCAAAAGCGATCGCCTATACAGGAAATACCCAAGAGACATCGATGCAAAAGATGCGATTGCAGCGTTGGATATTTATCGAGAAGACCGTGAACTGTGGCAGCGAGTTGAGCAAGCTAGTGAACAAAGAGCCAATCAATAATTTTCGCGATCTCACTCAGAAAAACCAATGGTTTCAAAGATTGTTAACTATTTATCTTCCCACTTTTTGACCATGCTCAAACTAAAATATTGACTAAAATTTAATCCCACCAATACGAAACAACTACTGCATCCTTACTGGCGGGATTTTCTGCTTCCCATAATGCCCCAACAAATCGATATCTCAACTGCCGTTTGAGTCGGAAACTGTAATTTTCATCTGTGCCATCGGTTACATCTACCGAATCGGCTCGCCACTGTTTACCAAAATTCACCAGTTGAGACACCTTTGTATCTTCATTTTCTGTAAGAACATATAGAGTATCTGCGGGATAGTTAACAAAATGGATGATACTATCGTCTGGCATTGGACGATAGTTTGCCATTGCAATTAAGGTATCAATTACACCACCAAAACTCAACCCATTTTCATCCGGGGCAAAAATTGGTTTAGTAAACAAAAAACTCACCCACAAATCCGGATGTTGAGAAAGATCCGTAATGACTTCTTGTCCATGAAAATTATTGAATCGACGTTGCCAAACTAAGGCAGCAAATAGTTCTTGGGGAGAATAGGATTGAGCTATAGATTGAACTTTCGTTAAGTCCAGCATGACTTTTTATCTCAATTTTCAAGACAAATTTAATTAGCTGAAGATGTTTCCTAAAAGATGTTGATCTCACATCGAACTTTCATCGACAGGAATTATGCCCGTTTTGCTAAAAATGTAGAGCTATCTCCTCGATGAATTTTGATATTTCCTTCTAGGATATTTTTATCATTCAACTTCAACCAACCACTCCCAGAAGCTGGATCACATTCGTCGCTTCCTTCCCAGGTAAATTCTAATTTTTCCACAGAACTATCTTTGATATTATTGCTATCAATATCTCCTATTACTAAACCAAATTGAAAATCACCGAATCCTTTTTCATCGATTTGGATGTAGGCTTGAACTTCCATGTTGAAGTATTCCTCATCCCACATGGACATTTCATAAATATGCCAGGTGCCAGTAAATTGCATGATTTTTGGCGACTTATTGAGCGGTAAGTTCTTGGTGGATAATTATACCCTTCTATGACCTTTTAATTTCAAGCGTTTCAAAGTCGATAGTAGTTTGAGGACATCGGCAATTAGGGGGCAATCACTCTCAGGCTGATGCTGGTGGATGCAGTTGCTAATAGAGAGTGCGAACGTGTATTTGGCAACCGCTTAACATAACCCTTCATCTACAATTACGTAAATGCATTGCTCCCACTATCTCCCCTCCCTCATCACCAAATCAATCGCCGAGTCAACTAACTCAACCGCCGCAGTCTCATAGTGATAAGTCTTAAACCTAAACTTGCCCACAATTTCCAGTTGCTTCGACGGTCGATGTCCATATTTTTCCTCATACAATTGTAGGGCGATAGTACCGATAGTCGTCATCTGTCCGGGGGTGGCAATGAGTTTGCGCTTCTGTAGTCTAGACGCAACGGTGACGCTTCCTCCTGTCCCCTGAGCAACTGCCAAAACATTGCCCAAGCGTGAGTTAGTTTCAGTTAATTCATCAAAAGGTGAGATGAGTAGATTCATCAGTCCAGTAAACCGTATGGAAGGTTTATCTGTCGCCACCGCAATCTTTAACGCTTCTGTTTGTCCAACCGCGATAAATGTCCCTTGAGCGCGAGTCATAGTAGTATAAAGCAGTTGACGGGTTAACATCCGGTAATTAGACATCAGTAACGGAAAAATCACATACTGAAATTCACTGCCCTGGCTCTTATGACAAGTTATACAAAACGAGTGCATAATTTGCTCAAAATTCCCAGGATAGTAGTCAATGTACGCGCCTCCCTCCCAGGAAATCTTTACCATTTGTTTTGGCTGATCTACGGAAATCACCCAACCAGTCTCCCCATTCATGACTGGTGGCACAGTATCGTAACGATTTTTTAGTTGTATCACCCTATCCCCCACTCGGTAAACCACGGAACCAGAAACAACTTCTGGCTGGTGATCTTTTTTGGGATTAAAGATGGGCTGAAGCAGCTGATTAAGATTGTGAACTCCTGCTACCCCCTGCTTTTGGGGTGCTAACACGATCACTTGTTGATTCAAATCTACATTCTCTCTCTTCATAGATGTGACTAACTCAACAATGGCTTGAGCAGTCCTTTGTGGAGATTCTGTTTCTAGCATGGCGCAGTCTCCCACATCCATCCAGTCCACAGCCTGATTAAATTTATCTAGTGGGGGGACTGTACCAAAATTTACGTCACTAGCTGCATAAATAATCGCGCTGTCCTTTCGCTGTCGAAAAATGGTTTGCAATCTCGTTGTGGGCACTAGATCAGAATGAAGCAAGTCTCGCAGCACCATTCCCGCCCCCACACTGGGTAATTGGTCAGAATCTCCTACCAGCAGAACTTGGGCATCGGTGAGAGGTTAAAGTAATTCCACATTTGTCAATCAGTTAAAATACTCAAAAACGCTAAATGAAAATGATAATCGTGTGCGGGGGGAGAGGGAAGGAGGCGAGCGTTGCTCGCCTCCTTCCCCCTTTATTTGATTATCATTATCAAACAAGTGTTTAGTAGCTATTTTGTCCAATTAAAAAGTATTGTAATGAGAAAATAACTTAATAAAAATTGGGCAACCTTCGCCAGCTAAATTTAATTATCAAATAGGTAACGAATAATTTGGTTTACCACGATGCCCAAGCGACAAAAACAAAACTCTGATCACGTACACCGACATAATACTCCTACTGTAGATAATGAAGCGATGCCTTCGGCTGGCTACGCCTACGCTAAACACTTAGAAGCTTTATTAACCCCAGCGGTTTTTGCTCAACAAAAATATTATAAGCAGTTAGGATGTCGAGACAGGATTCTTAATTTATCTTTAATGGTAGCAGCAGTATTGACACTGTTGTGGCGACAAGTTCCTGGCGTTCAAGAGTTGAATCGTCTGTGAGCACGAGAAGGTTTCTTATGGTGTCCAGTTACCAAAGTTGCCCAACAATCACTTTCAGAAAGATTTTTAGTTTTTCCTTCTGAATTATTTGAGCGAGTGTTTAAAGATTTATTGCCTAAATTGCAATTTAATTGGCAAACAAGACTTAGGCGACCATTGCCAGATAGTGTGAAGTTGGCGCTCTGTAATTTTGAACGAATATGGATAGCTGTTCGCGTAGCGTGCCCGAAGGGCTTAGGGTCTACCTTAGAGGCTCTATTTCGGAAGCTAAAAAGCCTGGAAGATATGAAAACAGGGCAACTAGCAGGTAAAATTTGTACAGTTATTGATTTAGTTACTCGTTTACCTGTCGAAGTTTGGTTTCACACTAATCCTGCTGCTTCTGACACAAATTTTGAATCTGTATTACTAAATTTAGTGACTGAATCGACTTTAATTTTACTTGACAGAGGCTTCTATCATTTCCAGTTTTTACAACAACTAATTAATCAAGAAGTCCATTTTATTACTCGTTTAAAAGCCAAAGCATCTATTAAATATCTCAAGATTTTTAGCTATGACCATTCTCTTAAAGACCGATTGATTCAACTTGGTACTGGTCGTGGTGGCGCACCAGTTCTTACTTTACGTTTAATCGAGCTAAAAGTTGGTAAAACCTGCTATTCTGACATTACTTCTGTCCTCGACCCCCAAATATTACCTCCTTATGTTGTCGCAGATTTATATCGCCGAAGATGGAGAGTTGAAGAAGCTTTCTACACAGTAAAACGTTTGCTGGGGCTATCTTATTTATGGACTGGTTCTATTAATGGTATCAAGCTACAAGTCTGGGCAACTTGGTTATTTTATGCTGTTTTAGTTGATTTGGGAGATGCTGTTGCAGACGAATTATCTTTACCATTTGACCGAATTTCTTTGGAGATGATTTATCGAGGTTTGTACCATTTTAGTGTCGCTTACGATCAAGGTAAAGCAGATAACCCCATTCAGTATTTTGCAGCCCCAGAGAATCAAGACTTAGGTGTAGTTAAATATCTCCGAAAGCCAGTCTCCAAGCTGGATTTAGCTCCTTGGACTGCACCCTCTTGACAAAAGTGCAATCACTTTAACCTCTCACAGGTGGAACTTGGGTTGTTGGTAGTAACGCTTTCAATAGGGAATTGAACAAAAATATGTCCACCATTGAAAATTCATCAACAATCAGCCAATCAATATCCAGGGGATTATCCTCGTTATAGTCAAAGTTTTGCCCAATTAAGCGCCATTGCAGTAGACGGTGAATCGTGCTGGCGGACATTCCAGTTGCCTCTTTCATCCGGTTGGCTGCCTTCCCTGTGGGCGCTACTTGAGCTATAGTTGCCCCAGTGGATACCAACCATTCCACCAAGGTTTTTAACACATAGGTTTTGCCGCGCCCAGGTCCGCCTGTAATAATACTAATAGGATGTTTAACCGCCATCAACAAAGCACTAATCTGTTCAGCACTCAAGCTTGAGAGTTCCAGATATTCAGCCCCTTGAAACGCCGCTACCCAGTTTTCTAAATTTTCTGTCGAGTTTTTTGGTTGGTTAATTAAGGTTTGAATTTTTAACGCTATAGAAAGTTCAGCACGCAAGGCGGCTCTTAGATAAACACTATTGCCCACCTCACCATAAACTAAAGTTTGCTTCTCAACTAACTGACCTAGAATGTTACTCAAAGATTTATCATCGGGTGTATGGTCAGGACGCTGGAGCAAAGATACGGCACGCCCAAGCAATTGGGATTCAGGCAGAAAACAATTGCCCTCACTCAAAGCCTCCTTCTAGACATGGAGCAGACCTTTTGTTTAACGAGTGTCACTTGAAACCGAAATGCCCAGTGATATCGCCAACTCATCAGCAGTTTTAAAGCCGATGCCCTCAATGTCATCAATTAATTTGTAAGGGTCGCTTTTGAGGACTGATAAGGTTTTGTGTCCGTAATAGTCACTAATCTTTAAGGTTAACCTCAATGATGTTCCCACAGCCAAAAGCTGGGCAATAGCTGCTCTTGTCGGATTGACTTTACTCTCTGATCAAGAAGAGGTAATTGCCGCGATGCGAGATTTACCAAGTCCTGGAACTGACTCAAGTTTTTCTGGAGCGGTATCTAACACCTTAAAGGTGTCATAGCCAAAGTAGTCTACAAGAGTTTGGGCAGTTTTTTTCCCAATTCCCCGAAAAAGTCCACTCTCTAAATACTGTTGAATTTCGACCAAGGTTAGCGGTGGAAGATGATCGAAGAGAGGGAACGAAATCATGAGTATAAAGCCTCTGAAATTTTCAGATGTCGTGGGGTGACGCATAATTCGAGCGAGAAAAAAGGAACTGCGTAAACAAATAGTATTCAAGACATTCGTGATGAATCACGGGGCTTTAAAGCCTCTCCTTTACGCCTTTTTCTCGTGAGCATCAATTGAGAAAAAGGGTAATATTTATCAAAACACCATCCACCCTGATCCCAGCGTCAAAGCCTAATTGAATTAGCTATAACCTAATATGATCACAATTTTCAGTCAAACAGTAGCCCCGGACAAAAATATACATATACATTGCCATATTAGGGTTATCTTTAATTGTAACGGTGTAAGTAGGGGTTGCTGAAGAAGAAAGAAAAGCTTGCAGTCTCTAGATTATCTGACCAAAGAAGTATATTCAGGTGCAAGATTTGAGGGTAGAATACCCCAAAATCCTTGCATCACCGTGACCATCAGTACGAAAGTGTGCTGTTTTTAACTATGTACCGAAAACCGGGGCAAAATCCAATCTCAGCAGAAAACTTTGAACTTGCGGTCGGGGGAAAGTTATCAGAAGATAATCGTTGGGTGATTATGGCTTCTTTCATACCTTGGACAAAATTTGAAGAGGAATATTCTTCTTCTTTCTCTTTGGAGATTGGGGCACCAGCAAAACCGTTTCGGATGGCATTAGGCGCACTAATAATCAAAGAAAAACTAGGCATAAGTGATAGAGAAATAGTAGAACAAATCAAAGAGAATCCTTATCTACAGTATTTTATAGGGATGTCATCTTATAATAATGAAGCTCCATTTGACGCATCGATGCTAGTTCATTTTCGTGAAAGAATCAGTGCCGATTTAGTTAACAAAATTAATCAAGAAATGGTAAAGAAGATGCTAGAGGCTGCATCTTCGATTGGCACTGAAAAAAAAACAGACTCAACAGAAGAAAAAGAGGTAAGTGAGCTAAAAAATCGGGGAAAATTAATATTAGATGCAACTTGTGCGCCAGGTGATATTAGCTATCCGACAGATTTAGGACTATTAAATCAAGCCAGAAAGCAGACAGAAATAATTATCGACTTACTTTTTGAACAGATAAAGGGAACATTGGAGAAAAAGCCAAGAACTTATAGAGAAATTGCCAGAATTGACTACCTAGAAGTAGCGAAAAAACGCCGCGTATCTCAAAAAGATAGAAGAAAAGCGATAAAAAAGCAACTCCAATATATTAAAAGAAACTTATCGTATATTGACCAGCTAATTAGTTCTGGAGCCAGTTTAGAAAATTTAACTAATAGACAATATAAAATGCTGCTTGTAGTTGCAGAAATCTATCGCCAACAACTATGGTTGTATGAGAATAAAAAACAGAGTATTGATGACCGTATTGTTAGTTTAGCCCAACCGCACATTCGTCCAATCGTCAGAGGGAAAGCCGGGAAAGCCGTAGAATTTGGGGCAAAATTGTCAGCTAGTTGTTTTGATGGATATGTATTTTTAGACCGCATTAGTTGGGATAATTATAATGAATCAGGAGACTTAAAAGCTCAAGTAGAAGCCTTTAAAAATTACACTGGTTATTATCCAGAATCTGTTCATGTAGATAAAATTTATCGAACAAGGGAGAATCGCACTTGGTGTAAAGAAAGAGGTATTATCATGAGCGGACCTCCTTTAGGAAGACCTCCAGCTAATATTAGTAAAGAAAAAAAGAAGCAAGATTTAGAATCCGAGAGAATTCGTAATTGTATTGAGGGAAAATTCGGACAAAGTAAAAGAAGATTTAGTCTTAATCGAGTGATGGCGAAACTGTCTCATACTTCTCAAACGGCAATTGCTATTACTTTTTTAGTCATGAATCTTTCTACTCACTTGTCACGGGTTTTTTATGCTTTTTTATGTCTATTTTTTAAAAATAGACTTTTTTCAAAGTTTAATATAACTGAAAATTATAATTCAGCTATTTATTGATAGTATCAAGCTATCTTTGACCAGGCTTGCATAACTGGTCAACCCTTAAAATTGCTGTTTCATGACTTTTTCAGCAAGCCCTAAGTAAACCCACTTACTTATGAGCCGAATCATTGCAGTCTTTAATCAGGCGGGAGGTGTTGCCAAAACCACATCTTCCTTGAAGCACCAGCAGAGCAATATTTGCCTTGGGCAGATGGAAAGAATTTATTGCATATCTCATCATCTATTTACTCGACAGTGCCTTCTCTGTCCAACAATTCACTGCATCCACTCCTCCCAATCGGGGGTTGCGATCACCAGTTGAGCAAATCTGTCTGGGCTGACCTCACCAAACTCTAACATCACACCCCAACGCTGATCACTCGTTAGTGTACTGAGTAATTCTTTAACCGCATCAACCCCGAATTCAAACCGCTCAATCGCTAACTCAGCATAATATTTTACCCACTCCCACCAAGAATCACTGAGTGTTTGATCTGCGTCCATACCCCTCCCATTATTACTTCCATCTTCATATTTGGGGGGTGTGGACTGAGGATTAATCCCATACTGAGTCAGCATCCTAGCCGCATAAGCCGCATTTCTTTCAAGCTCTTGGCGACGTTTTTGTTCCCTCTGTTCCCGTTGCTTTTGGCGATATTCCAAAACCTTCTGGGCAAACTCTACATCCTCCGTATTGAGGCGATAATACCGAATCCGTTGACCATTCTCCAGTGGTCTTCGTGACTCAGTAGACAGACCCAGTTGAGCCAGATATTGTCCCAAAATCCACATCGGGGACTCCGATAGCGGGATGGTCAGGTTGAGAATGCCTTTAACGTGAGAGGCATTGCGCTTAGAGAAATCCGCCAATGCTTCAATTATTGCCTCATCCCCTTTAATCTCAATCCCAGCCATCAGATCCATCAACACTACCCTCAATCCCAGCCGATGACGTATCAGCCAGGACGTGGAATGATTACTCCAATCAGTACAAATAGGGAGACGCTCACGTTCACTTTTATCCCGTTCCACCACAACAGTCGGCGGTGAAACAAATTCTCGCCCAAGATCATCAGTGATCATTTCCCCCGGGGAAGCTAATATTGCTTCCAATGCGACAATCTTTTTAATTAAGCGTCCGCCATCATCTTGCTCAACCAATTCCGGGGTAACACTCATGCCATAAGTGTCCTGTATGCGGAACTTCTCACATTCCAAAACCTCCAGAGGCTTCAGATAATCTTGATGCTGTCTGCTGGTGTAAGTCCTCAAGTCAATATCTTTGGCATTGGCAACTTTGTGATAATGCTCTTCATCGATAACAATCCCCACCGCCTTCATCCATCGAGAAACCCCCTCATGAGTTGCATTACCCAGAGGAATAATTGTATTCCCCATTTCTGAGAGTAATAATCGCAAATCAGCCCGTAAATTATTGATCGACCAGTTTCTTTGAGCCTCAATCTGACAACTGGTATCCAAAGCCCAATCTTTCTCTGCACCACGTTTGCCAGTTTCCCGATCAATGCGAATCAAGAAAGCGGTCATCTCATTCTTCTGAAGAATTTTCTCTTTGATGCGACGAGCATTAGTTTCAGCGTAACCAAATGGGGGACGAGGAACAACCCAAACGTGCATGGGGACATCAGGACGATACCGCCAAAGCTGTTGAGCGCATTCGGTGGCTGATTGCGAAACAGCATGAAACACACCAAACACGGCATCGAAATGCTCAGTGGAGATATCAACACCTGTACCGAGACTCGGAGTAATTAAAAAAGCATCAACAGTTTTGATTGCAACGTTAATCTCCCGAATAAAGATGACATTTTCTTCAGAGCCGCTGTTTTCCGAGTGAATCGCCCATATCCGTAGCTGACGGTTTTCGGTTGATTCCGGTGTTTCGTCGCTATCATCTATCAATGTCCCGTCATTCAGCGCTCGTTCCAACTTTTTGATAAACCGCTTACTGTCGCTAACCATCATCAACTTTTTACCCGACATCAGTTGAGAGTGGAACTCGGCAACGATTGCGCTGCTGTTTTTCCCCTCGTACCAATAGACCCATCCGAAAACTCACAAGCCAATATATACAAGGCTTTGAGACCATTCCTTGCAGATTCTGTTTCAACGAAGAAATCAGGGTTTGATATAGTTACTGATAGTTTAGAGCAGAAAAATACAGAATCTTGTCCGACGAAAACATAATTTTTCATTAATATAAATTATGTCGGTAAGACAACAGTTCCGATTCGTAACCGCACCAGACCACAAACTAACAAAACTATTTCATTATAAACATCAGCATTTAGCCTAAATCTTTGTGATGCCACTTGGAAAATTTTCACAACACGTATTAAATGCTCCACAAATATACGCTTGCTAGATAGAACTTTATTTTCCTCTTTTTGTTGCTCACTTAATTGTTGTTTCTTTTTTTTCTTATGAGGGGTAGTAATATTTGTCCCACCTTGATACGCTTTATCACCTGAAAATTCTTGTTCTTTATCAAATTTTACTTGCTGCTCTCGGAATAATTTTATATCTGCTGTTGGTCCTGGATAACCTACTTTTATATCAATTAAATCTTTACCTTCTGGCAAAGAAATTACCTGGTTTTTTATAGTATGTTGTTTTTTCTTTCCTGAGAAGAACTTTTTTTGTTCTTCGTTGTGAGATGCTCTATCTATCGGCTGTTCAAAACTATCTACTATCAACTTAAAACTCGTTAATATCTCTTGTACAATCATTAAATCACCTTCTTTATTCCCGACTTGCTCTAGTAAACTTGCAGGCAAAATCTTACGTAATGTCTTTCTCCAATAATGAAATGTATCATTAGATAAAGTTTTTGATATACCAAACAACATTCCTAAAACTTCAAATGTAGGTATTTGTCTCAGATAAAACAAACACAAACATACTTGTTCGGGGATGGATAATATTTCTTTGCGTCCACCTCCACGACGATGTATTCTAACTTTGCTTTGTTCAAGTTTAAACTGTTCTTCTTCATGACATTGTTTGGCACAATTTACAAGGTCAATAAATTGCTCATAACTAATTCCCAAAAGTTGTTTTGCACGCGAGGGATACTTTTGTATATAATCGAAGGTACTAATCATTTAATAAAGTAGTGGTAGAGGGTCAATTTTACTTTCTACCATTTTTTTGTACCCAAATCATATTCCGGACGAGTCTAATGAACTTGACGACCACCTGAACGATACTGGTTTTTGATGATGTAGGGTTTTTCACCAGCAGGACGCATTCTCACGAAAAACTCAATGGTCAGATCATCCAAGTGGGCATCTGCCAATACTACCAGTTTGGCATTGTAAACCAAGTATTCCAACACCTCCAGGATAGCGCCCCGGTGTTCTTTGCAAGTTTTGGACTTGAGCAAGTGGGCAAGATACTGACAAGCTTCATCAATGAATAGAATATCGTAAGCCTGTAAATCGTTCGCCATCTTATACAGAGAATCCACGGTAATGCTGAGAGCTTTTGCCTGACCCCAGTCACCGCAGGATATGGCAGAGTACATGGCAGTTTGTAGGCGATCGCTCAAATTCTTCAAGAGAGTGACCCGATGCCCATTGTTCAAAAAGCTCAGTTCAGGGTTATCTCTTCTGATGATTGCCAAGATTTCGGTCTTGCCAGTCCCCATATCAGAAGCCAAACCGACTAACCCAGATTCAGGCAGGGAGCGGATGACTGTCGAAAGATAGCGAGTATTGACTATCACATTGGGTTTGTACTTATGCAGTCCCCTGGCACGATTAATGAAAAATCTTTGCTGGTACTCAGCTAGAGTCAGGGCATCAGCAACCATTGTGGTGACGGATTTTTCAGCCTTCTTAGCCAGAGCCACAACCCAATCGTCAATCCCCTTTTCGGGGCCTGGTAGTAGAGCTACAACACATTCACACCCCTGTTGTACAATTACGGAAGCTGTGCGACGTGTGGCTTGAAAAATCTGCTGCTTGGTTTTGGGTTTGGTTTCGTAGTCGAAGAGGATCACGAATTTCCGCCCCTTGTCCGCTATTGGCACTAAATCAGGGTGCAGTCGTTCAAAATCTTCCTTGCCCACGCGACCGTTCCAGATTCCTGGCAGTGCAATTGCTACAAAGCCTAATGTGAGGAGACAACCAGCCTTCTTCTCCCCCTCCGTCAGAATTACAGGGATTTGGGGGTGTGCCATCACCCAAGCCCAGAATCCTAATGCTTCTCCAAGATCTGTAATGGTGATATCTTCTGGCATTGGTACGTCGTAGCGAAGTGATACCAACTTCCAGATGTGTAGGGGAACTCTCAGGTAGGTGACTCGGTTGGGAGTTTTGGGCGGCGATTCATATTTAATGGGCTTTTGAGTTTGCTGCTGTGTTGTCTTGTCCCATTCCAGTCTGGGGCAATCGGGTTTCATCCGTCCCCAATCCATCGGTTGCAAATTATTGAGCGGGTCAAGTCCGCTAACCCACCATGCACCTGCCTCCGCGTGAGCATATCTTCTCAAATACCCATCACGCAGACCGTCCATCGTTTCGTCGTGCAGTTTGGGGTAGTGCGTATAAAAGGTACTCGTATACTTCCGAACCACTGAGGGAACGGACATTTAGTGCAGTGAGGGTGGGATCAACAGCAGAATTGACTACCCATTCGTGCCAGTGGTTAGGAGCTAATTGATCATTCGGGTTTTGATCTGCATCAATTATATTTATCAGATGACGAGCATTATTTTCGTCAGATGGCACAGGCATTAGATCATATTTTGTCAATCTCAAATTCTCAGATATGAAATGATTAGTAGTTTGTTTGTAGAGAATTTTCCTAGTGATTTTTGGAGAACTACGGGGTATTTTTGATTGGCCATAGTTAGGATCTAATAAGCGACGGCGTTTAGCTTCCCCCATCATCTTTGACTCCTTTTTAATCAATAAAAATGAATCGAATTGCTTGGCACTGTACATGCTCTGGAAAATCAGAATTATTGAGGAAGGCAGGAGGCAGGAGGAAAACTGCTCTCTGTAACAGCCGTGACTAGAGGTACCAAGGGTTTAAGACCCCGACCAAATTTTGAATTTGGTGGCTCTTATACATTCGGGGATTTAGACACCGAATGCATAAAACCTTCTGCCCCCTGCTCCCCAGGGCAAACGCATCTAAATATTGATGACCATAGATAAAAGTAGAATTCACCAGAAGCTAGACCCCATAGTGCTTTCAGAAAATTAAATATTGATCAATAAAGGAATGATAATCATTATGATGGGATCGTTAGAGGCAACCGTCGGTTGCTTTTTATCGAACGTGATATTCTCATAAAAGCTCCAAAGAAGAATTACGCTCTCCCGTCTCCTCTGTATGAAGCTCAAGCCAAAAATCACAATTGCTGACCATTTTTTGGGAATAGAAGACCCACGAATAGATAGAACGAAGCGGCATAACTTAATCGATATCATAACGATTGCCGTGTGTGCTGTGATTTGTGGGGCAGATGGTTGGGTGGCAATAGAGACTTATGGATGTGCCAAGTATGAGTGGTTAAAAACATTTCTAGAACTACCGAATGGTATCCCGTCACATGATACATTTGCGCGAGTATTTACACACATAAATCCTCAACAGTTTCAGTCATGTTTTCTGGATTGGATGAAATCAATACAGAAGATAACTTCCGGGGAAGTAGTTGCAATTGATGGGAAAACCTTACGTAGTTCTTACGATGAAAGTAGCGACCAAAGTGCAATAGTGATGGTGAGTGCATGGGCAACTACAAATAGATTGGTGTTAGGGCAAGTAAAGGTGGATGAAAAATCCAACGAAATTACAGCAATTCCAGAGTTATTAAAAGTTTTAGAACTGTCTGGATGTATTGTGACAATTGATGCAATCGGCTGCCAGAAAGAAATTGTGAAATTAATCACACAGAAAGATGCAGATTATGTAATTACATTAAAAAAGAACCAAGGAAATCTTTATGATGAGGTAGAAAAACTATTTAAGTCAGGGATAAGTACAGGTTTTGAAGGGATTGAACATAGCACATATAAAACAGAAGAAGCAGGGCATGATCGTCATGAAATCCGCCACTATGTGATGTTATCTCAAATTCAGTCTCGGCTTAACCCAGATTCAGCTTGGTCAAACTTTAATAGTGCTGGAATGGTAGAATCCGTTCGTTCATTAAATGGTGAAACAACGGTTGAAACTCGTTATTTTATTAGTAGTCTTGAAGATAATGCTGAACAGTTTGGTAATTCTATTCGCAGTCATTGGGGAGTTGAAAATTCATTACATTGGATATTGGATGTCGCATTGAGGGAAGATGACTGTCGGATTAGAAAAGATAATGCTCCACAGAATTTTGCAATTCTCAGACATATTGCAGTCAATCTTTTAACTCAAGAGAAGCGTGTTAAACGGGGAATCAAAAATAAACAGTTCCTCGCTGGGTTGGATAACAATTATTTAGAAACAGTTTTAGCGTTAGCATAAACTAATATATCAGAAATTGAATTTAAATCTTTAGGAAAAATCTCACTTTTTCTCTAGATAAACATACTTTTATAAACTCGAATATTAAGTTGTTTCAGTATCAATAAATAATCATTCAGCCTCAGATAAGCTAATTCATGCTTTTCGGAGATACTCTATTTATATTATTTATAATTTCATCAACTTTTACAATTATCTATGTAATTTTGAAATCTCTCCTAGTTTTTATTAGTAAATAAGATGCG
>CAVYXS010000023.1:0-14219 GCA_963772205.1 uncultured cyanobacterium
CATCCGAAAACTCACAAGCCAATATATACAAGGCTTTGAGACCATTCCTTGCAGATTCTGTTTCAACGAAGAAATCAGGGTTTGATATAGTTACTGATAGTTTAGAGCAGAAAAATACAGAATCTTGTCCGACGAAAACATAATTTTTCATTAATATAAATTATGTCGGTAAGACAACAGTTCCGATTCGTAACCGCACCAGACCACAAACTAACAAAACTATTTCATTATAAACATCAGCATTTAGCCTAAATCTTTGTGATGCCACTTGGAAAATTTTCACAACACGTATTAAATGCTCCACAAATATACGCTTGCTAGATAGAACTTTATTTTCCTCTTTTTGTTGCTCACTTAATTGTTGTTTCTTTTTTTTCTTATGAGGGGTAGTAATATTTGTCCCACCTTGATACGCTTTATCACCTGAAAATTCTTGTTCTTTATCAAATTTTACTTGCTGCTCTCGGAATAATTTTATATCTGCTGTTGGTCCTGGATAACCTACTTTTATATCAATTAAATCTTTACCTTCTGGCAAGGAAATTACCTGGTTTTTTATAGTATGTTGTTTTTTCTTTCCTGAGAAGAACTTTTTTTGTTCTTCGTTGTGAGATGCTCTATCTATCGGCTGTTCAAAACTATCTACTATCAACTTAAAACTCGTTAATATCTCTTGTACAATCATTAAATCACCTTCTTTATTCCCGACTTGCTCTAGTAAACTTGCAGGCAAAATCTTACGTAATGTCTTTCTCCAATAATGAAATGTATCATTAGATAAAGTTTTTGATATACCAAACAACATTCCTAAAACTTCAAATGTAGGTATTTGTCTCAGATAAAACAAACACAAACATACTTGTTCGGGGATGGATAATATTTCTTTGCGTCCACCTCCACGACGATGTATTCTAACTTTGCTTTGTTCAAGTTTAAACTGTTCTTCTTCATGACATTGTTTGGCACAATTTACAAGGTCAATAAATTGCTCATAACTAATTCCCAAAAGTTGTTTTGCACGCGAGGGATACTTTTGTATATAATCGAAGGTACTAATCATTTAATAAAGTAGTGGTAGAGGGTCAATTTTACTTTCTACCATTTTTTTGTACCCAAATCATATTCCGGACGAGTCTCTTGCTCCTGCACCAACAACCATTCCCACTCCAACAAACAATGAGTTATGGCTCCTTCTAAATGAATCCCGTCATGAATTTCCATCCAGTCAGGTATACCATCGGAAATTTCGTTTTCTGCTTCTAATAAACTGATAGCAAAACCATCGTCATTACTAAAGCGATTCTCAAAAGCTGTTTTTACCAATGGCTTCATTTTTTTGGAGATCGCTTCCAAATCCTCAACAAAAGTATAATTATCAAAATAAGGTTCTTCCCAGCGTTCCTCTTGGGCTATGTACTTCCCCTCTTCCTGGGATGCTTCCCAAATAATCTGATTCCATTCTCGCCATAATTGCGACCAAGTTTGGGATAATTTTGCGAGGGAAGTAGGCTGTGTTTTGGCTGTTTTTTCCGGTTCGACTGTTTGAGGTGGAGCTATAATTTGAGTTAAAGTTGCTTTGGTATCCGGTTGGAGTTTGGCAAAAACAGTCAATTCCTGTTCATCGAATAAAATGGTAAATAATTCATCGAGTAGCTGGGAAATTTCCGTTTCTGTGAGTGCCTCAAAGATGCGGGAACCAAGAGAGGTTTTTGGTTTGACATTACCCTGAGAATTATTTTGACTCTTTTTTGCCATCTCGGTAAACATCCCTTTGCACTATACAAATAGACTATTTCAAGCGGGGGTAATGAGGATAGTTGAGCAAACATTATTTAACAAGCGATCATAAACCAATTTGGAGTAGTGCCGCTTGGCAAAAGTTTCTGACCTATAGAGGATTAAGCATAAACTGTTCAATCATCAACATATTCGTAAAGCTTGGCAGCGTTTAGTTGATTAAAACTGGTTGGTTGGTAACTGGGATAAATAGTTGTTAGTAATTATTAACTTATGACCAATGACTCACCTCTAAGGTTTAACCGAAGAAGGATTTGCACATCATATACGGGTAAGATACCCTTAAATTCCCTCATTAAGAATATTGAGATATTCACTATACACAAACAAGCGGTCGCGACTACGCCCTGTTACCTCTTTAACCATACCAAAATTTTCTAGGTTTTTCAGAGCCGAGGTGATAGTTGGCACGGTGAGTTGCAACTCAGTCTTTGCATAGGCAATGCTAAATAGCGGTTTTCTCCGCATTAAATTGTGTACCCGTAAAGTTGAATTAGCCCCACGACCGATAGTTTCAATTCGTTGGCGATCGTTTTCAAACATGGTTAACAGACGACGTGCAGTACTACTTGCCTGTTCAGAAGTCACCATGACCCCTTCTAGGAAAAAGACCAACCAGGCTTCCCAGTCTCCCTTAATCCGCACCTGCTGCAACAAATCGTAATACAACTGCCGATAGAGTTTTAAAATAGAGACTTAAATAGAGCAACGGTTCCGACAAGGCACCTTCAGCACAGAGCAAAAAAGTAATTAGTAAGCGTCCCAAACGACCATTGCCATCCAAAAACGGATGGATAGTCTCAAACTGGACGTGAGAGAGTGCCGCCTTAATTAGTACAGGTGTACGTACTGGCTGATCGTGCAAGAACTTTTCCATCGCACCTAAACAAGACATCACCTCGGTCGGTGGTGGAGGCACAAAAAGCGCATTCCCAGGGCGCGTACCAGCTACCCAGTTTTGAGTCCGACGAAACTCTCCTGGAGTTCGCTCACTACCTCGTCCCTCTGAAAGCAACACTTGATGAATTTCACGAATCAAACGTAGTGACAGAGGAAAGCCTTCCCTTAAACGAGCCAAACCGTGGTTAAGAGCAGCCACATAGCGAGACACTTCCTGTACATCATCTAAAGGTACTCCTGGTGCTTCCTCAATTTCATAAAGCAGCAAATCGGAAAATGAAGACTGAGTACCCTCAATTTGAGAAGAAAGTAATGCCTCTTTACGTACGTAGAAGTAGAGAAACAGAGATGGCTCTGGTAGAAGTGTAGTTACCCCATCCAAACGCCCCAACGCTCGATTAGCACGTTCTATTAGATCATAGAGATTACCATCTAACTGCAAAGGGGGTACTGGTGGTAGAGGTCGAGGTACAAATGCCAAAAATGTTTCTGGCATTGTCGTGCTAAGTATATAGTCTCCCTGGACACCACGTTCCATATTTTATGTACCTAAAAATTAACTAACTTTTACTAACGACCAGGGTTATTAAAAGATAAGCCCTTATTTTTTAATAACGCTCTCATCCCTAACAGTAACATTGGGAGCAAACATTAGCTGCTATGTGGACTAATGGACTATTGACAATTTGACTAGATGTTTATGCTTATACTTTCGTTGAATATGGTGTGGGTAAAACCAAGCCTTTGTGGGAATTAATTTCGCCACGAAGAAATCAAAAGTTCTTCCATGCTCGAATACACTGACATAGATTTGCAAAGTAGTCCCGACAATAACCCTTCGTAATAAATCATGTTGATTTGTAATTATCAAAACATAAATATTTTGATTTGCGTATTTATATTGACAAAAACCAGCTTTTTATTTACAACTTCAAGCGTGGTAGTTTATCCCCCAGCACCTTGGCGAAGGATGTCAAAAGAGTCTCTCGCTGCATCGAGATGGATCTTCCTGTGAAATCGGTTACGGATGCGATCGCAATTCGAGATTGGTTAATTGCGAATAAAACTCCAAATTCAAGCAAACGGATATTGACGCAAATTTCGGCTTGCTGCGATTGGGCGGTGAAGTCGCAATTGATTAAGGAAAACCCATTTGAGGATATGGCAGGTGATATCAAAATTCCCAAAGGTGAAAAGGAAGATACGGATATTAACGCATTTACTCAAGAAGAACGGGAGCGCATTATTCAAGCATTCAAGGAAAGTCGTTACTACAAATATTACGCCTCATTAATTGAATTTCTGTTCATGACAGGTTGTAGACCATCGGAAGCGATTGCATTGGAGTGGAAGCACATTTCTTTGGATTTGAGTAGTATCCGTTTTGAACAAGCTGTAGTGGTGTCGGAGTCGGGATTAGTTTGCAAAAGAGGTTTAAAAACTCAGAAGAAGCGGAGTTTTCCGATCAACACTCGTCTGGCCAACCTACTGAAATCAATTAAACCAGTGACTGTTGCCCTGGATGCAAAAGTGTTTCCTTCAAAAGAAGGAATGTGGATTGATGTTCACAATTTGACGAATCGAGCTTGGAAGGCAACCCTGACAAAGCTAGATGGAATTGAATACCGCAAGTTATATCAGACTCGACATACCTTTATTACGCTGGCATTGAAGAGTGGGATGGATGTAAAAGATGTGGCGAAGTTGGTAGGTAATTCACCAGAGGTGATTTATCGCCATTATGTGGGGTATAGTCGGGAGATTGTTGTGCCAGATTTTTGAATTAGTCAGGGCAATTATCTGATGTCAGTGATTTGCCCTGTAAATCTTCAGTGGGAATCTCAAACTGATGAGCCGTCGGTTCAACCAAGTCCACAATTGGGATTGAGTAATCATCTAAAAGCCGCGACTGCGAGATAAATTCTTGAATTTGGTAAAGTGATGATCAAACAGGAGTTTTGCTGTACCAGTAGGTCCATTACGCTGCTTGCGAAGGATTAACTCACAAATGCCACGATCTGGAGTATCAGGATGGTGGATTTCATCGCGGTAAAGCATGATAACAACATCACTGTCTTGTTCGACGGAGCCACTATCTTTTAAATCACTCAGTATAGGGCGTTTATCATGACGATGTTCAAGTTCACGATTGAGTTGAGACATTGCCAGAACAGGAACATGCAAATCTTTAGCCAGTTTCTTTAAACCCCGACTAATTTCTCCAACCCGTTGAGCCATGTTCAATCGAAAATCAGTACCTTCAGCCATCAGTTGTAAGTAGTCCACAACAACAAGTCCAACGCCACCATATTAGACACGTCCAAAATATAATCCAGGCACAAAAAAAAAATGGTAGAAAGTTAAATTAGCACTCTACCAATCCGGTTAAAAAATGTGTATTGTCCTTGATTATATCCAAAAATATCCTCTCAGAACAAAGCAGATTTTGGGCATTAGTTATGAGCAGTTTCAATCGTTGCTGAAAGCTGCGGCTGAAGAACATCTCAGAATGAAGAAGGAAAATGAAAAGCAGAAAGTGAGAATTAATTCTCCTGGGGGAGGACGTAAAGAATTATTATCAACTTCAGAACAAATATGTTTGTGTCTATTTTACCTGAGACAGATCCCAACTTTTGAAATACTAGGAATGTTGTTTAGCGTATCAAAAAGTGAAGCGAATGCAACTTTTCATTATTGGAGAAAAATTCTCCGAGAAATATTACCCTCTAGTTTATTAGAACAAGTTGGAAATCAAGAGGGAGATTTGATAATTGTACAAGAAATTTTAACGAGTTTTAAATTATTAGTCGATAGTGTAGAACAACCAATTGATAGACCATCTGACAATGAAGAGCAAAAAAATTTTTTCTCTGGTAAGAAAAAACAACATACTTTAAAAAGTCAAGTAGTTGGTCTACCAGAAGCTAAAGATATAGTTGATATCGAAGTAGGTTTTCCAGGCCCAACGGCAGACATTAATTTATTTAGGCAACAACAAACAAAATTTGACGAGCGACAGGAATTTGTTCGCGTAGCGTCTCGAAGAGAGGGAGATAAGGGATACCAAGGTGGTAAAAATATTACAACTCCTCATAAGAAAAAAAGAAAACAAAAATTAAGTGATCAACAAAAAGAAGAGAATAAGGTTTTATCGAGTAAGCGTATCTTTGTAGAACATCTAATACGAATAATTAAAATATTCCAAATTGCTTCGCAACGATTTAGGCTGAATTCAGATGTCTATAAGGAAATAATTTTAATTGTATGCGGGTTGGTTCGACTACGAATTGGTGCTTAAATTTTATGACTTAATTAAAATTCATTGAAAATAGCGATCGCATTAATTAAGATATTCTATCTTTATCCTCTAAACTATCGGTAACTATATCAAATGCTGATTAATACGTTGAAAAAAAGTCTGCAAGGTTTGGTCTTAAAGCCTTGTAAATATTGGTTTGTGAGTTTTAGGACGTGTCTATTGATTTAGCATTACTTCGTTTTTATGATGCCAAATGTTGAGATGTGCCAAGTCTACAACTATCTTGATTTGTGGAATATCTTGGCAAAATTTGGCAAGTTCTGTAGCATTTTCCAAGAGATTATCTACAGAACTGATAGGGGATGTAGGATACATTGTCTCTACACCCAGAACAATATCTCGCTTCAGGCAAAGCTGATGAAGATATTGAATTTTTTCTACAAATATTGTGTATGCCTTGGCACGTTCAAGTGAATAAAAATCAGAAATTGTCAGCAAATTAATAGATCAAATAGTTGCTCAAATATTAGTGTTATCCTAATGCAATTCAAAGAAAGACTCTTGCCCCAGATGCTTCACAAAATTTTCCACAAGCTCCTGAAGACTATTTTGTTTCCCTATATCTATCCAATCATCGATTCTTCCCAAAAAGCAATATCTTTGGGTCATAAATATTCGTTTCTGTTCATCAATTAAAACAAAACGAAGCATTGGTGAATAGGAGATAGAACGCTTCAGTATATTTTGAGCTTCACTTAATTTATCTGGTGAAGAAAAATTTATCAATCTTGACAAAACATTAATATCTTGATCTGGTGTGTATACAGTAATTATTTCCTTTTTTATATCTATTCGGTAGTCTTGTAAGTTAAAAAATTTCTTAATTCCTGACTCTACAATTACCCTTTCTTCATTGGTAATAATCTTAGGTTGAACCTTTCGCAGAAAAACCTGAGCGTTAGGATTTTCATAAATTTCATAGCCATCAGGTAGAGTTTCTAATATATTTTCTTCACGTTTCATCGAAAAGAAAAACTTTGGCTTCCCAGTTTTGGTAATGCCAGAATGAAGATAATAAATCTGACCTTTTCTGTTAATATATTCTATCGGCATTATACTTAGCTCAACCCATCAATCATCGCTAAAGTCTCCATTAACCGTGCGGATTCTTTCCCCACTTTACCTGATGATAAAAGATGATACCATTGCTGTAGTTGTTGTAAAATTTCTGTGCGATGTGGATAATTAACGTCTAGATTTAGGAGTTCCATTATCGCTTTTCTTTGGGTACATCCTCGTCCCAAAATTCTCAGCCACAGAGTTGATTTATCTAGGGGAAGTTCGCTAGTTACTATAATGGTAGTACAGAAAGCGAGTGGTAGTTCGTATACTCCTGGAATATTCATGACAGATGGTTGTGAGCCAAATCCTTGCAGAGATTGCGGGGTAATGGAGGGCGTAATTATTAGTAGGGTTTTATCAATTTCTTCCAAACATTTATTTAGCAAATCCTGGCGAGTATCGTTCTTTTGTTTGTTTATGTCGCTCAAATTTTCACCGACAGGAATAATGCTGTTGCTGACTTCGGCTTTCCAAGTTAACCAATGACGCATACAGACTTGTAAATCCCATTTACTAAGTGTCCAGCGTCGGGCTTCAATCATACAGGGAACTGATACAAATCTTGCCAACAATCCTAAAGATGCCCTTAATTTTTCTGCATTGGGTTCAAATAATACATCCACAAGTTCCGCTTCCCCGATTATTTCTGGGCTGATCATCACGCGCTTGTTGCCAGCAGTAATTACCGTCAGATACTCGGTTCCCCAGTTAAATCGAGAAGCGTGTTTGAAGACTCTCAAATTTGGATTGCGGGGTATTGGTTCATTGAGATAAATATCTCCAAAATCACCGAGTAAAACTGAGAGATATTGTTGAGCAAAAGTAGCAAAAGCTGGACGCATAAAAACAGAGAAAATTCATTAATAGAGATAGTATCATTCTCCGACAAGAGAACTGGAACAAGTCATTGAAATAATTAATACCAATTCGCAATGACCGGAAGAGGCAGGGGGAAAGGGAGGCTGTTGACTTTGTGCCTTTTTAGATGGTTTTTATCACGCTCATCAGAGCAAACGTGTTGAGCCTGGGAACCTGTGTAAACAGGATATTAAGGCGCTCGATGTCTTAAGAATCCCCTCGCCTTTAGGCAGGGGAGTGTCAATCATATCATGTCCGCCTAATTAGTTATAATTCCCGCATCTGTGCAAAAACTGGGAAACTCTCTTTCCCCCAGCTAAGTGCCCCCTGCCCCCCTGCCGTCTTCATGATAAGTCTTTAACCGGACACGATATCATGCAGTTTTTGTGTCGTCAACTAACTCCGAAAATAGCGGTTAAAGAATTACTCAGTATGCTAACGAGTGATCAGCGTTGGGGGGTGATGTTGGAGTTTGGTGAGGATCAGTCCAGACAGATTTGCTCAACTGGTGTCAGCAGCGCCCGATTGGGTGGAGTGGATGGCTTGATTTGCCAATAGTAGGTATAATTACAAGCCTGTCTGCGTCTACTGAGTCGGTTGTTGTGCAGCTTGCCTTACCTCATCCAGAGTTAAACCTAAAGCTTGTGCGATCTGTTCCACTGTCAACCCTGCAGCTAACATTGGTGGTACAGCAAGTAACTTTCCTTCTTCTATACCTTTCTGTTCGCCTTCTGCAAAAGCTTGCTGATATACTCGTGTTTGCTTCAAATCGCTTAATCCAAACATTTCCTGTATCTCCTCGATATCCATGCTGGGAAATTTATAAACCAAAATCGTCTCGATTAATTGTAATAATTGTTGCTGTTTTTGTACTGAATTAACTTCCTGACTGGTTCTAGTAATTAACTCCCTGGCTTGCTGTATTGCCTTGTCTTCATTTTCTATGACTAATTTAATCGTAGCAATACCAATGGGTAGAGACGCGGTTTCTCCTAACTCATCCAAATAAATGCGAGTAACTCTCCCGGAAGCAAAAGACTCGCGGTAATGCTTGGTTTTTGCCTTGTCAATGCTGCGAGTTGGGTAAATAACCACAGCAAACCAATCATTTTCTGGTTGGTTTTGACGTAGGTATAAATTAATTTCGGTAAACAACCGTGAGTAAATTTCTGAATCTGTTTGAAACTGGACTTCTACAAAGTAAATTGGTAATTCTTCCGTTTGAGGGAGAAATACACCATCGATTCGGAAAGCTGTTTGCTTGACTTCAACTGATGAGAATTGATACCCTGCGGCAGTTTCGGGAGAATTGCCAATTAGTTCAAAGAATATGTTGGGGAATTCTTGAAATAGGCGATAGAATATACTGTCTGTTTTCAGCAAGGGGAGTATTGACAAGCAGAGCGATTATGACTTTTAAAATTACCATACTTTGACAACGTGGTTCTGTCATCAACGTAAAAATACGGCGTTATCGAGACTCTGTACTTCGGGGATTGGTCGCGGATGGGTACACTTGAAGATAGGGATTTTATTTACCTATTGGCGAACCAAACTACATATAACTTTCAAAAAGCAAAAGAGTAGATATTATAATACATTATTACTAGAATGCCGTTTCAATAGCAAAACCACCTCAGATCAACAAAAAATACATCTGCCATGCCAAAAAGCCTCCTAATAGTTGAATCACCCGGAAAAGTCAAAAAACTTAGTCAAATTCTCGGCGCAGATTGGATTGTTCGCGCTAGTTGTGGACATATTAGAGAACTGAGTAACGATGGTGATGATTCACTAGGATTCAGCATGGATGGCAATAGTGTACGATGCAACTATGTACCTCGTGACGGGCGAGCCAAAGAAACAATTCAAAAACTCAAAGCAGCAGTTAAACAAGTCTCGGAAGTAGTGTTGGCAACAGATCCAGACAGGGAAGGTGAAACCATCGCTTGGCACCTGAAAGAAGTATTGGGGTTAAAAGAACCCAAGCGAGTGGTGTATACCGAAATTACAGCATCGGTAGTCAGGAGTGCGATCGCTAATTCTCGAAAACTCGATTTTAACTTAGTCGGTGCGGGACTGTGCCGGGATTGCCTGGATAAGTTGGTAGGATACAAGGGTAGTCCCCTAATTTGGGCATTAAACAACGGCGCTAAAAGTGTCGGTAGAGTCCAAAGCGCAACATTACACCTAATTTGTCAGCGAGAGAGAGAAATTCAAACATTTGTCCCCCAAGATTACTGGAATGTCTGGGTGGATTATGCAGAGGGATTTCGGGCTGTTTACAAAGGGAAAACCGATTCTCGCGCTGATGCACCAGAGCCAGAAACTGAAACTCATGATGATGCCACTACTAATAGTACCCAAGTCCCAGAAAGTAAGCGAGTTTTATCTGAAGCTGAAGCAACTTGGTTAGTCGAAGAGGCGCGGCGGTATCCCCATCAAGTAATCCAAATTGAAGGAAAAACTGTTTATCGTCAACCACCGCCACCATTTACCACTTCCACCCTTCAGCAAGCCGCCGGTTCCAAGCTGAGGTTTTCTCCCGATAAAACCATGCAATTAGCCCAAAAACTATATGAGGCTGGGCTAATTACATATATGCGGACAGACTCCGTCATGTTGAGTCCAGAATTTTGTGCCAGCGCTCGTCAGTGGTTGGAGCAAAACGACTCCCAGAATGTACCGCAGCAAGTAGCAAAACATCGTAGTAGTAAATCGGCGCAAGAAGCACATGAGGCTATCCGCCCCACAGACGTATTCCGTCCCTCTGTCCAATTACGGCAAGAATTGCTACCTGATGAGTTTAACTTGTACGTGATGATTTGGAAACGCGCCATCGCTTCCCAGTGTAAAGCAGCTCAACTGCGTAAAACTCAAGTGATTGTGCAGTCAGGAAACCTGTTGTGGCAAGCTAGGGGACAGGTGATTGAGTTCTATGGTTATGCACGATATTGGAATAATCTCAGCAAAGATTCAGTGTTACCTTTCTTACAACAGGGACAGGTACTGACTCTGAAAAATGCCGCACATGAAAAGAAACAAACACAACCGCCGCCACGCTACAGTGAACCCAAGCTCGTACAGCTAATGGAGCGCAAAGGAATTGGTCGTCCCAGTACCTATGCCCCCACAGTTGCTACTCTCAAACAGCGGAATTACGTACAATTAACGAAAGATAGTCTACAACCAACAGGTTTGGGTTTAGAAGTTGACGATTTTTTACAGAAGGCGTTACCAGATTTGCTCCAGGCAGAATTCACTGCGAAAATGGAGGATGCCTTAGATGCGATCGCTCTGGGTAAACAGGGATGGCAACAATACCTCACCAGTTGGCATCGGGATTACTTTGCAGTAGCAATCGCGAAAGCGAAAACAATGGTTGCGAGTACAGCAAATCATACACCTTCTGTGGGGCGTAAATATGAAACTGCCAAAACTCGCTGTCCTGAGTGCAGTAATTTTCTCGCCAAGATTCCCAGCAGTAAGGTTCAGAAAAAATACTTTCTCAAGTGTATCAGTGGGTGTCAGGATGTGGTTTTGTTTTGGAGCGAGCGCACTAAGTCTTGGGAAAAACCTCGCACTCAAAAAAGTGGAGTTGAACAAAAGAATCTAGCCAAGATTATATCACATCCTTGCCCTATATGTAAACAGCCTTTGGCGGAGTATAGCTACACAAAAGATGGACAACAGAAGAAGATGCTGAGGTGTTCTGCTCCCCAGTCTCGTCTGGATCAGAAACATTTTGATGTGGCTTACTTTCAGACTGCTATTGGTTGGTGGAGTCCAAAATTTGGGGAGTTAGCTCATTGAAAAAGAAGCAGGGGGGCAGGGAGCACTTAGCAGGGGAGAAGGAACAGAAAGGGGGATTCAACCCCACCTGAACGAGAACGACAAAATTAAATATAAATTATACATTTATCATGGCAGACGCGAGTGTGTATTGGATTTTTTCATTTAGATATAATATGATTTCTTGAATGCCAACGTTCTAGCATCACCCTTAATTTTTCTTTGATTACAGGTTTGCTGAGATAGTCGTCCATTCCTGCATCGAGACAGATTTGTTGGTATTCTGACATCGCATTAGCAGTCAATGCAATGACTACAGGATGACAATGGTTGGCAAAACGGCTCTGATGCCAACGACGAATTTCTTTTGTGGTTTCCAAACCATCAAGAATAGGCATTTGGCAATCCATCAGAATCAAATCGTAAGGGATTTTTTCTAAAACCTGTAAAACTTCTTGTCCATTGGCAACAACATCAGCCTTGTAGCCAAGGCTTTGGAGTAGCTTCAAAGCTACTTTTTGATTCACCACATTATCTTCAGCTAACAGAATTCTCAATTTTGATGTTGTCGAGGCATCAATCTGTTGAGGTTTCGATATATCTGGGAGGCTTTCGATAATGGATAGTTGGTTGTCTAAGAGATTTAAAATAGTGTCAAGCAGGCGAGATGCTTTCACAGGTTTAACTAAGTAAGCCGCAAATCCAATGTTTTTCGCCTGTTGTAGTTCGTGCCTTTGATGAGTAGAAGTGAGCAAAATCAAAGGAATCTTACATAAGGCAGAATTAGCTTGAATGTTTCCGATCAAAGTCATGGCATCTGTGTTGGGCATTTGCATATTAATCAAGGCGACATCATAGGGTTTTAACTGCTCACAAGCTTTTTGTATAGCAATCAAGGCAGACGCACCAGAGTTGGCTGTATCTACCTGCATCCCCCAATGGATAGCTTGATGGTAAATAATTTGACGATTAGTCTCATTGTTATCGACTACTAATAAGCTTCGATTAGTGAGAATTCCCCGATATTCTAGTGAAGAAATAGACTGAAGTTGTTTGGTAAAAGGAAGTTCAAACCAAAACTTAGATCCTTTGTTTAATTGGCTTTCTATCCCAATTTTCCCACCCATCAATGTCACTAGTTGCTTACAGATTGCTAATCCCAAACCTGTACCACCATATTGGCGAGTAGTGGAAGCATCCACTTGAGTAAATCGTGTAAAGAGTTTGTATTGATCTTCATTACTAATACCAATACCAGTATCTATGATGGCAAAATAAATTGTTGCAGTCGTGGAGGTTTCTGCTCGTAACTCAATTTGTACCAATATCTCCCCATGACTGGTAAACTTCACAGCATTACCGATTAAATTCATGAGAATTTGCCGCAAGCGACTAGCATCACCTTGGAGGTAAGTGGGGACATTGGGATAGATTAACCCAGAAATTTCCAATCCTTTGTTATGGGCTTGAGGAGCCAATAACTCTAATATATCTTCAATACAGGTAGATAAATTGAAATCTAGAGTTTCTAGAACTATCTCCCCAGCCTCAAGTTTGGAGAGATCCAAAATTTCGTTAATCAGGGTTAAAAGTGCATCTCCACTGCTACGAATTGTTTCCATAAAATCTTGCTGCTCTGGGGTTAATGAAGTTTCTAACATCAAACCAGTCATTCCCAGTACAGTAGGGCAAACGCACCTTATTTATTAATAAAAACTAAGAGAGATTTCAAAATGACATAGATAATTGTAAAAATTGATGGAATGATAAATAAAATAAATGAAGTATTTCTTCTAAACATGAATTACCTTATCTGAAACTGAATGATTATTTATTGATACTAAAATAACTCAATATTCGAGTTTATAAAACTATGTTGATATATAGGAAAAGTGAAATTCTTCCTATATATTAAAATTTAATTTTTTATATATTAGTTTATGCTAATCCTAGAACTCTTGCTAAATAATTATTATCCAGCCCAGCGAGAAACTGTTTATTTTTTATTCCACGTTTGACACGCTTCTCTTGACCTAAAAGATTGACTGCAATATGTCTGAGAATTGCAAAATTCTGTGGAGCATTATTTTTTCTAATCCGACAGTCATCTTCTCTTAAAGCAACATCTAATATCCAATGTAGTGAGTTCTCAATTCCCCAATGGCTGCGAATAGAATTACCAAATTGTTTAGCATTTGACTCAAGGCTACTGATAAAATAATGGGTTTCGACCGTTGTTTCACCATTTAACGAACGAACGGATTCTACCATTCCAACACTATTAAAGTTTGACCAAACTGAATTTGGGTTAAGCCGAGACTGGATTTGAGATAACATCACATAGTGGCGGATTTCACGACAATCATGCCCTATTTCATCTGTTTTATATGTGCTATGTTCAATCCCCTCAAAACCTGTACTTATCCCTAAATGGAATAGTTTTTCGACCTCATCATAAAGATTTCCTTGATTCTTTTTTAACGTAATCACT
>CAVYXS010000024.1:0-11263 GCA_963772205.1 uncultured cyanobacterium
TATTTAGATGTAATTGCTAACTTGCTGGTTGATACACCTAATGGACAAAAAATTCCCTTATCCCAGGTTGCCAAAGTTGATTATGGAACAGGACCTAGTACCATTAATCGTGAAAATGTTTCCCGGCTGATTGTGGTTTCTGCTAACGTTGCTGGACGGGATTTGGGTTCTGTAATCAAAGATGTACGGGAACGGGTCAAACAAATTCAACTCCCTAGAGGCTACTATGTGCAATTTGGCGGTCAGTTTCAGGCACAAGAACAAGCAACGCAGACATTAATTATTGCCGGGGCGATCGCTTTCCTGGTAATTTCCGTACTGATCTACTTTGCTGTTAAGTCAATTCCTGCCACCATCATGATTATGATCAACTTGCCACTGGCATTAATTGGTGGTGTTATCTCAGTCGCCTTCAGTGGTGGAATTATTTCCATTGCTTCGATGGTTGGTTTTATCACTTTATTTGGTGTAGCTACTCGCAACGGATTGCTGTTAGTGGATAACTATAATCATCGCCTAGTGGAAGGAATACCACTTAAACAAGTAATTGTTGATGGTTCGATGGAAAGATTAGTAGCAATTCTTCTGACAGCACTTTCTTCTGCTTTGGGTATGGTTCCTCTAGTTATTGGTTCTGGTGCAGGTAAAGAAATTTTGCAACCTTTGGCGGTTGTAGTTTTAGGAGGATTGTTTACTTCTACTACCTTAACACTATTAGTTTTACCTGCTTTATATTCTCAATTTGGGAGGTTTTTAGTTCCAAAAACTATCGCAGCAGTACAAAATATTGAAGTTACTCAAGTTTCCGTTTTATGAGAATTATTGGAATGAATTTATTTCACGCAGTAGACGCTTTGCGGCTTCCCGCAGGGTGGTGCAGAGTCGCAGAGAGTAAGAGTTTAAAATTTGCAATTTCATAATTTAATTCAGAAATGCTCAATTTTTACCTAATCCAAATGAGGAATAAACCCATGAAATCACTTAAATCTGGCTTGATTATTCTTGGAAGTGTAGGACTACTGTTTTTAGGAGCTTGCAGTAACGGTAATCAAGCAACTAATACAGAAAATAGTCCAGCTACTTCTACCTCCAGTAGCCAAACCCCATCTGTTTTAACTTCACCTGTTACTAAAACAGATAGCCAGCATGGTGAATCTCATGGAGGCCAAGTTGTAGAGACAGGAAGTTATCATCTAGAATTTGTGCCTGAGAAAGAAGCAAGCGCAACTCACATGGATATATATGTACTAAAAGGTGATAATCACCAAATAGTACCTGATGCAAAAGTAACGGCTCAAGTTCAGCTACCTGATGGAAAACAAAAGACAGTTGCTTTTACTTATGATGCCAATGATAAACATTACACAGCCAAGTTAACTGAAAAAGCAATTGGTCAATATCAGGTAAAAGTAACTGCCGATGTTAAAGGTGAAAAACTAAACGGCAGGTTTACTTTTAATCAATAGGTTTTTCATAACATGATTAGCTGAAAAACCATAGATGCATACGCTTGGTGTTAAGGGTTATCGTTGCTAATTTTCAGTAATATAAAGACTGTACAGTACAGTCTTTATATTGGTTAGTGATCTTATAGCGCAACACATTCAGATGAGGTACAACCTTATATCTCAAGGTGTAGGTAACAGTGCCGTGCCCCTACGGGTGTACCTTACGCTTGGGGATTCGCTATAACACCAAGCGTATTGGTATATAGCAGAACTTACGCAACTGGCACAACGCGTGATGCTAATTTCTTTCTAATAAGATGTGTAAATTTCATGCTGATTTCATGTAGGTATGCTAGAGACTTTAGCTAACAGATGATGAAAATTTTATTTTATTTATATATTTTAATTACAAGTATTATAATTTCATCCTAATTTCATTAGGACTTGTCATGCTAGTAGATATAGGTAGGATATCTCTTAAACAATAACATCAGCGATAATGTCAGGCTAACTGCCTACTGCTCCTGATTAACGGCTGTATAAAGGGAGTAGTTAAATATGGTTTTACCAAGTTTTTATCTATTAAGAGCAGATTCACTAACAAAGCATGAACCTGCACTTTAGCTAACGTATTTAGGGGTTGCTGAAGAAGAAAGAAAAGCTTGCAGTCTCTAGATTATCTGACCAAAGAAGTATATTCAGGTGCAAGATTTGAGGGTAGAATACCCCAAAATCCTTGCATCACCGTGACCATCAGTACTAAAGTGTGCTGTTTTTAACTATGTACCGAAAACCGGGGCAAAATCCAATCTCAGCAGAAAACTTTGAACTTGCGGTCGGGGGAAAGTTATCAGAAGATAATCGTTGGGTGATTATGGCTTCTTTCATACCTTGGACAAAATTTGAAAGGGAAAGCCGGGAAAGCCGTAGAATTTGGGGCAAAATTGTCAGCTAGTTGTTTTGATGGATATGTATTTTTAGACCGCATTAGTTGGGATAATTATAATGAATCAGGAGACTTAAAAGCTCAAGTAGAAGCCTTGAAAAATTACACTGGTTATTATCCAGAATCTGTTCATGTAGATAAAATTTATCGAACAAGGGAGAATCGCACTTGGTGTAAAGAAAGAGGTATTATCATGAGCGGACCTCCTTTAGGAAGACCTCCAGCTAATATTAGTAAAGAAAAAAAGAAGCAAGATTTAGAATCCGAGAGAATTCGTAATTGTATTGAGGGAAAATTCGGACAAAGTAAAAGAAGATTTAGTCTTAATCGAGTGATGGCGAAACTGTCTCATACTTCTCAAACGGCAATTGCTATTACTTTTTTAGTCATGAATCTTTCTACTCACTTGTCACGGGTTTTTTATGCTTTTTTATGTCTATTTTTTAAAAATAGACTTTTTTCAAAGTTTAATATAACTGAAAATTATAATTCAGCTATTTATTGATAGTATCAAGCTATCTTTGACCAGGCTTGCATAACTGGTCAACCCTTAAAATTGCTGTTTCATGACTTTTTCAGCAAGCCCTAACTACACAGCAAGCATTGTTCCTTTGGTGGACTACTAGACATCTGGCTTCAGCGCTTGTAGAAAGGAATTTTGGAGATAAAGCCGATTTAATGTTGCAAATTCGTAAAAATCTGTTACATTACTTTACATACAGTCCTAACTGTTACTACATAGAATCTCGGAGTATGATAGATGGCAACCCCTAAAAAGACTACCCCTACCGTTACAGAAGACCCTAACGCTTTACGCTGGGGATTTACTTCTCAGAGCGAAAATTGGAATGGTCGTCTGGCAATGATTGGTTTTTTATCTATAGTTTTAATTGAAGTATTTTCTGGACAAGGCGTTTTACATTTCTGGGGGATATTGTAAAATTCAGTGTATTCACCTTAACTTGATCAAAAAGGAATATTACGATATTTAAAATCTTCTAATTCCTTATTTTGCAACAAATTAAAGTGAATGCGTGGTGAAAGTTAGTTTCACGGTAATAGAGCGCAACTGCGAAATAAAAATATTTTTATTTTGGCAGTTGTGACTTATGCAATTGAGTGAGTTTCAAACCCTATTTTGACGAATGCCGTTGTCATACCAGTTCGCTTTGTTCAAGGTATAGCATGTCCTAGGTACTGGGCAATGGGTAAAACATTATTCCCAATCATAAGTAGATTTCCCGGCTGGGTGACGGTTTCAATCTTCATCCCATTGACATTATCGAAGGTAACAACATTACTTACGGTACTATTGTTAGTAGGAATGTAGAATGGCCACAGACCCTTTGACGCATTGCCTTGGATGGTACGCTGATCTGTGTCCGAATAACTGGCGTCTGAACTGATCGTTGCATTCATGCCGTCAGCCACTACCAAAGAAATCATTAATCGTGGCATACTACCGTTATCTCCAAATACATCTTCCCAAGTTGGATTTGGATTTATAGGCCAGAGCGAAGCATTTTGATTATTATATGCGATATTGAGTAATGAAGAGTTGTACCATGAGCCAGGTACTGACGTGCATACGGCATAGGATTTAAACTCGACGTTTACCCTAATGTGACTTAAAGCAAATCGGCGGCTAAGGCGCGAGTTACTGCAACTGCCACGATCTAGACCTATCAATCCGTTGTTATTACCCCCTGTCCAAGTATTCTCAACGTTGTCATCAGTCAAATTGCTGTCAAAAACAAAGCTAGCTCCCGTCGAATTATCTAGGGTACTGATTATTTGAGCATAATCCCCACTAAAATCTATCGTTTTCGCATTTGAACCCTGATAGGCTTGCAAGCTTTTGAATGCTCGGTTAATCAGCACCATCTGCGACAGATGAGATATTCCCACATTCATCACCGACGGAGCCGAGATTAAAGATCCATTGTCGGAAAAGTGCCGGCAGTTTATTGTCAGAGGGGGGCGGAGTTATATTGTTTAGATAGCTCAACCATTGTTGATAGACTTCCTCTCCAATATCCTCTCTAAATTTGTTTTCTGGATACTGAATCTGGCTGACAATTGCGGTGTATTCATCAAAGAAAAGCTCATTTTGGTGTATCGATGAATTAAAAGTCAACGATAAAGGTGGAATAATATTTTGCATCGCCCAAAGATCCTGGTTTGAGCGGATTATTGGATCTAATGGATAACGTATTTGAAACAGCGATCGATCAAGACGAAGATGGGTGACGAGGCTATTGTACCAGCGGTTCTGCAAGATTGTTATAGGCTCTAGTTCTGCGCCATAGCCTTTTGATTGAGAAGGCATAATTACTCTCCCTATTCATTGGAAGTCGGCGGAATAAAACCACTAGAAACCAGCAACCCAAGATCAAGGATTGCCGGCTTCCAATGTTTCATAGCAAGCTTGGTTCGTAGTTAGGACTTTAGTCCTAAAAAAGCGATAAATCACTCACTACATACTAAACATTTTTCCTGTGACAGACGCTCTAGGTAATATACTGTCCGACTCTCAGAACATTAGCGCCTAGTACAATGGGCACTCCTGGCTGACTGGTAATCTTGACTGTCAATTGTCCATCAGTATCGAAACTGTGAGAAGTGGAAGCACCACTAGCGCTACTGCTGGTATAGAAAGGCCAAAGCCCACCGCCTGCATTTCTGTCGATGGTAACTTGATCGTCATGGCTAAACTTAGCAAAAGACTTCACAGTTACATTCATGGTATCAACTACGACCAGATTAACCAGAAAACGCGCTAAATTCCCATTCAGGGGATCAAACGCTGTATCCCATGTAATTGGATTATTAGGAATCCACGGGGATTTGTTTTTGTTGTTGAAAGCTATGGCCAGCGTCGCGGAGCTGTACCATTGTCCTGGAACAGGCCCAAATTGTAGCACATGCTTAAAAGAGGCATCCACAGAGAAATCGCTCTGTGAGAATGTCACACTTTGGCTGGAAGATGCGTTACCACCGCCCCATAGACCAAAGAAACCAGAGCTTTTGCCACCAGACCATGTTGTCGAGACATCTTTGCTCACGGTAGAGTTTTTATAATTAAAACTCCGGCTAGGTGCTACATTTAACAGTTGTTTGAGTTTGGCAAAATTCTGATCCCAATCTGGCTGTCTTGCTGGGACAGGTGGCTCTGCAAGGGGATCTCCCTGATATGCCAACAGCCTGAATTGCCCGTTTGCAACTGGATCAAGAAGTGAAGCAGCCAATGTGGAGGCGCCAACATTTGCCACACTCGGATGCTTAATTAATGCCCAATTTCTGAAAATCGCTGGATACTGACTTACTGAGGGAACGGTGCTTCTCGTTGACAAGTAATCTACAAATTCATCCCGAATTTCTTGCGATACTTTCTTCTCCCAAGAGGACTCCGCAGGTGAGATTAATGCAGAATTAAGTGCGCTGTAGTTATCAAAGAATTGAGATCCTGTTGATAGGACGTTATTGAAAACCAACGACTCTGGAGGGATGAGATTGAAGTAATGGTTCCAAAGTGCGTCATTATCTAAGACTGGACTATTTGGCTGGAGCAATACGAAAGATGCTTTGGACAAACCAAGCCCTTGGGTAATTGCATTATAAAGACCATTGTTTACATCTTGAAAAGGCATATATTTCTCCAATTGTAATGAGACTGAATTAGGGGCATAATTGCCATTTTTTTACTCAATTCGCGCCGAATATCGTCTTTTAACTGTTCTCAATCATGAGAATTCATAACTTTTACAAATGCTCATAATTGTGAATTTAGCTAGGCTAACGATGCAATTAGCAAGAGAACCAAAATGCACGCACTCCGACTGATTCCTGTGATAACAATAAATTTCTACCTTCTTGAATGCCTCTTTATTGCAGTTTATTCAGGCAATAAGTGCATTTTTTTGTAGTAACAATCTTTATTACAGGAATAGACAGAATTTAGGACAAAACCTCACACTCAATTACAGTAGGCATCTTGGGCTTAATTTACATTAGAGTTACATCGCTAATAAAGGGCGAATGGTGACTTTGGCTCTTCACCACCTGTATATATATTTTGTAAAAGATAATCAGGTTTTAATAGTACCCGTAGGGGTACTATTCTGAACTAACTTTAGAACTTGATATAAATCATTATTACTGAATTTTTCTAGATGGATAAAAATCTCAAAAAATTGGTCAATTTTTAGGCATTTAACCGTTTATCTCTCTGTTTATTAATGGTTCAAAAATCGATTATTTGACCACCAAGACACTAAGACACAAAAAAAAATACCACACATATTTATCGGTTAGCTGCCCTGAAAAGCAAGATTTATCTGTGCTGATAACCAATGAATTGTGCGATCGCCCCAATTCACGAGTACAAAGTAAGCTACAATTCAAGCAGAGTAGGCATTTCCCGCGCAGTAACCCCCATGATTGAGACCCTGCAAACCCGACTTTACGAACTAGAACAATTTGCTAATACCCTTGTCTCTCATCAATTGGCGCACTTGGGTGTGGTGAGTATTGGGATCATTTTTATAGCTGGTTTGCTTACCAGCCTCACGCCCTGTATGCTGTCTATGCTGCCCATTACCATTGGCTATATCGGTGGTTATGAAGCCAAAAGCCGCCTGGAAGCTGCAGCCCAATCAACTTGGTTTGCTTTGGGATTAGCAACTACGTTAGCAGGGTTAGGAATTATAGCAGCTTTTTTAGGAAAAGTCTATGGACAAGTAGGTATTGGTTTGCCGATTATTGTCAGCATTATCGCCATTTTGATGGGGTTGAACTTACTAGAAGCATTACCCTTACAATTTCCATCTTTTGGCGATGCAAATTGGATTCCGCAAAATTTCCCGCCAGGAGTCCGTTCTTATTTGATTGGGCTGACTTTTGGTGTAGTGGCATCTCCTTGTAGTACACCGGTTTTAGCTAGTTTACTGGGTTGGGTTGCCAATACGCAAGATTTAATTTTAGGCGCTGCTTTGCTACTTGCTTACACAGCTGGATATGTAGCACCATTAATTTTGGCAGGCACTTTTACTGCTTCAATTAAGAAGTTATTAGAACTGCGTCGCTGGTCTGGTTGGATTAACCCAGTTAGCGGTGTCCTATTGGTAGGATTTGGTGTTTTTTCCTTAGTTTCTCGAATTCCCCAAGGCATTTTTTAGCCATGACTTCAGAAAATTCAGCCGCTCAAGAATTAAGTTGGTGGTCAGTACCTGGGCGGTTCTTACGGCGAGAATTTTTGCCTTTACTGACAGATTTACGATTAGCGATCGCACTTTTGCTGTTGATTGCAGTTTTTAGCATTAGCGGTACTGTAATTGAACAAGGTCAGTCACCAGCTTTTTATCAGTCTAACTACCCAGAACACCCAGCTTTATTTGGTTTTTTGTCTTGGAAAGTGATCCAAGTAATTGGATTAGACCATGTATATCGTACTTGGTGGTTTTTAGCATTACTAGTTTTTTTTGGTACTAGTCTGACTGCTTGTACTTTTACTCGCCAATTACCAGCTTTAAAAGCAGCCCAACGCTGGAAATATTACGATGAACCTCGACAATTTGAAAAATTAGCTTTGAGTGCAGAATTAGATACTGCTTCAGTGAGTTCTCTTATCCCCATATTGCAAAAGCAGCGCTACAAAATTTTTCAAGAAAAAGACGATATCCTCTATGCTCGTAAAGGAATCATCGGACGCATTGGACCGATTATAGTTCATGTGGGTATCGTCACAATTCTCCTGGGGGGAATTTGGGGTGCAATGACTGGGTTTGTTGCTCAAGAAATGGTTAAAAGCGGTAATACATTTCAAGTAAAAAATATTATCGATGCTGGCCCTTTGGCTACAGCCCAAATTCCCCAAGATTGGTCTGTGCGCGTCAATCGTTTTTGGATTGACTACACCCCCACAGGTGGAATTGACCAGTTTTATTCAGATATGTCAGTTTTAAATAATCAAGGAATTGAGGTTGACCACAAAAAAATATTTGTCAACGAGCCACTGCGCTATCATGGCGTAACTTTCTATCAAACTGATTGGGGACTCTCTGCGGTTCGCGTCCAATTTAATAATAGCCCTATTTTCGAGATTCCAATGGCGCAATTAAACACCAATGGTCAAGGGCGAATTTGGGGTACGTGGATTCCCACAAAACCTGATTTAAGTGAGGGTGTATCCCTACTAGCCAAAGACTTGCAAGGCATGTTATTAATCTACGATGCTAGTGGTAAACTAATTAATACTGTGCGGACAGGAATGTCTACTCAAGTCAACGGCGTAACGCTGAAAATTTTGGAGGTAATTGGTAGCACTGGCTTACAAATTAAAGCCGATCCGGGTATACCAATTGTGTATACAGGATTTGCCTTACTGATGCTAGGTGTAGTCATGAGTTACTTTTCCCACTCACAAATTTGGGCATTACAAACAGGCGATCGCTTGTATATTGGTGGTAAAACCAATCGCGCCCAAGTTGCTTTTGAACGCGAGATTTTGAATATTTTAGAAGGACTGAGTTCAAAGTCAAGCCCGGTAAGTTCGTAGTCAGGACTTTAGTCCTTGATTTAAAGCACTAAAGTGCTTACTACAACTCTTCAATTCCTATCTATATCTGCGTGCATCTGCTTAAACTCTTACTCTCTGTGTCTCTGTCTTGAAAAGTTTCCTACGCCGGGAAACCCGGCTTTCCTGCGGAACGCTGACGCTTAGCTTGCTTCCACGTTCGCGGAGCGTCCCGCTCTTAAGTGGTACGAGAAACTTTTCGCTGCGGCTCTGCGTGACAATAATTGATATTTTAACTCAGCAACACCCAATTTTTTTATGACTTTTGGTGTCGCACTTCCACCACGGTATGAACATTACCACGGGGAGTAAAATCAGTTTTCACCGTCACATCTAAAGGATCACAAGCTGCTACAAAATCATCTAAAATTTGATTAGCAGATTCCTCGTGAGAAATATAGCGATCGCGGTAACTATTAATGTAAAGCTTCAGGGCTTTCAATTCCACTACCCGTTGATCAGGGACGTAGGTAATATAAATTGTCGCAAAATCAGGATAGCCAGAAAATGGGCATTTACAAGTAAATTCCGGCAAAGTAATATTAATATTATATCGCCTACCCACACGGGGATTGGGAAATGTAATTAATTGTCCTGCCGCAATTTCCCGCTCGCCATACTTCATTTCTTCAGTTAACTGGGATGCACTTTCTGGTAAATTGTTACTTGTCATGTCTCAGGAAGAATTTTCAGCACTTATAACTTATCACTCATCACTCAGCACTATTTTCCCAATCTGGACAACTTGCGTCATCTGAACCGTGGGGGTGCATAGCGCAAACTAACAAATTACCACCGTAAACTTGTCCGTGATAGTGACTACAACCGACACAGGCGGGATTTTTTTCTGGTGTAGGTTCCACTGGATAAGGAAAACCAGGATCTAGATCTGCTACCACATCTTCAAGTTCCCAGTAAATTTCCAAAATTGGTTCACCTAAGTCTTGTAAATACTGGTCAACCTCAGTGGCAATTGTACTTTGTACTTGCTCGCTAATATCTTCAGTTAGCTCAAAAAAGGCGTCTACCATTTCACCCATTCCTTGGAAGAAGTGTTCCACTTCAACAGCCACTGTTTCGATGATGTCTATCAGATCTTTTTGCCACTGTTCCATAAACTTGACGCCCTTAATGGCTATAAACAGGGCGCTGAGTGCTACTTGGCTTGCAGCAATCAAGTCTACCCTAAGCAAAGTATATTCAATAATTTGCTTTGTATTGCGCTATTTCTGAACTTTTATTAACTACTGCTCAAGGTAAGAACTGGCTTTTTACTCATCGCGTTGCAGTCGTTTTAACTCTTCTTGTAGTTTTAGCACTTGTTCGCGCAATCCATCTACATTTTGGGGCGATGGCTTTTTGTAGTTGGCTCTTCATCTTCTTGTAAGATTTCGATGCGGCGAGGTTCTGTAGGGGGTGTTTTGTCTGTGGCTGACTCAGATGCTGGTGGTTGTTGGGCTTGCTTCATCATATCTTCCACAAACCGGCGGGCTTCTTCTGTATTCATTTCGCCCTTTGCCACCATTTCATCTGCCAGTTTTTGGACTTGCGATCGCAGTTCGGCTAATTTTCCCCCTGCTTTCTCACCTGCGTAAGAAGCTAACCCAACACCGAGGTAAAAAGCTTTTTGAACAATATCTCCAAAACCAGGCATTGCTGCTGACCGCTCCTAAAAATAGGGCGACCCGGAGACTACGCCTATTACAAGCATCCCGTATTGCTGCTACCTTCCGGTCCTGACAAAATTTAGGCGTTGCAATCGCATAGATCCAGGTCTTAAAACATTATAACATCAAAATTCAGCAACTGTGTATTATTCGATCAAAATCCGCCATTCGTAAAGCTGATAATTTACGCAATTGTTCTGTACTAATGGATCACGAGCCACAATAGCTTGGGCTTCATCCATTGAGTCTGCCTCAAACACCATCATACCGCCTCCCAATTGTGCCCAATAGCCTGTCTTGGCTTTATGTCCTTGGGCAATTAATTCCTGAACATAAGCTTTATGGGCGCTTACGTGTTGGTCAAAGGTGGGTTTATCAACTTTACCTGTTTCAATCTTGACAAAAGTCGGCATTTACTCGCAACCTCTCAACGCTTCAAAAAACTTTCAGTCAACTCTTGGGTTGGAATTTCCCGTCGCTTTCAATGAGAATAGAAAAGCGATCGCCAAGATCGTGAAATTCATTAGCACTCATATCTATGCATACCATTAGTAAAAAGTCAACCAAAAAAGCTTGGGCGATCGCACTTGCCCAACCAGCAATACGATGAATGAAGTAGAGGGAAAAA
>CAVYXS010000025.1:0-32999 GCA_963772205.1 uncultured cyanobacterium
TCCGAAAACTCACAAGCCAATATATACAAGGCTTTGAGACCATTCCTTGCAGATTCTGTTTCAACGAAGAAATCAGGGTTTGATATAGTTACTGATAGTTTAGAGCAGAAAAATACAGAATCTTGTCCGACGAAAACATAATTTTTCATTAATATAAATTATGTCGGTAAGACAACAGTTCCGATTCGTAACCGCACCAGACCACAAACTAACAAAACTATTTCATTATAAACATCAGCATTTAGCCTAAATCTTTGTGATGCCACTTGGAAAATTTTCACAACACGTATTAAATGCTCCACAAATATACGCTTGCTAGATAGAACTTTATTTTCCTCTTTTTGTTGCTCACTTAATTGTTGTTTCTTTTTTTTCTTATGAGGGGTAGTAATATTTGTCCCACCTTGATACGCTTTATCACCTGAAAATTCTTGTTCTTTATCAAATTTTACTTGCTGCTCTCGGAATAATTTTATATCTGCTGTTGGTCCTGGATAACCTACTTTTATATCAATTAAATCTTTACCTTCTGGCAAGGAAATTACCTGGTTTTTTATAGTATGTTGTTTTTTCTTTCCTGAGAAGAACTTTTTTTGTTCTTCGTTGTGAGATGCTCTATCTATCGGCTGTTCAAAACTATCTACTATCAACTTAAAACTCGTTAATATCTCTTGTACAATCATTAAATCACCTTCTTTATTCCCGACTTGCTCTAGTAAACTTGCAGGCAAAATCTTACGTAATGTCTTTCTCCAATAATGAAATGTATCATTAGATAAAGTTTTTGATATACCAAACAACATTCCTAAAACTTCAAATGTAGGTATTTGTCTCAGATAAAACAAACACAAACATACTTGTTCGGGGATGGATAATATTTCTTTGCGTCCACCTCCACGACGATGTATTCTAACTTTGCTTTGTTCAAGTTTAAACTGTTCTTCTTCATGACATTGTTTGGCACAATTTACAAGGTCAATAAATTGCTCATAACTAATTCCCAAAAGTTGTTTTGCACGCGAGGGATACTTTTGTATATAATCGAAGGTACTAATCATTTAATAAAGTAGTGGTAGAGGGTCAATTTTACTTTCTACCATTTTTTTGTACCCAAATCATATTCCGGACGAGTCTATTAGCAATCCTTCACACAAAATGGTGACTGGTTTATCACGCTGGAAATAATCATGCAAAAGCCCAGAATTTAGATTGGTGGTGGCATTAATTGCTAGAAAATGTAGATTAGAACGGATACCTATTAATTGTTGAGCTAATTGTTGTTTCTGTTGAATCATTGCGGATAAATCACTTTCAATAAAAGTAATTTTCTGGTTTTCTGATAGAATCAGACCCCGTGGTAATAAGCCGGAGGCTAGTTCAAGAATTTGTGTTCCATGAAATTGCTTTCTGACTTCCTCAATGGCTTTATAACGACCTTCAATAAGGGCTGTCAAGCCAACAATGTGGGAATTTTTATGTTCATCACTCATGAACTGATTTACTGTCACAATTGCGTTGGTTAATTCGGCAATTTCTTTAGTGTAAGGGATATCAGTAAACTGCCTAGCATAAGCTACTAGAAGCGCTGTTGGACTAATTTTTTCAAAGTCACTGGCTGGAAGTGTATTCATAAAATCAGACCCAAAATTACATTTATATTTACACCTCGATTTTATAATTCAATTGATGTTCATCTCCCGGTAAACCGCGAAACCCCCAATTGTGTTTAGGGGTTTCCAAAATTGTCATTTCTAAATCTTGTGGGGCAATTCCCAGTAATTGTACACGTTCAAATAGTAAACGAATTAACTGTTTTTTAGCTTCAATACTGCGTCCCTCAATCATACTGAATTCAATGATTGTGTAATGCTCAGTGCGTCCTGTAGGGTAGAAGAAATCCGAGGGTTCAAGTGGAAAGAATCGGTGTGCGCGTTTATCGGGTGGATACTGAAGTGCATCTATCACACAGGAATGAATGATATCTGATAGTTGAGATTTGATTGGCTCAAGATGCTCCCTTAATCCGTAAATTTTTGTTTGTACCATATGTATTTAAGTAAAGAGCGGACTTAGTTAATTATACTTAAACTCATACACCATATTAAAAGAAACGCCACCTGTCCGATTGACAATCTCGCTCCCTAAGACTTTGACGAACCCTACTCGTTCATATAACCTCACTACAGAATTATCTGCTCGCACATTGAGACTGATAGCAGGAAAACTATTTTTTGCCATTGCTAAAACCTGCTGTAATAGGTGAGTACCAATTCCTTTTTGGCGATAACTGGGCAACACCGCCATCGCTAATTCGGGAATTGCATCACTAACATAACCAAATCCTTGGTCTTCCTCTAACCACAACCGTAGCCAAGCTGCGCCAATTGAGACTTTGCCCATGTCTGCCACACAACCAATATCACCAATTCTGCCCCAATTGGTGGCATAACGAGCTAGATAGGGCTGGGTTTGCACAGCTTCCACTGAGGGTTCATGGGAGGCATAGCGCAACATCTCCCAGATAATTGATTCATCTCCCGCCGTTAAAGCGCGAATTTCGTAATCCATGTTCAGTGCTGCATAGTTATGTTTCCAGGATATAGGTAGAACAGTTTTGGCGATCGCCACACAAGTAATCTCAGTGATTGTAGTTGACGTTTTGAAAACTAACAATACAGGTTTACTGACATGCAAGATTCCAGATTCTTGCCATTTTTTTGCAGGTTCTTGCTGTTAAACAATGTTTCGAGCCTGAGAGTGAGCAGAAAATTTCATGCAGCCACTTGACATAAAAAATAAGTGCATATACACTTATCCTATGGATAAACACACTAACCCAATCAACACCGATATTCTAGGTCAAGTGGCTTGGGCGTGCGCCTGTTTCAATCTCCGAAAGGCTTCTCGTGTAATCACACAACACTTTGACGAAATCCTCAAGCCGAGCGGATTGCTAGTGACTCAGTTCACCATTCTGGCTGCTGTAGCGATCGCAAAATCAGCCACGATCAACGAGTTAGCGGAGATGTTAGTGATGGATCGCACGACCTTAACCCGGAATCTGAAACCCCTTGAACGCGAAGGATGGTTAAAATCTGAGCCTGGGCAAGACCAGCGAACTCGGATAATTGCCTTGACCGAAGCCGGAGAAGCTGTCTTAGGGAAAGCTTTACCATTGTGGAAACAGGCTCAAAGCATGGTTGAGAAAACGCTGGGACAGCAACGATGGAACACTTTGCTGACACATTTAGTGGAAGCAACAGCACTATTGCGTTAAGTGCTTGAGAAGGGTTATCCCGTTCGGGCGATCGCTAGGATCTCACAATATTATTAGCAAAATCGTTACAAAAAGGTAGGTCATCATGGAAGAGAACATGTCAGACAATCCTGGAGTAATTGCTTTTCCACCAGCACTTTATGCTGGAACATTATTAATCGGATTAGTACTTAGTTTCGTGTTTCCAATTGACTTTTTACCGCGATCGCTAGCACTAGTTTTGGGAGCGTTGGCGATTATTTGCGCGGGTTTGATAGTAACTTCAGCTTTTCGGGTAATGAGTCGCGCAAGTACGGCAGTTAATCCTTCACAACCGACAACAGCGATCGTTTCGGACGGAGTTTTTAGTTGGAGCCGCAACCCGATTTATTTGTCTCTGACGCTGTTTTACATCGGCATCTCATTGCTATTGGGTGCGCTCTGGGCATTGCTGCTATTGTTGCCACTTTTAGTGATTGTGCAAATCGGAGTCATTCAGCGCGAAGAGAGTTACTTGGAGCGCAAATTCGGCGATGAATACTTACGCTACAAGGCACGAGTGCGTCGCTGGGTATAAATTACCCACTCAAACCAATTGAAAATTACTCTAAAACTATAGACCTCTTGCATAAATCAAACTAAAGAACCCCACTCCGCTTTCGACTTACGTCAAAGTCTCCCCTCCCCGTATACGGGGAGGGGTGTTAGGGGACTTTTGCAAGAGGTCTTATGAGTTAGCCAAAATCCAAAATCTATACAGATTTACAGTTATCAACGCTAGAGGCTTCTATGGCTAAATTTGACAACCATCCTACCGTGAGATGGTGGCGTGAGCAGTCTACAAACAACCCAAAAACAAGCACAGTCGCTTTGAATTCTGATTCACTCCGATCGCTTTGCTTGGATGCGGGTGCTGATGATGTAGGATTTGTGGAAATTTATCGACCTGCGATCGCCGACCAACATGCCGATATCCTGGCAGTATTTCCACCCACCAAAACATTGATTAGCTTTGTCTGCCGCATAAATCGGGAAAACGTTCGTACTCCAGCGCGATCAATCGCTAATCTGGAATTTCATGCCAATTACGACCATGCAGATGAAGTAGCTCGAAACCTCGTCAAAGCATTGACGCAGATTGGTGTCCGAGCCTTGAATCCGTCAGTGGCATTCCCAATGGAAATGGATCGTTATCCAGACAAAAAAGCCTGGGTTATATCTCATAAACCTGTGGCTGTTGCAGCAGGATTGGGGCACATGGGCATTCATCGCAATGTAATTCATCCCAAGTTTGGTAATTTCGTTGCCCTCGGTACTGTTTTAATCGATACCGAAGTGACAGAGTACACTCATCCTATCGATTACAATCCCTGTATTGAGTGCAAATTGTGTGTAGCAGCTTGTCCTGTAGGTGCGATCGGGGCTGACGGTAGCTTTGGCTTTTCAGCTTGTTACACTCATAATTACCGCGAGTTCATGGGCGGATTCACAGATTGGACAGAGACGATCGCTGACAGCAAAAATGCCCGTGATTATCGCCAAAAAGTTAGTGCTTCTGAATCAGCCTCAATGTGGCAAAGCTTGTCTTTCAAGCCGAACTACAAAGCCGCTTACTGCATTTCGGTATGTCCTGCGGGATCGGATGTAATTGCCCCATTCTTGAGCGATCGCAAAGCATTTATTAAAGATGTGGTCAAGCCATTGCAGGACAAAACCGAAACTATCTATGTGGTGCCGGGATCGGATGCCGAAAGCTATGTTGCCAAACATTTTCCGAATAAAACGGTGAAGCTTGTGAGCAGTGGCATTCGTCCTCAATCGATTCAAGGATTTCTGTTTGGGCTACCACTGTTGTTTCAACGCAACCAGTCACAGGGATTGAATGCAGTTTATCACTTTACCTTTACTGGTGCTGAATTTCGTCGTGCAACGGTGACGATTCAAAATAAAACACTACAAGTTCAAGAAGGACACCAGGGGAAAGCAGATCTTTCTGTCACGGCAGATAGCAAAACTTGGCTAGGTTTTCTGGGCAAGGAACAAAACCTAATTTGGGCACTGTTGCGGTGCAAAATTCGGGTTAGTGGTTCTCTTAAGCTACTTCAGGCATTTGGTAAATGTTTTCCTGCCTGAAATATTCAGTCAAATGTCGTGGGTTAGGTATTTTCGGTCGGTTTCAGTAGCAGCCCAAGACTGCAGTGGAGCCGACAGTTAAGATATCTTGGTGCAGTTGTGCTGCTTAGATTATCGGTGAGGGCAACTGCTTAAACCTTGCTTGTCAGCGTTCAGAGTCAGACAAGCAAACTTAACCCTTCAACTTCGCAACCATTTCAGTACGAGCAGAAACATCTAGCTTCCGAAACATTCGCTTAAGTATCTGTTTCACCGCATCACGACTAACATGTAACTTCAAACCAATTTCCCGATTGCTGAAGCCTTGTGCAACCAAGTCTGTAACATCAACTTCTCGTGGTGTCAGGCAATTTGTTAAAGATGGCGAGATTGATCGGCGAAAGATTGCTAAACGAACTGATAAATGCTGGCACAAAGAACTCAGTTGAATCAGATCGCCATCATAAAAGGCAGGAAACTCTTTTCCCCGCATAAAATAAATACCACCCATTAATCGACCCCTGCCAATTAATGGGGCAACCATGCCATGTTCGATCCCATAGATGCGGAACACAGATTGATAGAGGTTGCTCTGATGCCAATCTTGTTGGGACTGCACCGATAGATTATGAACTGGGATTTGATGCTGGATCATCTGTTGGCTGACTAGATCAGCATTCCGCCCAATTTCTCGATAGCGATCGCGAAAAGAATCAGGTAATCCCCATAAATCGGACTCAATCACCTGAAAACGACTATCTAGCAAATCTAATCCCCAGGCAGTAGCTCCTACCAGTTCACCTGCATACTCCATAAAGCAAACACGTAGCTGCGCTTCATTGGTCACAGTTGTAATCTTTTCTACCAGAGGAGCAAATTTCATAAACATTACCCAGTTGGGGACTTGGCTGACTGACCGCCAATTTCTATTCTATAGAACTGACCTACAAAGATTTTCTATGTCTATCCCTATTTCAGCATTTTTCATCGGACTCAATGGCTTTATTGCGTTTGCCCTTTCCTACATTGTGGTGATGGAGCGTACCAAAACTCGAATTTGGCATGGAGAAACTGAAATAGAAGTCGTAAATCAGCCAAATTACCTTGAAAATCCTAACCAATGGGCAGCTTTCGTTGAAAGCTATACTCAAAAATCTGCGATCACAAAAACTGCTAATGATGGAGTTCTTCAGCGTAAGGTGCGTGCCTATGGAAACTTTACAGAATATGTACCTTTGGGATTGCTATTTGTTATGACTTTGGAGTTGATGCATTCGCCCCCTTGGATGCTCTGGTTGATTGGTAGTGCGCTCGAACCATAGGACGATTTGCCCACGCATGGGGTTTGCTCAAAACCTACGGACCATCACCTGGTCGCGCAATCGGATTTTTTCTTACTTGGTTTGTCTATGTTGTCGGTGCTGGATCTTGCATTTACTATGCAATTACTGGGCTTCTTTAGTCTTTGCCAGCAGACCAACACGACGTTGGAGCCGAACGCCGAGGGGTTATCGGCTAGACTCAAAAGAGATCTGCGTCGGCTTAACTGTCCGGCTTCGGAGCGGACTGTTGGTAGATCTCGGTAGTGTCGCAAAGATTACTTGCAGCCGTTCAGCCGGAAGGTTATGCCGCAAATTTCTGCGGAGACTTGAAGTTAAAAATTAACACCTGTCACAAATAGCAGTGGTTCTTCGTCTTATGAATAGAAGACTGTAGAACAAAGAAAGATTTATGAAAATGCTTGAGATTCAATCGAGTGTTCGTGAAGCGGGTTCCATTTCGCGATCCCTCAGTGCAGAGTTTATCCAAGCTTGGCAAACAGTTCATCCTGAAACTCAATATCAAAAGCGGGATGTTGGGATCAATCCACCGAATCATCCAACCGAATTTTGGACAAAGGCAAATTATACTTTGCCAGAGGTGCGATCGCCAGAGATGATATTCGCATTGACTGCCTCGGAAAATCTGATTGAAGAACTACTGTGGGCAGATTGCCTCTTATTGGGTGTACCCATGTATAACTTCACTGTTCCGTCTACTCTCAAAGCTTATTTAGATAATATTGTCCGGATCAATCGAACCTTTACCTTTGATCCCACAACCTATACGTTTCAAGGACTAGCAAAAGGTAAAAAAGCGCTAATCATTACACCGAGTGCAGGAAACTTTGTGGAGGGAACTCCCCTTGGGGGCATGAATTTTTGTGACACTTATTTGCGCTCTGTTTTGGGATTTATTGGGATTGAAGATGTCACCGTTGTACCAGTGCCCGATCAATTTATGTCAGATGAAATTCGGCAACGAGAAATCTCAACCGCAAGAGCCAAACTGATGAATTTAGCGACAGAGTGGTAGTTCATGGAACGTTTAGAACTATTTAATCAGTACCGTTCATTGCTGTTCGCGATCGCTTATCGGATGCTGGGCAGTGCCACCGATGCCGAGGATATGATTCAGGAAGCTTGGATACGTTGGCAATCGACCCAAACGATCGTGCAATCTCCAAAAGCTTTTCTATCAAGCCTCATCACTCGTTTGTGTATTGATCAGCTTCGTTCTGCTCGTATGCAACGAGAGAAGTATGTTGGGATTTGGTTGCCTGAACCTTTGATGACTGAAGCGATGAGCGAACGTGGAGACAACGCTGAATTAGCGGAATCGCTATCGTTCGCATTTTTAACATTGCTCGAATGTTTATCCCCAACCGAGCGTGCTATCTTTTTGTTGCGTGAAGTGTTTGACTATGATTATTCAGAGATTTCTATAACTGTTGGAAAAAGTATTTCAAATTGTCGTCAAATTGTTCGTCGTGCGCGTCAACATCTTGTTCTCCGTAGACCCAGTATCAGTTCATCTCCTCAGCAAAAAGAGGAAATCGTCGAACAGTTTTTGACAAGTTGGAATCAAGGCGATTTGCATACACTGATTGCGCTCATGGCAGAGGATGTTACTTTCTGGTCAGATGGGGGTGGTCAAGTAATGGCAGCAAAGCGTCCGTTGCAGGGGTGTCAAAAAGTGGCTCGTTTCTTAGTGGCAATTCGACGGAGTAAACTAATTCCGACACTCAGCCCTCAAATCGTTCAAATTAATGATCAACCTGGAATTTTAAACGCCGTGGAGGGAAACCCTCAAAGCACTTTTAGTTTTGAATTTTCAGGTCAAAACATTCAATCAATTTTTGCAGTGGTCAATCCACAGAAGCTGAAGGGGGTTAAATTGTAGTTGCTTGCATACTGGAGTTTAGACTAAGCAGCACAAAACGACCCAGTAGCACTGAGTTCAGAAAAAACAAATCTTAAACACAAAATCCTTGTTATTAATTCGATCAACAAACCCTTAGCTCTTAATCTTCAAACCACCATCACACTCAATCACCGCTCCCGTCATAAATCCATTCCGTACCAGAAACACAATCGCTTCTGCAATATCTTCGGGTTGTCGTTTTAGCTCTTGTGAATAGTTTGTCGATCGACCTAATTAATTGCAGTAACGTAGCCGCCATCAACGCGCAGGTTCGCCCCATCAATAAAGTCAGCTAGGGGACTAGCCAGATAGGTAACGGCATTGGCAGTCCCTAACTTGGTTTATGCGTTAGCACTTACCAAGTCCATTCCAGGCAGAAAACTTGCCATGTATTTCTCAACACCTTTAGGATCGGCTAATAGTTGTGCGGAAACCTGAGCAGCCTGTTCGCCAGGATAAACATCTTCCTCGTTGGCAATTACAGCTTGTAATGTAACTCTAGCCACTTCCGCAGGCGCAACTTTTGGATTCGGCCATGATTTCGCCAGTTCCGTATCCACCGTTCCTGGCATCACACCTACGACCAAAGTTTTCTGGGCAGCTAGCTCGGCGCGGACACTCTGGGTCATGGAAATCGCGGCGGCTTTTGAAGCACTATAGGAACCGCTAAAAGGTAAATTTACTTTGCCAAGTAGGGATAAAATGTTGACAATCGCACCGCCACCATGCTGCTTGAGAATCGGTGCAAAGGCACGACACATTGCCGCCATACCAAAATAGTTCACGTCCATTTCCGCTTTAGCCACCTCGATATCTGGGGCGGAAATAATGCCGTGATTTAAAGAAGTGCCTGCATTGTTAATCAGGATTGTGACATCCGAACATTTAGCGGCCGCTGCTTGTACAGATTGGAGATTAGTTACATCTAATTCGAGCGGGATAATCCGCTGTGGATCGAGTGCAACTAGATTTTGTAACTTACTAGTAGTTCGAGCGCAGACATAAATCTTAGACACTTGTAACTGGAGCAGTTGCTCGACAAAATGAGAACCGATGCCACCATTTGCTCCGGTGACTAGTGCAACTGCATTTCTGATTTCCATGATGAATTTCCCTGAGAGGATGTTTTAAAAGTGGGGGGCTAGTGTAAGAAAGCTCACAAGGCGTATGCTGAATTTTGTAGAAACCAGCACCCTGTGAGCGAATGACTAAAGCATACCGTAGCAATCTGACCTGGGAACAGTGGGAATTAATAGCAGATCTTTTCCCAGAAGCAAAGCCAGGCGGTCGTCCCCGAAAATTAGCATTATTTGCAATAGTGAATGCGATTCTCTATATTCTGTGTGAAGGATGTACATGGCGAGGCCTACCAGCAGATTTTCCCCCGTGGTCAACGGTTTATGGTTATTTTTGGAGATGGAGTAAAGATGGTACATGGCTTAAGGTACATGACCAACTCTACCAGTGGGTGAGAGTAGACGCAGGGCGTGACAAGAGTCCATCAGAAGCAGCCGTTGATAGTCAATCAGTAGAAACCGCAACAATGATTTCCATTGATGTCGGCTATGATGCTGGGAAAAAGATACATGGACGCAAACGACATCTGAGTGTGGATCTGTTAGGGCTAGTTTTGCGGGTCTTGGTCACCTCTGCCAGTTTTCCAGAACGTGAAGGCGCGAAAAAAGTTCTTCAACGAGTTCACGATACTGGTAATCAGGTAAAACGGTTGAACATCATTTGGATGGACGGAGGATACCGAGGCGAAGAATTTATGCGTTGGGTGATGGATATGTTTCGGTGGATTGTGGAAATTGTGCTTCGACCATTGGAGAAAAAAGGTTTTGTGCATCTACCGAAGCGTTGGGTTGTTGAGCGTACTTTTGGCTGGCTGAATTGGTGTCGGCGTTTAAGTAAAGATTATGAAAGACTACCCCAAACCTCGGAGACATTTATCTATATTGCGATGATTCGTATCATGGTCAGACGATTGGCATGATTTTTGACTGGTTTTGACTTTTAAAACATCCTCTGAGTATTAATTGGTTTGTAGAACATACCCTATCGGTATCGATCTTTTCATCAATATACTAATTAATCATCGCATGGCTGACTAGACGGTAAAATTGAGATAGACTATCCCATTGATGGAACAATCTTTATGACTCTCCGCTGCGATCTCAACGAAGTCACAATCTTTGTGAAAGTAGTGCAGGCTGGGAGTTTCATCGGTGCATCGCGATCGCTCGACATCCCCAAAGCCACCGTCAGCCGTAAGATTGCCCAACTAGAAGAAACGCTGAAGGTGAGACTGCTACAACGGACGACTCGCAAAGTGAATTTGACTGAAGTGGGGCGGTCTGTATTTTGATCGCTGCGTCCGCATTCTGGGTGATTTGGAAGAAGCCAACTTAGCTGTTGCCCAAATGCAAGCCATTCCTTACGGCACCCTGCGGATCTCGGCATCCGTGGTGTTTGGGGTTTCGATTTTGCATCAATGGGTGTCAGGATGTGGTTTTGTTTTGGAGCGAGCGCACTAAGTCTTGGGAAAAACCTCGCACTCAAAAAAGTGGAGTTGAACAAAAGAATCTAGCCAAGATTATATCACATCCTTGCCCTATATGTAAACAGCCTTTGGCAGAGTATAGTTACACAAAAGATGGACAACAGAAGAAGATGCTGAGGTGTTCTGCTCCCCAGTCTCGTCTGGATCAGAAACATTTTGATGTGGCTTACTTTCAGACTGCTATTGGTTGGTGGAGTCCAAAATTTGGGGAGTTAGCTCATTGAAAAAGAAGCAGGGGGGCAGGGAGCACTTAGCAGGGGAGAAGGAACAGAAAGGGGGATTCAACCACACCTGAACGAGAACGACAAAATCAAATATAAATTATACATTTATCATGACAGACGCGAGTGTGTATTGGATTTTTTCATTTAGATATAATATGATTTCTTGAATGCCAACGTTCTAGCATCACCCTTAATTTTTCTTTGATTACAGGTTTGCTGAGATAGTCGTCCATTCCTGCATCAAGACAGATTTGTTGGTATTCTGACATCGCATTAGCAGTCAATGCAATGACTACAGGATGACAATGGTTGGCAAAACGGCTCTGATGCCAACGACGAATTTCTTTTGTGGTTTCCAAACCATCAAGAATAGGCATTTGGCAATCCATCAGAATCAAATCGTAAGGGATTTTTTCTAAAACCTGTAAAACTTCTTGTCCATTGGCAACAACATCAGCCTTGTAGCCAAGGCTTTGGAGTAGCTTCAAAGCTACTTTTTGATTCACCACATTATCTTCAGCTAACAGAATTCTCAATTTTGATGTTGTCGAGGCATCAATCTGTTGAGGTTTCGATATATCTGGGAGGCTTTCGATAATGGATAGTTGGTTGTCTAAGAGATTTAAAATAGTGTCAAGCAGGCGAGATGCTTTCACAGGTTTAACTAAGTAAGCCGCAAATCCAATGTTTTTCGCCTGTTGTAGTTCGTGCCTTTGATGAGTAGAAGTGAGCAAAATCAAAGGAATCTTACATAAGGCAGAATTAGCTTGAATGTTTCCGATCAAAGTCATGGCATCTGTGTTGGGCATTTGCATATTAATCAAGGCGACATCATAGGGTTTTAACTGCTCACAAGCTTTTTGTATAGCAATCAAGGCAGACGCACCAGAGTTGGCTGTATCTACCTGCATCCCCCAATGGATAGCTTGATGGTAAATAATTTGACGATTAGTCTCATTGTTATCGACTACTAATAAGCTTCGATTAGTGAGAATTCCCCGATATTCTAGTGAAGAAATAGACTGAAGTTGTTTGGTAAAAGGAAGTTCAAACCAAAACTTAGATCCTTTGTTTAATTGGCTTTCTATATTTTCCCACCCATCAATGTCACTAGTTGCTTACAGATTGCTAATCCCAAACCTGTACCACCATATTGGCGAGTAGTGGAAGCATCCACTTGAGTAAATCGTGTAAAGAGTTTGTATTGATCTTCATTACTAATACCAATACCAGTATCTATGATGGCAAAATAAATTGTTGCAGTCGTGGAGGTTTCTGCTCGTAACTCAATTTGTACCAATATCTCCCCATGACTGGTAAACTTCACAGCATTACCGATTAAATTCATGAGAATTTGCCGCAAGCGACTAGCATCACCTTGGAGGTAAGTGGGGACATTGGGATAGATTAACCCAGAAATTTCCAATCCTTTGTTATGGGCTTGAGGAGCCAATAACTCTAATATATCTTCAATACAGGTAGATAAATTGAAATCTAGAGTTTCTAGAATATTGATTGATGTTTTCCCAAAAATACAAAACATATCTCATAGCCCCCTCCTCGCCTGCGGGGAGGGGGTTGGGGGTGGGGTTCTATTTCACATCATAACCAAACAAATTCGGGTTAACTTCGCCTAAATTTAAATCTGCTAAACCATACTCCGCCCATCGCCTCTCAACCATCGCGGCGATATCTGGATCTGATTCCAAAGGCGCTCCCCATTCATGTTCGGTTTCTGGGGGAATTTTGGTAGTGGCATCAATTCCCATTCTCCCACCTAAACCAATTTTTTCGCTGGCAAAATCTAAAGTATCAAAGGGTGTATTTGGTAAGATAAAAACATCCCTTGTGGGGTCAACTTTAGAACTAATTGCCCACACGACTTGACGCGGATCGCGAATATTTATATCTTTATCCACAACAATCACAAATTTGGTATATGTAAATTGTGGTAAAGCACTCCAAAAAGCTAAAGCCGCTCGTCTGGCTTGTCCGGGATAGGCTTTATCTATGGAAATAATCGCCGCTTTGTAACTCAAAGCTTCCATTGGTAAGAAGAAATCGACAATTTCTGATACCTGTTGCCGTAAAATGGGGGTGTAAATCCGATTGAGTGCGATCGCCATCATGGCTTCTTCTTTGGGTGGACGACCGCTAAATGTGGTTAAGTAAATCGGATCTTTGCGGTGTGTCATGCACCCGAAGCGAATCAAGGGCGAATCTTCTACGCCGCCGTAATAACCCATATGATCACCAAAGGGGCCATCTGGTAATACTTCCCCTGGTGTAATTGTCCCTTCTAACACAAATTCGGAATCGGCAGGAACTTCTAAATCTACGGTTTTACACTTGGCTAAGTTCACACCAGAACCGCCGTAAAGTCCAGCAAATAGCCATTCTGATAAGTCTACAGGAATAGGTGTAGCGGCTGCCATAATAATTAATGGATCTACACCGAGAGCGATCGCTATTTCTAATTTTTTCCCACGTTCGGCGGCTTTTCGCAAGTGCCTGGCGCCACCCCGCACTGATAACCAGTGGACAGTCATGGTATTTCGCGATTGCAGCTGTAAGCGATACACGCCTACATTTGGTGTTCCTGTCTCACAATCCTTGGTAATTACCAATCCTAGGGTAATAATCTTACCAGCATCACCAATATAAGGACGTATCAACGGTAACGTATTTAAATCTAAATCATCCCCTTGAATTACCACCTGCTGACAAGCGGGGAAAAAATCTCGTCCTGGTTTCGCCTTCAGGACATCAAACAAAACTTTACCAAAATCTATTGCCTGGGAAATCTTCTTCGGCGGTTTTGGTTGCTGCAGCATACTCAGCTTTTTCCCCAAAGTTTCCAATTCTTCTGGATGCTGCATATTCATTGCCCAGCATATCCTTTCCACAGTCCCCATCAAATTTACCGCCACCGGGAAGGATGCGCCTTTGACGTTTTCAAACAACAACCCTGGCCCACCTTTTTGCAGCATTCGGTTGGAAATCTCAGCAATTTCTAAATCTGGGTCAACTAAAGCCGAAATTCGCTTTAATTGTCCCCTTTCTTCCAGAAGTTTGATAAATCCCCGCAAGTCTCTCGCCATTGTTTTAGTAACCGCTGAATAATTAAGAAATGTGAAGCTTTATTTTCTATTATCAGCGTTGTGGTGAGTGGTGGGGAGAAGAAATATGGGATTGGGGCATTGGGCATGGGGCATTGGGCATTGGGGAGAAGTGAAAAATTATTCACAACATACCCCCTCATCCTCCCCATCCCCTCATCTCCCTTTCATTACTTGCACCAAATCGACATTCCCACCGCTGATAATCACACCAATTCTTGCCCCTGGTGCTGTCACCACACCTTCTAACAAAGCCGCAGCGGCTAATACGCCTGTGGGTTCAACCACAATTTTCAACCGTTCCCACAGAAAAAACATCGTTCGCAGAATCGCATCCTCAGATACTGTCACCATATCATCAACATATTCCAGAACTAGGGGAAAGGTAATCTTACCCAGACTGGGAGTTCTGGCGCCGTCGGCAATGGTATCAGGATTATTGACAGTTTGTAGAGTTTTAGTGTAGAATGAACGTGTGGCATCATCAGCTAGGGTAGGCTCGACGCCAATGACGCAACAATTTGGTAACAGTGCTTTAGAAGCGATCGCACAACCAGAAATTAATCCCCCACCACCACAACAAACTAACAACAAGTCTAGTTCAGCAACTTCTTCTATCAATTCTAACGCCGCCGTACCCTGTCCCGCCACTACATGGGGATGATCGTAAGGAGGGATGAGAGTCAAACTGCGATCGCTAGCTAAATTTTGTGCTAATTCTTCTCTATTTGTGGACTGGCGATTATACAAAATTACTTCAGCGCCATAACTGCGAGTAGCAATTTGCTTGACTGCAGGCGCATCCTCAGGCATGACAATTGTAGTGGGAATATTTAGCAATTTTCCAGCCAGAGCGATCGCTTGTCCATGATTTCCCGATGAAAAGGTGAGAACGCCTTTTTCCTTCTGGACTACAGATAGCTGTGCTAAAGCATTATACGCACCTCTAAACTTAAACGCCCCCGTGCGTTGAAAATTTTCACACTTAAAAAACACCAGACTGTTAGTTCGTTCATTTAGGCTTCGGGAAGTCAGCACTGGTGTATGGTTAGCAATGCCAAACAGACGTTTTTGTGCTGCTTCCACATCTGTGATAGTGACGGGATGATGCTGTGACATTAATGGCATTTTTTTGTCAATAAACCCCTTGCAAAACTCTCCTAATACCTACTCCCAACCCCTCCTCGCTTGCGGGGAGGGGAGACTTTGACGTAAGTCGAAGGCGGGGTGGGGTTCTTTTTTCTGCTTTATGGCAGAATTCTCATAACTTATGATAAACAGAATGAATAATCTTGCCAATCACCCACAGGCTGATAACCTATCTCGTGGTAGATATGATTGGAAGTTGGATTAGCTAAATCGGTGAATAAACAACAATAGCGATGTCCCTGATTTAATAGGGTTTGACTCAAAGCTGCTACACAGGAACTTGCATAACCTTGGCGACGATATTCTGGAGGCGTATATACTGGACCTATCATACTCAGGTTGGGGGTGGCAAATTTACCACAAGCCATTGAAACTGGTGCTTGATTTTGCCAAACATAGATCATAATTTTGGCTGAAAAAATGTGCAAAACTGCGTTCTAAGTCTGAATCCGCAGCGCCAAAGGCTTCGATGACAAATGCTGTGTACCAATCTAGCATCAAGTCGCGCTCGCTCTGTTGAGCAAGGCGGAGATAACCTGGTGCAAAAGCAATCGGTTGAACTTGCTGAATTTGGTGAATCCGCATTTGCTTACCCATTTTACCAGACTGACGGGTGATTCTTTCCCATACTTGGCTAAAGGCTTGAGCTTCTGCAGAAAAACCACTGACACCGGGTAACGGTGGTTGATGTAAGTATAAATCTTGGGCGATCGCTTCTACCGCTCCCAAGTCTTCGATTTTCGATAACAACAATCGACGCGGTGGTGTTCTCATGGCCACGGCGACAATTTTACCCTGTGTTTCGACAGTCGCCAAGTAAGGTTGACTGTCATAAGCTATTGCATATTTAATTTGTATATTGGACGCGGGCAAGATGCCCGCACTACAATAATTTTGCGTTTTCGTGTTATACAATTTAGCTGCACATCAGCTTACCTTTGTGGTTGATGAATCAAGGTATGGGTGATTTGTAGTAGCAAACAATGGTGGGCTTCGTAAGTGAGTAAATAATCCTTAGCCCTGGCGTAAAATTGACTGGCATCTGAAAAACAATGAACTTTCATCAAAAATCTGTTAGGCGATCGCGCAAAATTTCTTGAATTTGTTGTTGTACAGCCTCTTTACTTAAATTACCATTTATCTGTACAATCCGTGAAGGATAGGTTGCTGCTAATTCGGCATATCCTTGCTGGACTCGACAATGAAAGGCAATGGTTTCTTGTTCGATGCGGTCAAATTTGTCTGCAGCTTGACGTTTTCTCCCTAGTCCTACTTCCACATCGACATCTAGCCAGATAGTCAAGTCACTTTCTAACCCAGCGGTAGCAATATAGTTGAGCTGATTAATTAAATTCATATTTAACCCGCGACCATAACCTTGATAGGCAACAGTAGAATCAGTATAGCGATCGCACAAGATATATTTTCCCGCTGCTAAATTGGGTTTGAGTTCTTGCTGAACATGTTGTGAGCGATCGGCAGCATACAATAATAATTCTGTGGTATGAGCAATTGGTTTATCCTCTGCCTTTTCTAACAATAAGCGACGCAGATGTACGCCTAATTCTGTTCCCCCTGGTTCACGGGTGACAATGACAGAGATATCCAAACTTTGCAACCATCCACAAGTCAGTCTGGATTTGGCTGGTTTTACCGCAGCCTTCCACCCCTTCAAATACAATAAATTTGCCAGCCATGCTTTTTTAACTTAGTTTCAATAGACTGTTTTGCTTTCAGGTAAATAGACTACGCGGTAGGGGCACGGCACTGCCATGCCCCTACAATATTATGTGGTTATGTGTGGTTTAATTAATTGAAAATTGCTGTAAGCTATAGCGTTTCCCGGTTTTGTCAGATATCTTGTAGCCCCCTCCTCGCTTGCGGGGAGGGGGTTGGGGGTGGGGTTCTTATGCCGCGATACCAGCTAATTATCACCTTTAAATATTATCAGCCTGTTCAGAAAATACATGAAATGGGAACTCTAGGTAATGAGATTTATTACAGTATTTTAAGATTCCCAAACATGTCTAATCTCAATCATCCCCCATTGTATCAGTCATCTTCCCTACGCTTGACTAGAAGCCTGAGTTTTCTGGAAACTTGGGGGTTTGGTTTGACGGCGCATATTTCTTGGACAGCTTTAGTTCCGGCAATTCATGCTGCTTTAGGTTTGCAAGCTATTTTTGTTTGGATACCTGCTGTGATTGTGGGTATGCTACTTAACTATCAAGTAAAGCAGTTAGGGACTTACTTTATTGATGTATCTGGAGGTACACCAAACTATGCTGCCAAGCTGCTGCATCAGTATCCATTTTTTGCTCGCTATGCGGTGATTGGATATTTGCTCAATTGGGTTTCTTACCTGAGTGTCAATTCACTGACACTTACAGAATTAATCCAAGTTAATTTGGAGCCGTTGGGTATTGCTTGTCCTAAAATCGTTTTGAATCTAGTTTTTACAATCCTACCCTTTATAGTAGCATTCAGTGGTACTCGCACGCTGAGTATATTGCACCTGTTTTTTGTGATTCCATCCTTTGGACTGTTAATCACATTTTGTGTACAAGGTTTGGGCTGGTTGGCGTTGTCTGGTGAAAGTCCTGGATTTTTCCCCAGTAGTTCGTCATCTTTGAGCTTTGTGGATTGGGCAAAATGGTTCTTTTATGTTACATATGCAACTTATAGCTGTGAAACGGCTTCTTCTTTTGTTGCTGATAGCCGTCAACCCAAACAGACACTGATTTTTTTGAAGATAGCTGCTTGGTTAATGCCAATTATCTTTGTGGGTGGTTCTTGGATTTTAATCCGTCTGGCGACAGATGCGAATCTTAAGGATAATGCTTTTTTGAATTTGCTAGCGGCTGCTACGCCCTTTTGGGGAAAATCCGCTGTAGTTATGGTCACATTTTTGCTGGTGTCTGCTTGTCTTCTTGGTTCAGCAACTGTGGTTGCTAATTGCCCCCGAATATTATACCAACTGGCTTTAGATCAGCACATATCACCAGTATTTTCTCTGGTTTCTCGCCGTGGTGTATTTGCACCGGCTTTAATTCTGACACTAGTATTTTGTTTGTTATATCTATTTTGGGGAGATGTAGAGCAAATAGTCGTTTGTGGTAATGTTGGTTGGTTTATATCGTTTATGTTGTTGCATCTAGCTCTGTGGCTAGGGCGGGATAAACCAGAAGTCTTATTTCCCCAAATATCTCTCTTAATTTTGCTGCTAGAGGTTGTCGTGCTGCTGGTGGGTGGATTGGCTTGGGGTTGGCGAGAATTTCTTGGTGGCTTGTTGCTTCCTATCGGGATGATGGGGATTGATTTGATCATTCGTCGCGTTAACTTCCCTCCCTTTCGTCCCAGTTGGTGGATACGACAGTATAAAAAGCGCCCTTTAATCCAGATCAAAGACTCCGTGATGCTGCAGGTGACTACTTTGATTTTTCTGCTGTGTGGTGCAGTTTGGGTAGGCTGGGTATTTGGTACAAAACTTAACAATAACGTAGCTACAGGCGGAGAAAGCCTAGCCATTGTGTTGCTGATGACAGTGGCATTTGTGGGAGTGGCGATCGCCTGTTGGACAAGTTTACCCCAAGTGGTGGCGATCGCGGAAGCTAGAGAATCTGCTGAACATCTATTTACTGTGGCTTTGGATGGTATTTTGGTAGTAAATGATCAAGGTGTCATCCAGCACGCCAACCCAGCTACAGAATCTGTTTTTGGTGTCAACCCATCCATTCTGCGGGGAAGTTACCTAACAAAATGGCTCCCGGAATTAGGTGAGTATCCAGAACAATGGACAAAACGCAGCGAACATACCCTAGCCAATAACTCTCATCTCAAAACCCTAGAAGTTTCCATTTCCGACCGCACGCATCAACATTTTCGCGAATACGTGATCATTCTCCACGATATCACCAAACGCAAACAAGCAGAGGAGGTATTGCGACATTCAGAAGCCCAATTACGCGAAGAAGCACAGCTACTCGCAAGTCAACTTATCCAGAGTGAAAAAATGTCCAGTTTGGGACAGTTGGTGGCTGGTGTCGCCCACGAAATCAATAACCCAGTTAACTTTATTTATGGAAATCTCACCCCAGCCAAGCAATATATTGAAGATTTTGTTGGACTACTGCAACTTTATCAGCAACACTATCCTAAACCAGCACCAGAAATTGAAAAACGAGCAATAGAAATTGATGTAGATTTCTTAATTAAAGACCTTTCTAAATTGTTAGCTTCAATGCAAGTTGGTGCTGAAAGAATTATCGAAATTGTTTTATCTTTGCGAAACTTCTCCCGCTTGGATGAAGCAGAAATGAAAACTGTAAATATCCATGAGGGTATCGATAGTACGCTGATGATTTTAGATAATCGTCTGAAAAGTACATCTGAGCGCCCAGCTATTCAGATTAGCAAAAAATATAGCGATCTACCATTAGTTCAATGCTACGCCGGACAACTAAATCAGGTGTTTATGAATATTCTCGCTAATGCTATTGATGCGTTAGAAGAAGCATTTATGAATAACCAAAATTTAAAAAATCTCCATATTTCTATTGCGACTGAACTTAGAGATGATCAACAGGTAATGATTCGCATAAGCGATAATGGTCTGGGCATTCCCGAAAAGTTACACAAGCTTTTATTTGACCCATTTTTTACTACTAAACCGGTGGGAAAAGGTACAGGTTTGGGTTTATCTATTAGTTACAAAATTATCACAGAAAAACACAAAGGTAAATTGCACTGTATTTCTGCTTCTGGAAAGGGTACGGAATTTGTGATTACAATTCCTTTGCATCAATTAAAAATCGGTGAGAAACTTGAGCATTTCTAATACCACAGCATCCGGTGACTCAATTAAAAACCCATGTCCCCCAGCATCAAGGACTATAAGTTGAGCCTGAGGAATACCTTGAGCAAGTTCCTGAGAAAACTTGACTGGAGTGAGAATATCTTGTTTACCCACCAGCACGAGAGTAGGACAATGAATATCCTTGAGGCGGTCTCTGGTATCACAGCTAAGGATAGCACGACTTTGATGATAGATTCGCTGTGGGGTTGGGGGGAATGGGTTATTTATCCTCAGATCGATGAGCATTTCGATCATCTCTGGGGTAGAGTAGAAAGCATCGGTAAATATCCAAGGCAACAAAACTTGTTGATAAAGTTTTGGGTCTAAAGTTCGGGGAAGGTCGCCCCAAGTCTCTATAATACTATTGAACAAAGCATCACCTTTAGCGTAAGATGAAAGTAGGGTGAGACTTTGTACCTTTTTTGGATTGGTTATGGCTATTTCTTGGGCAATGTTACCACCCATTGAATGACCTGCTAAATGCACTTTGTCTATTTTGAGGTAGTCAAGTAGTGCAACTGCATCATTCGCCATCTGCTGAATACTATAAAAATCATCAGGTGCAGAACTTCGCCCAATCCCTCGGTTATCTAAACGAATCACCTGATATTGTTTGACGAGATACGGTACAAGCAGCGACCAATAAGTATGATCGCACAGGAAGCCAGCAATTAATAGTAAAGGTTCACCGGTTCCTTTGATATCGTAGAACAAATCTGTCCCGTTAATCTGAACTTTGGGCATTTTAACTAATTATTTAACGACTTTAATATTCTGTTTCTGCTGAACTAACCAGAAAGACAGCAGAGCGATCGCTAATCCGGCGATGATAAAACAGGGAACGTAGCCAAAATTATCCACAATTCTACCAAATGCAGCGGCACCGATTCCCTGACCGATAAATAAATTGAAGGCGAACAAAGAGACTGCAGTACCTCTGGTTTCTGGTGCGAGTTCTGTGGCTTGGGTCTGGAGGGTGCTATGCATCATATAGAAGCCCAATCCCATTATCATGTTTAAGGGGACAAATAATACCCAGTTTTGCCATAATGCGATCGCTAATTAGTTTAGTAAATAGATCACCCATCCGGGGCGCACGGCTCGTCCATTTTGAAACCTGGAGTAGTGCGGGACGAAAAGCCCGCTACTACCACCAGGGAGCAAGATGCTCCCACTACGCATGAAAAACTATGGTTCTCAAAATAGATGTGGTTTAGTAGTAAGCACTTCAGTGCTTATCGCTGAACTGTATTCGCTGATTGGTTAAACAACAAATCCCGTGACTTGTCAACATCCAGAGGCTGATTTTTCAACTCTTCTGCCTTTTGGTAGGCGCGAATTGTCGCCGGACGCGCCTTAATTGTTTCAAACCAGCGTTGAAGATTGGGGAAATCTTCTAGCTTTTGGCTTTGGCGTTCATAGGGTACAATCCAGGGATAGACGGCAATATCGGCAATGGAATAATCGCCAGCGACAAATTCCCGATCCGCCAGTCGCTTATCTAAGACTGCATATAAGCGTCCGGTTTCTTTGACATAACGATTAATCGCATATTCAATTTTTTCGGGTGCATAGGTGCTGAAGTGATGGTTTTGTCCCGCCATTGGCCCCAAACCGCCCATTTGCCAGAATAACCATTGCAAAACTTCCACACGTAAGCGCACGTCTTGGGGAATCAATTGTCCGGTTTTTTCGGCTAAATACAGCAAAATTGCTCCAGACTCAAACACAGAAATCGGCGCACCGCCATTTACTGGTTCATTGTCAACAATGGCGGGGATGCGATTATTGGGGGAAATTTGCAGAAACTCTGGCTTAAATTGATCTCCTGCGCCAATATTGACGGGAATAATGTTGTAAGGTAGTCCAACTTCTTCTAAAAAGATGGTAATTTTGTGACCGTTGGGAGTAGTCCAATAATAAAGGTCAATCATGATTCTCCTGAACAATTTTAACAAAAGATGGTTTTGAGGACAAATCGCTAGAAATGCTCAACCCAAGGACGTAGTTCTACTTCCCATGTCCAAGCACTGCGGGGTTGACGGAGGATGTTGAGATAGGTTTGGGCGATCGCATCGGGATCAAGGGTACTATCAGGGTTGTCTGCTGGATCTTGGCGGGCTGCGGAACGGATACCGCCATCGATGACAAAATGTGCCACATGAATATTTTTTGGTGCCAATTCCCTAGCAATACTCTGTGCTAAACCGCGTAGAGCAAATTTACCCATTGCAAAGGGCGCAGACTGGGGATAACCCTTAACACTCGCTGAGGCGCCAGTAAAAAAGATAGTACCACCGCCCTGCTGCAACAACCTTTTGGCTGCAGCTTGAGCAACTAAAAAGCCACCATAAGCCGTGATTTCTAGAGTTTTTGCCACTTCGATGGGGTCTAAATCCACTAAAGAACCACGGACTCGGTAACTGGGATTATAAATCACCACATTGGGGGAACCCAGTTTATTTTCAATATCGAGGAATAACTGCTCTACTTCTTGTGCTTTTGAAGCATCAGCAGCAAAGCTAACTGCGCCAATTTCACTACTAAGCTGAGTCAGTTTCTCAATTCGCCGCGCCGCTAAGGCTACGCTAAATCCCTCTTTAGCAAACAAACGAGCCAGGGAGGCGCTAAGTCCGTTACCTGCTCCTACAATTAAAGCTGTGTTTGGCATAAGTTTGATTTTTCTCTATCAATGAATTTCCCGGCGTTGCATAATTGCGGGATGATTTATATCACGCAGAGACGCAGAGGCGCAAAGAGAATAAGGAGATTTTATGAGTCACCTTGAAGGGGTTAGTCTGTAGGGTGGGCATTGCCAAGCAAAACCTGGATGTGGTGGGCATTGCCCACCCTACGTATATTTCAAAAATCAAATATTAGTCCTACATGACTCACCTTGAAACGACTAGCAACACCTACCCTACATTTAAATTGTCAGTCCTTAACCTTGGTATGGGTTGCCTAATCTATCTACAGAGACGTTATATGATAAAGGTAAGCGACCAGGATTCAAGCGTGGTTCGGCTGCATAGCCTACAGGTACTAAAACTGCGATCGCTAAATCTGGGTTATCTCCTGCACCTATGACTGCTTTCACCTGATCTTCAACCCAACCATTGAGGAAGCAGGTGGATAAGCCTAAACTTTCTGCAGCTAGTACCAAATGGGTAGCCGCAATGATTGCATCTTTAATCGCATATTCGCGCCGCTTGTCTCCTAACCCGGCTTGAAATTGCGGGATGGAATTTTTAAAGTAGTTAACGGTTTGTTCATTCCAAGCCCCAGTTTGAATTGCTGTTTCTAAAATTGGGGTTAAGTCTTGTTCGCCAGCAGTCGAATCGGCTGCAAACACAAATGTCACTGGTGCTTGGACAACTTGCTTTTGATTCCAAGATGCTGCTGATAGTGCGGCTTTTTGTGCTTCATCTTGAACTAAGATAATCCGCCAGTCTTGGATATTAAAACTGCTAGGAGCAGCTACTGTCAATTCTACCAGTTGCTTGAGTAGTTCTGGGGCGATGGGGTCTGGTTTGAAAGTTTTGATGGAACGACGCTTGATAATGGCGCTGGGTACATCTAAAGCTTGAATTTGGGTGATTGGACTCATGAGATTCCTCGTGTAAAAGATTACTCTAAATAGATTACAAGAATTAGACGTTAGCTACTTGCTCGCTAGTAGCCGATAAAAATGGATAGTCTGTGTATCCTTTTTCATCGCCACCATAAAAGGTTGCTTTGTCTGGCGGATTCAGTGGTGCATTCACAGCCAAGCGTTGGGGTAAATCGGGATTCGAGATAAATAGAGTGCCAAAAGCAACTAAATCGGCTCCTTTGTTTGCCAGTACAGCATTACCTCTTTCACGGGTATAAGCGCCATTAACAATCAGTGTACCTGTAAAGCGATCGCGTAGCTCACTAGTTGGTACAACTATCCCACCATGTCTGATATCTGACTCTATTGCTTCAAAAATATGCAAATATGCCAAATTAAATCGGTTTAGTGCTTGAGCTACATAACCAAAAGTCTCTAGAGGATGGGAATCACGGATATCGTTCATTGTCCCACTGGGGGAAAGTCTGACTCCGACTCGGTTAGCATCCCACACACTGGTTACAGCTTCAGTTACTTCCAACAGCAGTCGGGCACGGTTTTCAATTACACCACCATATTTATCTGTTCGCTGATTAGTACCATCACGGAGAAATTGGTCAATTAAATAACCATTAGCAGCGTGAATTTCCACCCCATCAAACCCAGCCGCTAGGGCGTTTGCTGCTCCTTGGCGATACTGTTCGACAATCCCCGGAATCTCTGAGGTTTCTAAAGCGCGGGGAGTCACAAAGGGTTTAGCTCCGCTAAAGGTTGAAGCATTACCTTGAGGCGCAATGGCGGAAGGCGCTACAGGTAAGGCTCCATCTGGTTGCAAGTCTGGGTGAGAAATTCTGCCTACATGCCATAGTTGCAGAAAAATTCTCCCTCCGTGCTGATGTACGGCATTTGTAACTAACTTCCATCCCTCTACTTGTTCTGGTGAATGAATTCCCGGTGTACTAGGATACCCCTGTCCTTGGGGTGAAACTTGTGTTGCTTCGCTAATAATCAATCCAGCTGAAGCACGTTGGGCGTAGTAGGTAGCATTCAGTTGGTGCGGCACATTTCCCTTACCTGCTCTATTTCGGGTTAAGGGTGCCATCACTATGCGGTTGGGCAGTTGTAAATCGCCTAATTGGTAGGATGAGAATAAGTTGATATCGGTCATGATTATATTTCCAAAAGTGGACAAGAGGTAATACTCCCTTCCCGCTGAAAGATTACCGAAATAATTTTTAGCTCACGCAAAGGCGCAAAGGCGCAAAGGCGCAAAGAAGGAAAATTATAGGTAATCTTAGACTGGGAAGGTAATAGCTGTTGACAAATCACCACCCTAACTGACGTACTTAAACAATCGCACGAATAACGCCACCATCCACTCGCATAGCTGCGCCATTAGTGGCTGAAGCTAGGGGACTGGATAAGTAGACTACAAGGGCGGCTACTTCTTCGTTGGTGGCGAAGCGTTTAATTAAGGAACTTGGGCGCACGTTCTGGAAAAATTCTGCTTCGACTTCAGCTGGACTAATGTTGCGCTCATTCGCTAGTTTAGTGATAAAATCTTCAACCCCTTCTGAGCGGGTTGGCCCTGGTAGAACAGAGTTGACTGTGACTGCGGTACCAGCGGTGATTTCTGCTAGACCCCTCGCGATCGCTAACTGAGCGGTTTTAGTTGTGCCATAGTGAATCATTTCTACGGGGATTTGAATAGCTGATTCACTGGAAATAAATATGATTCGTCCCCAGTTTTGCTCTAACATCTTTTGCAGATATTGCCGACTTAGGCGAATTCCACTGAGTACGTTCACCTCAAATATGTTCAGCCAGTCTTCATCGGTAATATCAAAGAATGGTTTTGGTTCGTAAATACCTAGATTGTTGACTAGGATATCGACTTGAGGAAATTGCTCAAAGATTTGCTTTATTCCTGCTTTTGTGCTGGCGTCAGCAACTACACCAGAAACTAAAGCTTCAGGTTGACTTTGCTTAATTTTAGCGATCGCCTCTGTGACTCGTTCTTTTGAACGTCCATTGACAATCACTGATGCACCTTCATGCGCTAATGTTTGGGCGATCGCTAAACCAATTCCTGCGGTTGAACCACTCACTAGCGCGGATTTACCCTGTAATTTTAAGTCCATCTAGCTTCCTGCTATTTAACTGAACTTTGATTAAACACAAATTTCCCTAGCAGATTCTACTATCTATTAGTTGAATCTGGAAGTAGCTAGGGTAGACAAATCGCCCACCCTGCGCTATTACTTTTGTCAAATATGCTGTGCTAAAGTTTTAGTCAATGTAGTTTTGGGAACCGCACCGACGACTGTATCAACTTGTCGCCCTCCCTTAAACACTATCAGCGTGGGAATGCTCCGAATTCCGTAATGGCTGGCGATGGTGGGATTTTGATCTGTATTCAGCTTCACCACTTTTACCTGTCCATCGTATTCGCCGGCTACCTCGTCTACTACCGGAGCCACCATGCGACAAGGGCCGCACCAAGGCGCCCAAAAGTCCACCAAGACTGGAATTTGACTTTCCAGGACTTCTTCTTTAAATGTGGCTTCTGTAACATTCGTAATGGATGACATAAATTGTCCTCCTAATTTAATTCATTTATTCGATATTATCGAATAAATGAAATATACGCCATTGTACGAGATAATGCAAGGATGAGATTCTTATATCACCCAGACCGAAAAGACATTTCCTTACCAGGGGTACTGTATGCGTTAGGCGATCCAGTGCGGCTAGAGATTGTGCGCCTACTAGCGACTAAGGGGGAGCAATGTTGTGCTGGGTTTGATTTTGCGATCGCTAAATCCACCATGTCCAATCACTTTAAGATTTTACGCGAGTCTGGGGTAGTTTTGTCTCGTAAAGAAGGAACACAACACATCAATAAATTGCGACGTGAGGATTTAGAGGCGCTGTTTCCGGGGTTGCTGGATGTGGTATTGCGATCGGCTCAACCCTTGGGCGTTTGTCCATCTGTCATGCAAACAACAATATCAACCTCAAAGGGGAATTCAAAATGACTTCACAAAAACTGTTGCAGAAATAGGCGTTGAGCAAGCACTCAACATGGATGGTGGCGGTTCTACTACATTAGCGAGGTTAAATTGATGGGTAGTGCGAGCATCTTGCTCGCGTCGTGAGCTACGAACCTGTCAACATAAATTTGACGGTTTCGTAGTCAGCATCAAAGAAAGAGAATTCAAGATTCAGGAGTTAGAATATCTCATCTTTGTATTGAATTTTGACCTTAAAATTAAAATCACAGCCTAGATGCAAGGAAACTCACCATGACAGTTACTACTGCTAAATGGAGTTTAGACGACTATCATCGCATGATTGAAATTGGCCTTTTAGCTGGTCGTCAGGTTGAACTACTAAATGGAGAAATTATCAACATGGCACCGGAAGGACCAGAACACGCACAAATTAATACTGACTCGGCTGAATACCTGCGGGAATTACTTGGTTCAAAAGTATTGGTAAGAGATGCAAAACCTATTACTATTCCTGAAAGTAATTCAGAACCAGAACCAGATTTAGCAATAGTTGAACCACAGCGTGCTATTTATCGCAGTCACCATCCTTATCCTGAAAATATATTTTGGTTAATCGAATATTCTAAAACAACCCTGAATAAAGATTTAGATGTAAAACGCAAAACCTATGCTGCTGCATCAATTCCTGAATATTGGGTAGTTGATTTAAAGAATCAACAAGTAAAAGTGTTTAGAGAGCCAATAAATGGTGATTATTCCCAAGAATTAACTTTGACTTTAGGTGAAATATCTCCGTTAGCATTTCCAGAAATTTTAATTTCTATTCAACGTTTACTACAAGGGTTTTAATTTACAGCAGGAGTCAGGAGTAAAACTCCCTCTGTCTAGGTTTCAAGTTAGATTCTGTATTTGGGGGGAAGAAGAAGCGATCGCTAAAATTGCTAATAACCGCACCCTAACGGGCGGACACCACTACCGTTACAAAGATTAAAATCGCTTAACACTTCGTTACACTAGAGACATCGAGAGGGATGAAACCAAACCTCACAGCACCCAAATCAAAGGTGGACGACATGAACGGTACAATACGCATTGGTAATCTTTTTGGAATTCCTTTTTATATCCATCCGTCGTGGTTTTTAGTTCTAGGCTTGGTAACTTGGAGTTATAGCAGTGGACTAGCAGCCGAATTTCCCGCATTATCTGGGGGATTAGCTTTGCTACTAGGATTGATGACAGCGCTGTTGTTATTTGCTTCTGTCGTCGCCCATGAATTAGGACACAGTTTCGTTGCTATTCGCCAGGGAATTGATGTTAAATCCATCACACTATTTATTTTTGGTGGGTTAGCCAGCTTAGACAAAGAATCGAAAACCCCAGGTGAAGCTTTTTGGGTAGCGATCGCCGGTCCTTTAGTCAGCTTACTGCTGTGTGGTATCTTTACAGGCGTGGGTGTGGCGACTGCAGCATCAGGAGCCTCAGCGGCTATCCTCGGTGTTCTGGCTTCTGTAAACTTAGCTTTAGCTCTATTTAACCTGATTCCTGGTTTGCCCTTAGATGGCGGAAATATACTCAAAGCAATAGTGTGGAAAATTACAGGTAATCCTTATAAAGGCGTGGCTTTTGCTAGTCGAGTTGGGCAAATCTTTGGTTGGGTAGCAGTTGCTTCGGGTGTCATTCCCCTAGTATTATATGGTAGCTTTGGTAACTTCTGGAATTTATTAGTCGGTTTCTTCTTACTGCAAAATGCGGGAAATACGGCGCAATATGCCAGAGTACAAGAACAACTCACGGGTTTAACTGCAGGGGATGCTGTGACTGTGAATAGCCCAATTATTTGTGCTAATCTCACACTCAGAGAGTTTGCTGAAGAGCAGATATTGAGAGGAGGAAACTGGGAGCGGTTTTTAGTGACAGATAATGACGGACAATTAGTAGGTGCGATTACCGTCAATGACTTGCGAACCATCCCGACAACACAATGGACAGAAACGCAAGTTAAAGATGTGATGCGATCGATTGCAGAATCTACCACAGTCAAATCTGATCAACCGTTGTTAGAAGTAGTGCAGTTACTTGAACAACAAAAGCTATCTGCACTTCCCGTAATTCGTGACAATGGGGTGCTAGTGGGAATTTTGGAAAAAGCGGCCATTATTCAGCTAATTCAACAGCGATATCAAGCTCAACCTGCATAGTTTTTTGATTTAAGAATCCCACCCCCAACCCCCTCCCCGCAAGCGGGGAGGGGGTTAATTATTAATAAGTAAGCTCGATATAAGTAGGTAGGCATAAAAATAGGAAACTATATTAGGCAATGTAAAATAAAATTAAATTGTCTCGTAGTAAGGACTTTAGTCCTCTTTCAAGGACTAAAGTCCTTACTACAAACCTTTAATTATTTATGCCCACTTACTTAATTGTTAATGACTTGATGATTCTGTTGCCAAATTTATGCGTAGATTCCTCCTTCTTGTATTGTTCACTCCCCTGAAAAATGTTAGGATATATTCAAAAAATTCAGACTCAACTGTATGGTTACAACTCCCTTGCACCTAAACCTAGACACTGTTCACCTCACAGATGAACAGTTCTATCAGTTATGTCAAAATAACCGCGAGTTACAATTTGAGCGCAGTGCTACCGGAGAACTAATTATTATGCCACCAGTAGGAGGAGAAAGCGGCAATAGAGAAGCTGATTTAATTATTGATCTAGGAATTTGGAATCGGCAAATTAACAAAGGTTATACCTTCAGTTCTTCTACTATATTTAAATTACCAAATGGTGCAGATCGCTCTCCTGATGCAGCTTGGATTGAAAAAGAACGTTGGCAAGCACTTACACCTGAACAAAGGCGTAAATTTCCCCCTATAGCACCTGATTTTGTCATTGAATTAAGGTCAGCAACGGATGATTTGGAAACCTTACGTTCCAAAATGCAGGAATATATGGATGCAGGGGTAAAATTGGCATGGTTAATTAACCCGCAAAAACAACAAGTGGAAATTTATCGTCAGGGACAAAATGTGGAAATAAAACATTTGCCCACAGAATTATCAGGTGAAGATATATTACCAGGATTTAACTTGAGTTTATCTTGTTATTAAATATTGCCACTATAGCGGTTCTCAGTTGGATGCAATACAAAATTATATCGTCGCGTGTAGGGGCACGGCACTGCCGTGCCCTTACGAGTGTATTGGACTCAATCGATAACCGCTATAACCAATTACTTACAGCACTTTGCAAGTAAATGAAGTACACCCTTACCTTGCTTTGGACTACGGTGAATTACCCCCCTTAATCCCCCCGTTTATTGGGGGGAAAAGAAATCTAGTTCCCTCACCTTTACATACGGGGAGGGTTAGGGTGGGGTATTTTTGTACCTCACCAACTCGCAATCTGCTGTAATTTATTTTTTGGGTTGTGCCATAGCCACCAAAAATACTCTAAATTCTGATGTAAGAGAAAAATGCCTTGTTAAACATGATCTATGAGCATCCGTAAAATCGCTACTACTCCCTTCCCTGATCAAAAGCCCGGTACTTCTGGGCTGCGGAAAGCAGTTACTGTTTTTCAACAGCCCCACTACCTGGAAAATTTTATCCAATCCATCTTCGATTCTATCGGAGATTTGCGGGGACAAACTTTAGTCCTGGGTGGTGATGGTCGTTATTACAATCGCCCAGCGATTCAAATTATTTTGAAAATGGCTGCGGCTAATGGCATTGGGCGAATTAAGGTTGGTCAAAAGGGGATTTTATCTACGCCTGCCACTTCTGCTATTATTCGCAAGTATCAGGCATTTGGTGGTATAATCCTCTCTGCTAGTCATAATCCCGGCGGGGTAAATGGTGACTTTGGTGTGAAATATAACATTAGCAACGGTGGACCAGCACCAGAAAAAGTCACAGAGGCTATCTATGTTCGCAGTCAAGTAATTGATGGCTACCAAATTCTGGAAGCACCAGATGTAGATTTAGAAACCTTAGGTGAGTCACATTTGGCAGAGACGGTAGTTGAGGTGATTGACTCCGTACAGGATTATGAAGAGTTAATGGAGTCCCTGTTTGATTTTGAACGGATTCGCCAATTTTTGACTTCGGGAAATTTTCGGATCAGCATTGATGCCTTACATGCGGTAGCTGGCCCCTATGCCCATGCCATTTTTGAGCAACGGTTGGGCGCACCAGTGGGAACTGTGCGGAATGGTATACCCCTAGAAGACTTTGGCGGCGGACATCCTGACCCAAATTTAGTGTATGCTCATGATTTGGTGGATATTTTGTACGGCGAGGATGCACCAGATTTTGGCGCAGCTTTTGATGGAGATGGCGATCGCAACATGGTGTTAGGGCGGAAGTTCTTTGTCACCCCTAGCGATAGTCTTGCAGTGTTAGCCGCCAACGCCAAGCTAGTTCCTGGTTATAGTTCGGGTTTAGCTGGGGTAGCGCGATCGATGCCTACTAGTCAAGCTGTGGATCGAGTTGCAGCTCATATTGGAATTGAATCCTATGAAACGCCCACTGGCTGGAAGTTTTTCGGCAACCTTTTAGATGCAGGTAAAGCCACCCTCTGCGGTGAAGAAAGCTTTGGTACTGGCTCTAACCATATCCGCGAAAAAGATGGGCTATGGGCTGTTCTCTTCTGGCTGAATATCCTTGCAGTGCGGCAACAATCTGTTGAGCAAATTGTCCGGGAACACTGGCAGACCTATGGACGCAATTATTACTCCCGCCATGACTATGAAGGGATCGAGATAGAGTCAGCAAACACCTTAATAGAAAGACTGCATTCCTTATTACCAAGCCTTAAAGGCAAGCAGTTCGGTAATTATCAAGTTGAATACAGTGATGACTTTAGTTATACCGACCCTGTTGATGGCAGTGTTAGCCAAAAACAGGGTGTTCGCATTGGCTTTACCGATGGCTCCCGGATTGTGGTGCGACTTTCTGGTACAGGTACTCAAGGCGCAACCCTCAGAGTATATGTAGAAAGCTACGAGCCAGATTCTACCAAGCATGACCTCGACCCACAACAGGCACTTGCTTCTTTAATCACTATTACCCAGGAGATAGTCCACATCCGTGAATTGACAGGAAGAGAACAACCAACTGTCATTACCTAAGTTCCAAGACTCATTAATGAGTATCTGAGCTTGATGAATGAAGTTCCAAGACTCATTAATGAGTATCTGAGCTTGATGAATGAAGTTCTGAGCCTCGTTAACGAGTATCTGAGCTTGATGAATGAAGTTCTGAGACTCGTCAACGAGTATCTGAGCTTGATGAATGGAGTTCTGAGCCTCGTCAACGAGTATCTGAGCTTGATGAATGAAGTTCTGAGCCTCGTCAACGAGTATCTGAGCTTGATGAATGAAGTTCTGAGCCTCGTCAACGAGTATCTGAGCTTGATAAACGGAGTTCCGAGCCTCGTCAACGAGTATCTGAGCTTGATCAACGGAGTATCACGCGGTGTAGGGGCACGGCAATACCCATAGGTGTCAACTTAACGCGAAACCCAAGCGCCAAGCAAGTTATATCAATTTAGTTGCTTTGCCCGATACACCCGGAACCCCACTCCCAGCCTCTCCCCGTGTACGGGGAGAGGTGCCGGAGGCGGAGAGGGGTTTTGATCTTTGGGGCAAAGCGTTGATTTAGGAACTTCGAGCTTAAGTTGACACCACTGGGCAATGTTCCCTACGGGTGTACCTTACGCTTGGCGAGAACGCTATGCAGATGCAGCTTTAGCTAGATCAGCAGAAGCCTCACACCCACTCTTAGGGGTGTGAGATGAATGCGCGGGAGTGGAGAGAGATAGTAATTAATGCTTTTTGGCGTAGCCAAAACAATTAATTGCTATGTCGAGC
>CAVYXS010000026.1:0-13367 GCA_963772205.1 uncultured cyanobacterium
TATTAAACTAGACCTCAAAATCACCCTAATCTGACACATGCAATAGGACTAAAGTTCAGACTCAAATCCCCATAACTCTATTGATTTATGAGGATTTACCTGTTCCCGTTTCAGTAAAATTAATACTTGGTTCGTAGTTAGGACTTTAGTCCTAAAAAAGCGATAAATCGCTGACTACATACCCCGTAAAGTTGGTGTGGCGGAGTAATAGTAGTCTGGCAAGTCAACTTTGCTTGGTTCGTAGTTAGGACTTTAGTCCTAAAAAAGCGATAAATCGCTGACTACATACCCCGTAAAGTTGGTGTGGCAGAGTACACTGGATCAGTCCTCAACTAAACATTGACACACGAAATTAAAACTTTTACTAAAGAAAAATTGTCACAGTGTATACTGTCAAGCAACATTAATATATACGGCAATTACATACTTATGCCTATTGATGGTACTCAGAATCAAACCTTGGCTGGACAAGGACAACCAGGACTAAATGTCCCTCCATCGGGATTGCAAGATCCATTGTCCACGGCAAATAATTATCCTTTAGGACTCAGTAGGAGTAGTAATCTTAGTGCTACACCTAGTGCTACACCTAGTGCTACACCTAGTGCTACACCTACTTCTACTCCTACTACTATCCCCTCAACAAGCACCATTCCAGGTGGAGCGCCTTCAGCAACTAACGTCAACCCAACAGCACTAAACTGGGTTTCCACAAATATCGTAGATTCAGGACTAAAACAGACAGTTCTGAGGCTAGATAGTGACGGGATATTGGATCGCAATGATATGCTGGCAATATTCACCACCGGATTGACTGATGATAATAAGATTGATCCGACTGAGCAGACTGACCTAAAAAATCTTCTCAGTAATGCGAATCTTTTTTCCATGCCCGACTACGTGAAATATCTGTCCACAATGGTGGTTAATGGCATATCTCCAAATATGTCTATCTCTGATTTTGACTCCCAGCTAGTCAACCCTTGGTTCTTAGGAACCGCCCCCCCAACCGCCAACTTTGATGGTACGGCCCCTAACCTATCAGCCAGTCAAGGGTACCCTGTTTGGTAGTTCTGGAACCCCTCAAATTGGGGATATTGACCAAGGTTACTTTGGTGATTGTGCCTTTTTGTCAGCATTGGGAGCAACTTTCAGTCCCCAACTTAATAGTGCTGGCAATCAGTCTAGTTCGATTATTCAAAGTATGATTATTAATAATGGTGATAATACTTACACCATACGTTTCTATTATAACAGTACTCCTGAATGGGTGACGGTGAATAATCTCTTACCATTCAACGCCACAACTGGTGAGTGGTTTGGTGCAACGGCAGCTGGTAGCACCGATCCTAATAATAGTGCGAATGTGCTTTCGGTGCCATTGGCTGAACGTGCTTATGCTCAATGGCAACAATGGCTAAATGGGAGTAATGGCTACGACTTAATCGGTAATGGTGATGATCCCTATCGTCCCCTGAGTTTTGTCACAGGTCAACCAGCAGTCCAGTTTGGTCAAGGCGGTACAGCGGGTAGTTTCAGTAGTGTGACTTTTAACTCTATTGAGAATGCAGTCAACAACAAAACTCCTATAGAAGTAGGTCGATATAATATCAGTGATACAACCTACATTCTTGGTAGTCATGCCTATGCAGTCACAGATGCTTATATTAACCAGTCTGGTGAGCAACGGATTGTTGTATATAATCCTTGGGGATATGACGGCTTAACCGTACAAGGAAATGACGATGGTTTTATTGACTTATCTTTCAGTGAATTTGAATTGGACTTTGACGCAATTGCTTTTGCATAAGTAGCGGTAATTTTCCAACTACACCAGGGTACATGACACCTCTTTTCTTCTTTGTGTCTTTGTGGTTAAAAATATTTGATTGACCACAAAGACAGCAAATCGTGACAAGAATAGATGAGCTTAACGCAAAGAAAATGCTTCACTAAATCGCCTTGTCACAGGCTCCATGATAAATGTCAAAATCGATTTTTTCCGAGTCACAATTTCACCATTAGCAGCCATCCCAGGCGTAAATGTGACTGCTTGACCCCGGACAAGCATAGAATGTTTATTTAGCTTAATTCTCGTGGGGAAAACTAAGCCTAAGTCTTTGTCTGCAATTGCATTGGGACTAATTTGCACAACTGTACCATCAATAGCCCCAAATTCTTGGAAGGGGAATGTTGCCATTTTTACCTTTGCTTTCATCCCTCGGCGAATAAATCCGATATCGCGATTGAGGACTTTAACTTCGAGCAGCATTTCTTCGCCTTCTGGCAAAATTGACAACAACTCTTCACCGGCTTGTACTGGCCCCTTGGTGGCTTTAATTTTGTAAATCGTTCCGGAAACAGGAGCCTTGATAGTTTCTATTGCTTGCTGCTTTTTGGCCTGCTCTAATTGACCAGTAACGTTAGCGAGTTCTTCATTGCGCTTGTTCCTCTGGGTCAAAATTTCACTTTGACGTTCTGACGCCAAACGCTCTGCTTGATTGCGAGCGCCTTCATAAGCCTGTTCGGCTTGGTTAATTTCTTGGGACTGAGCTGCAATATCTTTTTCTAAAGATGTGACTTTATCTTCAGCTTCTGTAATTTTATTTTTGGCGTTGGTAACTTCATCTTGTGCCTTGGTAATTTCCGTTTTAGCATGAATTAATCTTTCTTCGGCATCTAGGTAATCAACTCTGGGTACAGCACCAGGAGTCATGAGCTTCTTTAGGCTTTGTTCTCTTTGTTGAGCGATCGCCAAGTTGCTTTCAATTTTAGTATGGATGCTTTCGGCGTTGACAAGGTTAGTTTTAGCATTGACTACGCTAGTTTTAGCGTTAACTAAATTTTCTTGCAACCGATTGAAGCGCACTTTTGCTTGAGCAATTAAGGACTGTTGACGATTGGCTTCGGCTTCAGCAGCACCTTGACGGGCTTTGTAATCTAATAGACGGGAATTTAACAGTTCATTTTGCAATTTTGTGCCGGTAGCTTTGGCGCCAGTACGTTCTGCATCTAAACGTTGCAAATCTTCTTGAATTAAATGTTTAGAATTGGTGAAGCGGACAACATCGGTTTTTTGCAAGCCTGGATCTCGTTCAATCAACACTTGGTTTTTGGTAACGCGATCGCCTTCTTTGACTTTAACTGTGACAATTGTGCCATTACCCAAGGATGTCACAGGTCGCACTTGCACAGAAGCAATTAATTCCCCTGAGGCTGTGGCTACTTCATCGATTTGGGAGAAATGCGCCCAGGCGATCGTCCCAAATACTACTATGCTCATTGTTCCCGCTAATAATCTGGTGTAAAGCGGTGGTAATTCTTGTACCGCTTTTCCCAATTCATAAGATAATTGTTCATCTGGTTTAGCAAATCTTTGTTTTGTTTGACGTGCTTGAGCAGCATTTGCAGCTAGGGAAAATTTCATATATTGTCAATGGTCAGTGGTCAATGGTCAATGGTCAGTTGTCAGTGGTCAGTCGTAAATAAAAAAGGGAGCATCCCAAATGTGTAAATTTATTTTTTTGTAGTGATGGCTCTCTAGCCCGCTTCCTGGATATTAGGGAGCAAGACTTAAGTGCGGGACACTACGCGCAGTTTGCTTTTGAGAAGGGGTACGGCGTGAGCGCTACTTCTCTGCGAGACGCTACGCGAACGACAAAGCTCAGTACAAGTCAGTCGAACGCTGCTCCCACTACAAATTGTATTTTGGCAAAATTGGGATGCTCCCATAAAAAACAACCTAAAACTGACAACTGACTAATTCAAACTGCTAGATAGCGCCGCAAAAAATTTTCTAATGTCTCTAATGAGAAATTGAAAATTCTTTCTAAGTTGGCTGTTTCATCTTTCGTACAAAAAAATTCATTGGCGAGGATTGTCCGATAGGTTCCCAAAGCTTGTTGTATTTGAGGATTAAATAAACCTAATCCACTTCGTAACCCATCAACAACAAACAGTGGCGGATTAATTACTACTGGCTCTTGGTTGAAGATCCGACCAAAAATTTGGGGAATATCGGCACGCATGAAAATTTCCGCGCCCCCAACTGGTAAAACTTGGTTCCGGACGGCTTCAAGTGTCACAGAATCCACCACTATTTTTGCCAAATCATCTGTACTGACAATTGAGGTGCGGTTTTTGGAGTCGCCAATGAGCAGATACAAGCCTGTTTCCCGAAATCGTTCTGCTAATGGCAGTAAATTAGATGCTAATCCAGCTGGTCGTAAAATAGTGTAATTTAACCCACTACCTTCTAGATATCGCTCGACTGCTCGTTTAGCCTTGAATACGAGAGCGTCTTCATATCCTCGGTCGGCTCCCAGTACGGAAATAAACACAAAGTGTTGTACTCCATTAGCTTTTGCTTGATCAATCAGTTCAATATTGGCGCGGTAGTCTAGGGTTAAGGCATCGCCAGCAGAACCGTGGGCGCTGATAATATACTCTACACCCCGACTAGCTTTTTGAATATCTTGTTCCAGACGCAAATCGCCAATGAAGATCTCAGAACCTCGGTGTTCTAACTCGCTATAGCGCGAGGTGAGACGGACAAAAGCCCTGACTGACTTGTGTTGTTGGCGTAACAGTCGCACGACTCGGCGACCAATTCCTCCCGTTGCTCCAGTGACTAAAAACATAGAACAAGGATTTTAGATTTAGGATTTAGTAGGATTGTCAATTCCATCTACACGGTAATCTAAAATCTCAAATTTCAAATCTGCACTTCGACAATTACTGGTGTGTGATCGCTGGGTTGAGTTAATTTTCTAGGCGCGACATCAATAATGCAGCTGTTAGCACGTTCATATAGCACAGGTGTGAGATAGTGATGGTCAATTCGCCAACCTAAGTTGCGACGAAAAGCGGCGGTGCGATAGTCCCACCAGCTGTAGTGTCCGCTATCAGTCGTGAATTTGCGAAAGGCATCAGCAAATCCCAAGGCTAGTATATCGCGTAAAGCTTGGCGCTCTGGAACCGATGCCATAATATGGTTGTCAGTTTTAACTTGATCGTGAATATCTTTGGCTTCTAGTGCGATATTAAAGTCACCACACACGCAGATATTTGGCTGTGATTTCAGCAGCAATTGCAAATATTCCCGCAGCACTTTCAACCAGCCTAACTTGTATTCATATTTCTCGCTACCCACAGATGAACCGTTAGGAACATAAAGATTTACAATCCGAATACCATCAATTACACCAGTAATTACCCGTTTTTGTGCATCCCATTCCGATTCGAGATTGGCTAAAATAGCGGTGAACCCTGTACTAACATCTAAAAGCGGTTGGCGACTAATCAAAGCGACACCGTTGTAAGCTTTTTGTCCAGAAATATAAACTTGATAGCCCAATTGTTCAAAAGGCGATCGCGGAAAATCGGCGTCAATCACTTTCGTTTCTTGTAAACACAGGACATCCACAGGATTTTCTCTTAACCAAGCAATCACCTGTTCTAGGCGTGTACGAATTGAGTTGACATTCCAAGTAGCAATTTTCATCTAAACCTCCAGGAGACCCCCACCATAACTGTACTCAGTTTGGTGGTGGGAGGAATGGAGGATTAATTGCAAAACGTCCCTTGAATGAATTTGTGCGTTAGCACAAACAATGAGAGGGACAGTTGAGCAATTAATAAATCTTTTATTGTGCATAAGAGTAACCATCCTTTGCGTGAATGCGTTTACAAAACTTATGTGATATTCCTTGAATCAATCCGTTTTTAGTAGAGATATTGAAACTGCCTGACGAACGGATAGCCACTTTTCCGACATAATTACCAACCTTTTTGCCAGTGGTAACAACTGCTTTTACAATGTCGCCAGTTTGAAAACCAAAATGTATTTTTTCCCTAGGTACGTGTCGATTCGGAAATCCGAATTTATCAGTTCTACACGACTGTCTACTACCATGACCATTAGTTGTAATTAACAATGGCTTAATCCCTTTAACAACTAGTTTGGGCGTTGATTTACCAACACATGCACTATCAATCCAGTGAGTTTTTTCTAATCCCTGTTGAACGCGATTAAATTTAGTTAAACCACCTGAGCCTGTCTCTACAGGCAATCCTGTTTCTTGCAAAACCCTAAATAATGCCCAACGAGTCGAATTAACAGATGCTGCATCAGCCAAAGGTCTTTTGGCTTGGGACAAGATTTTTGCTAACTTAGCGGGGTCTTTTTTAAGAAAATTTTTGATGTCTTTAGTCCCTTTTTTTGTGTTACATTTTTCACAAAGCACAATAGTAAACGGAAAGCGTTTAAAAATTGCTGCTTTTTTGTTTCTTAATAACTGTCTTGCTTGTGCTGGATGAATTGGGTCAAGCTGTCTTTTCTGGGTATCTAGAACAAATACTTTGGACATTTCTGTCCCTCCTTGCGGGTAATGTTAGCCTGGACAATGATTTAAAGGCTTTTTACGCTAACAGCACTGACTCAAACCCAATGATTCTGTTTAACTGTTAACCTCAGAGCTACAAACTGGCTGCGTATTTGTAGGTGAGTTGACCTAAAAATCGTAGTACGCGAAATACTTAGTCGGGTAAACTCTGGGCTTTATTGCCCCCACCATATTGCTTTTAGCAATTGGTGGTGGGTAGTTTACTAGTTAATTCAGCAAACTCCAAAAAATAAATTATCCAATTTCTGGACTCAACACAACTTTTTGTCCCCTTCTCTCTTATGGGATGTTTTTTTCATTTGCAATTCTCTGAGAGTCTGTCCCCAGTCCCCACCGATGCACTGAGCCGGTCTTACCACTACGTGGAAGCTATGCGTAGCGTCCTCACCAGAAGTGTCCCCAGTCCCCTACAAACAGGTTATTAATATCGGTGGCAATAAACAGAACTATATAACCAAACGTAAATATGCCCCCAATTATAGCAACCGCCAAGTGCAGCAGTCCCTGGGAAACCTCTAATCCCGCCCTCCCTTACAAATGACGGACTTCTCCAGTAAGGTTTATTTCCACAAACTTACTGAACCAACATAAAGAATTATGAAATTATCAAATTTTCATGATTATTTTATCTTGATAAATTTTGGATATTTTGCCTAATTTTCGCTGAATTAATCTCGACAAAATTGCTTTCATACCATAATTTAGTATTGGCAGATACAAAATATCCAACTTTGTCAGTTATGTTACAAAATATCATTATTGCTAATGATCCCCAAGATAGATAAAAATAATCTGCAATTGGTTGTACATTAGAGATGTAGTTGCCAAATGGCGATTACTAATGAACTGAAATCTGGCGATGGTGTTTTGACAGTAAAGAGGCAATAGCACCTGTAATTTCAGTATTTATGGAACTAAATCGCCAAATTAGCCAGATATTTGGAAAAAAAACAAATAAACTTTATCCAAATGGCTAATTGTTAAGAACCAATCTACAAACAAATTATTTAAAACCGGATAAACTCGAATGGACGCATTTATGTAGCCAATATCCGATTTTAATCAATAAATTTTTTGATCGTTTTAAACAGCAACTTTTTTCAGGGAGGACATTGGATATGAGTATGAGAGGCAATATTTGCCCCTGTTGTGGTGGTTCTCTCTTGCGTCATGTTCGTAATAGCGAACTGTATTGGTTTTGTCTATCTTGCCGGCAAGAATTACCGCTGTTGACTATGAGTCGTCTGTCAAATGCAGAAACTCGTAATACAGGTGTGATTCCCCAGCCCGTAGTTAATACCTAGGCTTTGTGATGGGGTGATGGGGTGATGAATAATTTTTCGCTACTCCCCGACTCAGGACGGGCTAAACACCCCGCTATCCATGTACAGTACCTGGCGCACTCCACCTGATAAAATTGGGTAAAGCTAATTAATTAGGTCAAAAACTGTGCTAGCGGCGGTGCTTTATGGTCAGGAAGATTTACGCCTAGAAAAGGTTGCTGACCCCACTCCAAAAGCTGGGGAAGTGGTGATCCAAGTGGGGGCGGCTACAACTTGTGGTACAGATTTAAAAGTTTGGCGTCGTGGTGGTCATGCCAAAATGCTCAAACCACCAACTCTGTTTGGTCATGAAGCCGCTGGGCGAATTGTCGCCCTAGGTGCAGGTGTGACAAATTGGCAAGTAGGCGATCGCGTTGTAGCCAATAATTCTGCCCCGTGCATGAAATGCTTTTTTTGTCAACGGCAAGAATATTCACTCTGTCCCCATTTGACTTGGAACAATGGGACTTTTGCGGAATATCTGAAAATTCCTGCCACCATAGTACAACACAATTTATTACCTATTCCTGATGAATTGCCGTTTGCATTGGCAGCAATGACAGAACCTTTAGCTTGTGTTTTACATGGGGTAGGGCGTTCTAATATTAAAGCCAAAGACCGCGTAGTAGTCCTGGGAGATGGGGCTATTGGGTTAATGTTTGTAGCGGCGTTGGCTGATGATGCTCAAGCTGAAGTATGGCTGTGGGGAGGTAACGACAAAAGGCTAGAAATTGGCAAAAAACTTGGCGCAGCTAAGACCTTTAATTATCATCAAATATCGGATATTTCCGGTGTGGTGAAAGAACTTAGCCAAGGATGGGGTGCAGATGTAGTGATTGAAGCCACTGGAGTACCAAGTGTTTGGGAAAGTGCGATCGCTTGTGCCCGTCCTGGTGCTACTGTCAATTTATTCGGCGGTTGTCCACAAGATACGACAATTACTGTCAATACAGAACAGCTACACTACAGTGAACTTACGCTAAAAGGCGTATTTCATAACACACCGCATTATGTCCGCGCGGCTCTATCACTCATAGCTAGTCGGAAAATTCCCTGGGAATTACTTATCAGTGAACAACGTCCTTTAAAGGATTTAGAACAGGTGTTTTTTGATATGAAAGCGCGTCAGGTAATTAAAGTGGCGATCATACCTTCATGAGTGGTGAGTGATATTTTCAGTGTCGGTGTAGGCGAATGGCAGAATTGATTTTTCCAGAACTTTGTTTCTGATAAATGAATTATTGCGTGACAAAAAAATTAATTAATGGACATCAACCAACAAAAAGAACAATTTATGACAAATTGAGTGGATAAATTACTTTATTATGTCCAATTTTTGATAAATTGCAAGAAATTAAAACCTCACTAGCTGACCATGATTATATCTTAGCTATTAAAGCCTATCAGGAAAGTTTACCAATTCACTGCACAGGTGATTTAGTAAAAGAAGACAGTCATTTCATTCTCAAAAATCTTCAAAATTTTCAAATTGACAAAAGTTAAATTTTTAGGTTTAAGTATTCCAAGATTTATGAAAAATTACTGCTTCAATTCAGCAATTAAAGGTTTGTAGTAAGGACTTTAGTCCTTGAGAGAGGACTAAAGTCCTTACTACGAGACAATTTAATTTTATTTTACATTCCCTAATATAGTTTCATTTTTTTATGCCTACCTACTTAGGGCTACATTTAATATTATCGTCTGTACGTATGCTTTGATAGATATTGGGTTTTATCAATTGGTTCTGAAAAAAAAAGACAGGTAATTAGCCTGTCCTTAAATTGATTATTTAGCAGAGAATTTAGAACTTCATCTCAGCAGCTTGGACTTTTTCTGTCTGCTTCTTCAACAGTACCAACAGAACTTGAGCCAACATCACAAGCACAATGAAGGCAATCAACCATTGGATTCTAGAGGGGTCTTGTAAGACGATTTCTGTATCTTTTTGACCAAATCCGCCGACATTGGGATTGTTAGTCAAAGCATCACCAGCTTTCACTGCTTGACCTTCAGCCACAATAAGTTCTGGGCCTAAGGGAATTGTATCTGTTACCACTTCACCAGATTCTGGTTGGATGCTCAGGAGATATTTGACGTTACCGTCTTCATCTTCTTCTTTGGCAATCTTGGTAATTGTGCCAGTAGCGGAAGCGTTGTAAACTGTGTTGTTGCTCTTTTCACCAGTGGGGTAAACTTGTCCCCGTCCCCGGTTCCCACCTACGTGAACTGAATATTTACCAAAGTGGATGCTTTTGTCGGTTGCGGGGTTGGGAGATAGAACTGGGAAGACAATTTCCTGATATTCTTCACCGGGAAGGGGTCCAACGATGACGACGTTATCTTTGTCTTCGGTGTAGGGTTGGAAGGTAATATCGCCAAGTTCTTCCTTCCATGCTTCGGGAATGCGTTCTTCAGGAGCAATCTTGAAGCCTTCAGGTAGCAGTATGACTGCGCCGACGTTTAAGCCGACTTTAGAACCATCAGCACCCACCTGCTGCACATTAGTATCGTAGGGAATTTTCACCACCGCTTTAAACACGGTGTCAGGTAGTACCGATTGGGGTACTTCCACTTCCGTAGGCTTGGCTGCTAGGTGACAGTTCGCACAAACAATCCGCCCGGTCGGTTCGCGGGGGGTTTCGGGATAGGTTTGCTGTGCCCAAAAAGGATAAGCAGCAGCAGATTGGGGAAGGGCGAGATCGCTGGTGAAGAAAAATGTCACAGTAGCGATCGCTATGAACAATGTTTTTACCATTGCTCTAGCAGTGCGAGTTAACCTCGCTGTAGACAAAGCATTTCTCATCTCTATAAGGACAACGATTCTCTCATTAATTAGTTATTGGTCATTGGTTATAAGTCAAGGGTCAATACTTTAGGCTTTGGACTCTTGACTGATAACTCAGCACTCAGCACTGCTTACCCCCACCAAGGCTTTTCGCCTGTGCGGAAGTCGGTTTCTGTCCAAGGGGTCAAGACTACTTTGTCTTCTTCTGCTTTGGTATGAGCCAAAGCCAAAGATAGTGGCGCAGGTCCACGAACTACTTTACCAGTGGCGTCGTATTGGGAACCGTGACAAGGACATTTAAATTTGTTCTCAGCCACATTCCAGGGAACAACACAACCTAAGTGGGTACAGATGGCGTTAATACCGTAATCGCCGATCGCTTCTTTGCTTTCTACCACCAAATAAGTCGGATCGCCCTTAAGTCCTTGAACCAGGGCGCGATCGCCTACATTATGGCCTTCGAGAAATTGACTGACGCTAACATTGTTTCCCAGTTCATCTTTTGCTGTTGTACCGCCACCACTGCCACCAGTGGCAGGTGGAATAAAATAACCGACAAAGGGATACAATGCACCCAGAGCCACTCCTGTGACGGTGCCAAAGGTGAGCAGATTCATGAATTGACGACGCCCAATATCAGGCACGTCCGCTGATTCAGAAAATTGAGCCATAATCTACGCGCTCTTTGTGTATTTTGTTAAGCATTTTGACAAGATTACCCGTACTTAAGCAACTCTTATCTGAGTCGAAATGCTAAGGCCTACAACGATGCCAAACTTCTCGGTTCCAAGATATTTTTAGCATCTTTCCTGTTAGCATTACATTTCTTTATATCCTTATCATACTTGAGTTACGGAACTTAACATCATAACTAAATGTAAAATCTAATTGAGACAAGTTATGACAGGACAGGAATTACGTCAAATTTTACTAGATAAGTGGGGACACTCTTACGATGTCCAGTTCCGGCGATCGCAGGGTAAGATATTTTTGCAGGTGATGTGGAAATATGTTGAGCAAGCTTCTTTTCCGCTAAGTGAGGCAGAGTACCAAGCCCACCTCGACAGCGTTGCTAATTATCTTCATGCTTTAGGCGGCACAGCACAAGTGCAAACTTTTATTACACAAACACGGGAGCGTCCCCGACTGGGTAAGGCTGTTAGCATTCCCCTAGACTTGGGTGAACGTGCTTCGGAATGGATTTTATGATGGTTACGTAGTGAGCAATTTATCGCTCATTAAAGCACTAAAGTGCTAAGAAAATCAGGACTAAAGTCCTGACTACGAAGTTGTGTACCGAGCAATTCCCACTTGACGCAGTACTAGGAGTTAGGGCGTGTTTTCCAATATCCCGGCGAAAGTCTATTTACCTATTAACTTCACCAAACCAATACCACCAAAATAAAGTCCGAGGACTGCTCCTGCTAAAAGACTTTGAGTTAGGGGGTCAGTAGAAGGTGTGAGAACAGCACCTAAAATCACTGCTCCCATAATTACAAACCGCCAACCAGAAAGCATTAGAATCGGAAGAAACAATTCTTAAATAACCAAGTAATACTTGAATAACGGGAATTTGAAATGCTACACCAGTACAGAATAACAGTAGTAGCACAAATTCAAAATATTTATCAATTGACCATAATTGCTCGACAACATCTGCACCGTAACTGATAAAGAATTTTAAAGCGGCGGGGATGAGGAGCAAGTAAGCAAATACTAACCCGCCGAGAAATAAAACACTTGACCCCAAAACCACAGGCCCTAGCAAACGACGTTCGCGACGAGTTAGTCCGGGGAGAACGAACTGGGTAATTTGGTAAAGTATGAAGGGTGTAGAAAGCATCAAGCCGGTATAAGCTGCGACTTTAAAAGAGACAAAGAAATATTCGCCGGGAGCAAGTTGGAGAAATTTGACTCCTTGTGCGGGAACTTCTAACAGCTGCACAATTGGCTTGACGGCAAAAAAACAGCAGGTAATAGCTATCGCTACAGCAATCAAGACATAAAATATCCGCTGTCGCAACTCTTCTAAGTGGTCGAACAGGGACATTTCGACTTCACCCGGTAACTCATCGAGAGGATCATTTTCTGGGTCGATATCACTAGGTATTGATACAGCGGCGTCTGGGGGAATACCGAGTTCGTCGGACTGTGGTGCTGTGTCTAAGTCTTGTGGGGTCATAGGTCAGCTTGTCGGCAACATTTGTTAACTATTTTATCTACTTAACCTGGTTTGTTGAACAAAGCGACAAGAGGAGATCCTCGTAGGGAACAATGCCCATTGGTGTCAACTTAACGCGAAATCCATGTCCCGCAAGGAACTGAAGTTCCTTGCTAATAGCAAAAGTCATTTTTTGATGACTAAATACCCCGCAAATCTTGAGTCTACTTCAGTAGACTTTAGCTATAGCTGTTCTCAGTTGGATGCCTGACAAATTATATCGTCGCATGTAGGGGCACGGCACTGCCGTGCCCTTACGAGTGTATTGGACTCAACCGATAACCGCTATATTAGCCTTGGAATTCATTCCCAGGCGGGTGAGGAGGCCAAGACTGAAGCTATTTCTAGCTTAAGTTGTCACCTATGGGGTAGACTGTGCCGGCAATTGTGGATGTTCAGTTGAGTATTTACCGACAATTTCGGAAATTTCGGGGTTGTACAGTCGCAAATAATTCCAGTAGTTGCCGAAGACTTGGCGGACGTAATTTTTGGTTTCGTCAAAGGGAATTTGTTCAACAAATTCGTCTGAGTCTTTGGTGGTGATGGTTTGCAGCCATTTAGAAACATTACCAGGCCCGGCATTATAACTGGCGATCGCTAATAGGCTATTATTGTTATATTGCTGATGGGTATGA
>CAVYXS010000027.1:0-20636 GCA_963772205.1 uncultured cyanobacterium
AATCCACAAAATATGATGAAGGAAACATGACCCTGGTTGTGAGCTGGTAACCGTAAATAGAGCCGTCCGCAGTTCAACCGACGGGTTATCAAAAAAAATCACTTCATCAAAACGTCGCCAAACAGCACTGTCTAGGAGTTTCTCATGATTAGTAGCTGCGACAAATATACTTTGATTAGTTGCGTTATCGATTAGTTGTAGCAGGCTATTAACCAACCGTTTGACTTCACCATGTTCATTTAAATTATCCCGGTCGCGGGCGATCGCATCAAACTCATCAAACAAAACAAGCCATTCACCCTTTTCAATGTAGGTAAAAATTTTCTGAAGATTTGTTGCTGTTTCACCTAAGAAAGAAGAAAATACTGCCGTTAGGTTCACGTAAACAAGCGGCAGACCTAGTGCGCTGGAGAGGACTTTTGCGGTTTGGGTTTTACCACAGCCAGGCGGGCCACAGAAGAGTAATTTGTTTTTGGGTTTTAGATTATAGGCTGCGAGTATGTCTTGCTTACGGTTTTCTAGGACAATTTCTTGCAGGATATCAAAAATTTTTTCACTGAGGACAATGTGATCCCAGGTTAGATCAAATTGTTTTACCTCAAGCAAAGCCAGCCCAGTATCCTTGTCTTTAGGTGGTTCAGGAAACTGGCTCCAGGGGGTAGGGTTAGCAGCTATGGGTTTTGTGTATCCATTCCCGTTTTGAAGCAGTTTTTCCAAATCCCTAGCAAGCAATATATGATTTTTATTTCTTTCTTCTTCAATCAGTTCCTTAGCGGCAGCTAAAAACTCTTCTCTCTCATTACGAGAGAAGCTTCTGAAGAGTTTTCTGAGAATTTCGCCGCGTGCCATATTTGGTAACTAGAACCGGATACTCCACGTACACTGATTTTATAGTATATTTGTACTATAAAATATAAAAAATGTGAAAACTATTTATGATAGCACTGAAATATTACACCTGACAGGAACAGTGCCTCAAGTTCTCAGGCTGAAACAGTGAGGCTATTTGCCTTCCACTCGATCAGAGGGAATTGGGAAGGAAGTCTGACGGTTATTAAATTTTGTTAGCAAAACCAACTGGTAGCGATCGCACTCCTAAGAAAAAGCAGTTTTCTTTCGCCCTTCTCGTAGGTGTGCCTCCGTTGGAGACTCAAGTTAAATCAGCAAGTTTCTCTTGCTGGTGATCGCTGTCCTCTGGTTCATATTCTACAAGCTCCCCTGGTTGACAATTCAAAGCCTTGCAAATACCGTTTAATATTTCTGGCGTTAATTGAGGCATTTCATCAACCTTGCGAAGCCTATAAACTGAATTTTCCGTTATCCCTAGGGCGTGTTTTCAAACTAAATCATTATTCCTAAAATTCCCCACAGATCCCCTCAACCCCATTTGTGACAGGTTAAGATAACATTGCTTTTGTCAATTAGAATTTATGCTGATAATTTAGGGAAAAAGACGGTATCAAAGCCAGCTTTTTACTGATGTTTCAGCACAAAAATAAATGGAGAACACAAAAATTAGGCAATCGCTAACCAAAAAACAGTGTTTTCTATTGCGGTTTTTTGCAAATTTTTCATCCTATAGATAGATTGACAAATGCATCACAACCTTAAACTGTCACCAATGATGAAACCACGTCTCTTTCTTGTTTCAAGTTTTTTTAGACAGAGAATTTAGCTGTCTAGTAGCGTCAGTAACGCTTCTGACGTTTCGCCATTGTTGCAAACGGCAAAAAACAGTGAGAACATTCCCCTTGCACCCAATCAGAAGGAATCGGGAAAGGAGTCTGACAGTTAGTACATTTTGTTAACAAACCCAACTGGTGGCGATCGCATTTCATTTTATCCTTAAACTGCCACTCAATTCGGTGACAAGCTACTTCTCCATAGCAAGCACCACATAACCTAATTGGTCTGGGTTTCATAGTCACACCCTTTAGTGGCAGAGTCTCTCTAAGCTTCTCAACTTCCACACCAACTATACCAGCCAAGGCTTCCAACTCCTGCTGTGTCGGAAAGGGGTTGAAATAACACTTCTCCCACCTACCAATAACAGCACCTAACCCCGTCAATTTACCGAGTTGAGTTGCAGTTAAATAATTCTCCCGACGAAAGCGTCCTAAAAAATGGCTTAAGCTTTCACCTTGGAGTAGTTCAATATCAAAAAATCTAGGCTCGTTCGCTATATTTTCCATCACTCAAACCACTCCAAAACCTCATCTAAAGTCGCTTTATCGATATTACTTAACCCTTTTCTCAAAGATAAAATTGCTGTTCGTCTTAGAACCCTATCCACCAAACCAATCTTGCCACTTGTTTTTTGGTACAACGGCATTAAAGTTTCTTTTCTAGTTAAATTTGATGGTACTGGTAAACACAAAACCTCATCTTCCCAAATTTGTAATAACTCAGTAAATTTTTTCTCTGACACTAATTGCAAACGATAACATTCGATGAAACGGTCATGAATATAAGGCTCCTTCTTGATGAGATTATCCAGACCATCAGTTCCCACAAGCACAATGGCAATTTTCAATAAATCGTAAATTCGAGCTATTTCGCTAAAGGTATTTAATTTCAAAAAATTTGCTTCATCAATAATCAACATTTCGACTTTTGACTCTTTAATGAGCCGCAGTACCCGTCGTCGCAAATCAGTCAATTTACCCGAAGTTGCATCATATTTCAAACTTTCTAAAATTAATGTTAGTAGTTCTCCTGCTGAACAATCTCCCGGAACTTGCATATACAAAACAGGTACAATATCCCTCTTACCTGTTCTTTTTTGCGGCTTATTCAAGAGCTTATAAACATCACAAGTAACCGACTTTCCCGCTCGTGGTGGCGCAACAATTCGACCGCATTGTTTAGAAAGACGCAAACTATCTAACCAATCATGAATTTTTTGGATATGGATCAAGCTCTACAACGCTCGGAGTAATTAACGTATGATACAAATACGTTGGTAGGGGCACGGCAATGCCGTGCCCTTACGCGCAATCTATATGTATCAGAGTTTTGGTGAAATGGTATTAGCCGATCAACTCAAAGCTACATAACCATAGCTAAAAATAGCGATCGCCTAGTGGCAATAGGTGAACTCAATGAGACTGTGTGGGGTATGTTGTCAGCGATTTATCGCTTTTTTAGGACTAAAGTCCTAAGGCGTTAAGAGCGGGACACTACGCCCGCAGACTTTACGCAAAGCGTGTCGTAGACAGACGCTATGCGTAGCTTGCTTAAGAGGAGGGATAGACTACAAACCAAGCATTGTTCCTTTGGTGGACTACTAAGGACTAGGGGACAACTTATGAAATGATGTATTTAATCGGCTTTTTAATCGCTAAAAAGCATAAAATTCCGAAATTTTTCATCAAGCAGCCGCCCTGTAGACATCAAGCGAGGTATTTATGAGCTGGATTAAGGTGCTTCCCCAAGACGAACTGCCATCTAATGAACGTAAAGTGGTGAAAGTTGAACAACGCGCCATCTTACTAGTTAACCATAACAACCAAGTTTATGCTTTAGAAAATGCCTGTCCTCACATGAAGTTACCCTTAAAAAATGGCAAAATTACAGAAAATGGCGCCATTGTTTGTCCATTTCATCGTAGTGCTTTTGACTTAGCTACTGGTAATCCTACCGAATGGATTACCTTTCCTCCTGGTATTAATAAAGTAATGGGTTTGATTTCTAAAGAAAAACCACTACCCGTTTTTCCCACACGTGTTGAAGAAGGAAGTATCTGGGTTCAGTTGTAGTCATCTTTACTGGGGTGCATGGTGTGCGCCCCTACGGGTGTATTGGATTGAAATATACCTAGCCCACCATATCATGGTTTTGGTGGGCAATACCGATCTTATAGATACTGAGATTTTTTCCAGAATCAAATCTGATTCCTATATATTTCCTCACAAGTTCCTCAAATTTATCTTCTAACGTAAAACTATAGAGAAAGCCAAATAGTTAATTTCCATTGGTACATTGGCTAATTCTTTTATGGAAGCTGGTCAACCACTTGATGCAAATCATCCATTAGGTGGAGCCGAGCTATTTGTGACACAACCAATCACCAGACAACAGTTTTTATCAGCTGTTTTGATGGCTGGAAAAAAATAAAATTTGGAGACAATATTATGTCTATCTCGACCAAATCACAACAAATCATTCAAGCGATTACAGAAGTTCCTCAAAAAGTAATCTATTACATATCGGGTGCAGTCAGCAGAATTTTTAGTCCTAGAGATGACAACTATCCATCCACAGGGGTGCAACCATTTGAAGGTGAACCCCCTGAGGATAAACATTTTTGATCGGGAGATGGGCGACTTTTGTAGTCGCCCACAATGAAGTTTTGAGTTAACTGAATATTTTTTAACTCATCATTGATGACTTAAAAGGTAAGGATCATGGATATAGTTAGAAAAATTAATGATGAGTTAGCGATCGCCGAACAACTTACCACAGATCAGTTAACACAAATCGCTGATGATGGTTATAGATCTGTACTTAATCTACGATGGCCTGACGAAAAAGGTTTTTTAGATCATGAACAGGAAAAAATTGAGTTTTTAGGATTGCGCTACGTCCATTTTCCCATCAAAGCTGAAGAAATTAATCATCAATTGGCACTTCGGGTATTTAAAATAATTACAGAACTACCAAAACCAATTATAATCCATTGCGATAATGCCATACGTTCCGCTGCAATAGTATTATTATTTATCGCTAATAAACAGGGTATAGAATTTGAAAAATCCTTTCAAAGAACTATCAATTTAGGATTGCTAGAAATAAGTAAATAAACATAAAAGTTACTTGTAGCGCTTCAGCGCGTAGTTGGTTAATTTATTCCTCACTCATCTCGAAGTCTCATTCTCTGGTTAGACGCCAAGGGCTGTGAGACTTATTTACTATTGAAGGGGTAATGTACCTCTAAAAACACGTCATCCACAGTTGCAAACACAGAAAGTAGGGACATCAGGAATATTTACTGTATCCCCACTGAGATATTTTTGCACACAGCTTTGTCTTATGTGGAAGCAAATTTGTTAAACAGAAAAAATGAGGTCGTGACCTAGATAGAGATTGGTAATTTGTCATGCATGAACTAGTTCAAGCTGTGATCAACAGTGAGGAAAAAACTGTTTTACAGCGGTTAATTTTGGCTTTAAGTTCTACAGGTAAGCGTTATTTCCTGAGAAATGAGATATTGCAAGCTTTTGCAGAATACTGTCATAAATCTCAAAAGCCTGTCTATTTTTACCACTCTTCTACTGTTGGTAAACTCATTCATTACACCCATGAAATAATTCTCGAAGAGGAAAGTAGCTGGTTTGTTTTCCGTCCCAAGATTGCTAGTCAACAATTTTGGCGATTGACAGCTGATTTGACTAGGTTCGATTTGATGAATCCGCAAGAATTGTTAGATGTGCGCGATCGCCTAGTTAACCGCTACCATCCCCACATTTTAGAAATCGACCTCCGCCCTTTTTACGAAACTTCCCCGACAATCAGCGATCCTAGAAATATTGGTCAAGGTCTAGCCTTCCTCAACCGTTACCTGTGTAATCAAGTAATAATCGACCCCCAATATTGGTTAGAGAATTTATTTCGAGTATTATCGCGACTTACTTATGATGGAATTCGTCTGTTAATTAGCGATCGCATTCAATCAGGTATTCAACTAACCGAACAAATCCATCAAGCTATCAAGTTCCTGTCTGAGCAACCCCCTGACGCACTCTGGGAAAAATTTGGCGATCAATTCCAAAAATTAGGTTTTGAGCCAGGTTGGGGTAACACAGCCTCCCGTAGCTGCGAAACCTTACAACTCCTCGACCGACTGATTGACACCCCACAACCAGCCATCCTAGAAGCATTTGTCGCCCGTGTCCCCGCTGTGTTTCGTGTCGTCCTAATTTCAATACATGGCTGGGTAGCCCAAGAAGATGTTCTAGGACGAGATGAAACAATGGGTCAAGTTATCTATGTTTTAGAACAAGCCCGTAGCTTAGAAAACAAACTGCGTGAAGAAATCACACTTGCTGGTCTTGATTTGCTGGGTATTCAACCAGAGGTAATTATTCTCACTCGCCTCATTCCTAACTGTGAAGGAACATTCTGCAACCTGCGGCGAGAAAAAGTGCAAGGAACAGAAAACGCCTGGATTTTGCGTGTTCCTTTTACTGATTCTAATTCCGAAATTACTAACAATTGGATTTCTAAATTTGAGATTTGGCCTTATTTAGAAAAATTTGCGCTAGATGCAGAAAAAGAACTCCTAGCTGAATTCCAAGGTATACCTAATTTAATTATTGGTAACTACACTGATGGTAACTTAGTTGCCTTTCTTATCGCCCGTAGTCTCAAAGTCACCCTCTGTAACATTGCCCATTCTTTAGAAAAGCCTAAACACTTATTTAGTAACCTCTACTGGCAAAAATTGGAGAACCATTACCATTTTTCGGCACAATTCACCGCCGATTTAATTAATATGAATGCTGCGGATTTCATCATTACTTCGTCCTACCAAGAAATTATCGGTACACCCGAAATGATAGGACAGTATGAGTCATACAAGTGTTTTACCATGCCTGACATGTATCATGTAGTAGATGGAATTGATCTGTTTAATCCTAAATTCAACATGGTGCCACCGGGAGTCAATGAAAATATATTCTTTCCCTACAGCCAAAAAGAAGGACGAGACACCTACCTTTCTCAGCAAGTTCATGACTTACTTTTTCACAAGAAAAGTTCTCAAATTTTTGGACATTTAGATCACCCTAACAAGCGACCAATACTTACACTGGCTCCGATTACTTCGGTGAAAAATCTGACGGGCTTAGTTGAATGTTTTGGCAAAAGTCAAGCATTGCAAGAACGTTGTAACTTGATTTTATTAACTAGTAAATTGCATGTATTTGAAACCACACACCCAGAAGAAGCTGAAGAAATTCAAAAAATCCACGACATTATTAATAAATATCATCTCCACGGTAATATCCGCTGGATTGGGATGCGTCTCCCCCTCCGTGAAATTGGCGAAGCCTACCGAGTAGTTGCAGATTCTCGGGGAATATTTATCCACTTTGCCCTGTTTGAAGCCTTCGGTAGGAATATTTTAGAAGCCATGATTTGCGGCTTACCAACTTTCGCCACTCAATTTGGCGGGTCTTTAGAAATTATTGATGATCAAGAAAATGGATTTAATCTTAACCCTACAGATTTAGAAGAAACAACCAAGAAAATTCTGCAATTCCTAGATAAATGCGATGCTAATCCCGAATATTGGCAGGAAAATTCTGAGTGGATGAGTCAGCGAATTCATAATAATTATAACTGGCATTCACACACAAATCATCTGCTATTACTAGCTAAAATGTATAGCTTTTGGAACTTTGTAGCACCGGAAAATACAGAAGCTAGAAATCGCTATGTAGAAACATTATTCCATCTGATTTATAAACCCAAAGCTGAACGTATTTTGACACAACATAAGTAAGTCGGCGAGAAAAAACCAAACTACATTAAGTAATGTTAAATTTAATTTAATTGGCTTGTAGTCAGCGGCTCTAGCCCTTAAGAGAGGACTAAAGTCCCGACTACAAACCTTGAATTATTCACGCCGTTCTACTTATGGGGAAATAGGGATTGGGAGATTACTCCCTTATCGGTCTAAAATTACCTAAATTTCTCTAACTTTTATCTCTGTGTTAACATACACTTTGCTCAACAAGGGGGAACCCCCGCACGCAAGTGTCCTCCTCTGCGCCTCTACGGTTAATTAAATACGTAATATAAAGGCGCCAAGGGAATAATGACAAATAAAAAATAATAAATGACAAATGACAAATGACTAAAAATTCTCAACATTTTATTTACACAGACTGGATATTAATCGAAACCCAGTTTGAACCGGAAAAATTACACTCCAGAGAAACCATTTTTACCATCGGTAACGGTTATTTAGGAACAAGGGGGAGCTTTGAAGAAGGCTATACTCGTGCATTACCAGCTACTTTAATCCACGGTGTCTATGATGATGTGCCTGTGGTGTACACTGAACTTGTGAATTGCCCTGACTGGTTACCGTTGGTAGTGATTGTCAATGGCGATCGCTTCCGTCTTGATCAGGGAGAAATATTAAACTATCAGCGTCAGCTTGACTTGCGCCAAGGTTTACTCACCCGTTTGGTGCGGTGGCGTAGTCCTAAAGGGGATATTATAGAATTGCAATTTGAACGCTTTGCTAGTCTGGCAGATCAACATGTTTTAGTACAACGCTGTCAAATAAAGCCAATAGATTTCGATGGCGTGATTGAAGTTCAGGCTAGCATCAACGGTTATCCCGAAAATTCGGGTTTCAATCACTGGGAAGAATTAGACCAAGGTAAAACCAACCAAGGAATTTGGTTACATCGTCGCACCCGCAATTCCCGAATTGATATCGGTATGGCTGCTAAAATGACGATTTTGGGCGCGGAAGCTACATTACAAGTCAACAGCGTACCGGGCTATCCTACTTTCAGTGCGTCGTTCTTTGCTACCTCACAACAAACAGTAACAGTAGAAAAAATAGTTTCAATTATTACTTCAAACCAAGTAGATACACCTGTACGAGTGGCTCAAGAAAAAATTGCCCTCCAGCCTGACTACATAACTCTATTAAAAGCCAACGAACAGGCTTGGGATGAGGTATGGCAAAAAAGTGACATCGTAATTGAAGGCGATAACACAGTCGCGTTTGCTGTTCGCTACAATCTCTTTCAGCTGTTGATTGCTGCGCCCAGGGATGATGAAAAGGTGAGTATTCCGGCGAAAACTCTATCAGGATTTGGCTATCACGGACATATATTTTGGGATACAGAAATTTTTATTCTGCCATTTTTTACTTATACCCAACCAGCGATCGCCCGCAATTTACTGAGTTATCGTTACCATACCTTAAATGGAGCGCGACGCAAAGCAGAGCATTATGGTTATAAGGGGGCGATGTATGCTTGGGAAAGTGCTGTGACTGGCGATGAGGTAACGCCCCGGTGGTCTCTTCCTAATGATTTTTACGGTGAAGACGTGCGGATTTGGTGCCGCGATCGCGAAATTCATATTAGTGCAGATATTCCCTACGCCGTTTGGTACTATTGGCAAGCCACTGGTGATGATCAGTGGATGCAAGACTGTGGTGCAGAAATAATATTAACTACTGCTATTTTTTGGGGTAGTCGGGTCGAGTTTAATCCCAAGTACGAACGCTATGAGATTCGGGGAGTCATTGGCGCTGATGAATACCATGAACTTGTCCACAATAACGCCTTTACCAACCGCATGGTGCAATGGCATCTAGAAAAAGCCATCTTCGTCTTAGATTGGCTTGCTTCTACCTCTAAGGAACGAGGTACTGAATTACAGCATAAATTCGATATTACCACAAAACAGCGAACCCGTTGGCAAGATATCATCGCCAATATCTGGATTCCCGAAGATCCAGCCACAGGACTCATCGAGCAGTTTGAGGGATTTTTCCAATTAGAAGATATCAACTTAAATGACTACGAGCCGCGCACCAAATCAATACAAGCCATCCTGGGTATGGAAGGTACTAACAAACGGCAGGTACTTAAGCAGCCAGATGTATTAATGCTCCTTTATTTGATGCATCAATCAGAAGATTTTCCCAATAATCATAAAGCCTTACAGGCAAACTGGGACTACTACGCACCCCGCACAGATATTACCTATGGTTCTTCCCTGGGTCCGGCAATTCACGCCATTATCGCCTCAAATTTAAATAAATCCACTGAAGCTTACGAAAGGTTTATGCAAGCGGTCATGGTAGATCTTGATGATGTTCGAGGTAACACCAACGACGGTATTCACGGAGCTAGTGCTGGTGGAATTTGGCAAGCTGTGGTATTAGGATTTGGTGGTATCCAATTCACAGAAAATGGACCAGTAGCCAAGCCTCAGCTACCAGATGGCTGGACACGTCTCAAATTCCAGCTATACTGGCGTGGTCAATGGCACAAATTCGATTTGCGTCCAGGATTGGCGACTGGGGACAATCTCTCTCCCCATACTTCTGGTGCGTCGGCTACGCCAACGCTCAGTACAAGTCCCACCACCGTCTCATCACCCAACATCCAAGGCGTAATATTCGATCTCGATGGTGTTCTCACAGATACAGCAGAATATCACTATCTAGCTTGGCAGCGGCTAGCAGATGAAGAAAGTATACCTTTTAATCGCCAAGATAACGAAGCGCTGCGGGGTGTATCCCGTCGTGCTTCACTGATGCGAATTATTGGGGATAGAAAGTATTCCGAAGCGCAAATTCAGGAGATGATGGAGCGCAAGAATAGTTATTATGCAGAATTTATTCAAAACATCACATCTAAAAATTTATTACCAGGAGCGATCGCACTCTTGGATGAACTGCGTCAAGTTGGGATTAAAATAGCCATTGGTTCTGCGAGCAAAAATGCCCGCCCAGTTATAGAGCGATTGGGTATTGCCGATAAAATAGATGCGATCGCCGATGGTTATAGTGTGCAAAAACCCAAACCAGCACCCGACTTGTTTCTGTTCGCTGCTCAACAATTAGGACTCCCACCACAACAATGTGTGGTTGTAGAAGATGCAGGCGTAGGTGTTGAAGCAGCCCTAGCCGCTGGTATGTGGGCTATAGGACTCGGACCATCTGAGCGCGTGGGTGCTGCTCATATTGTCCTACCCAGTTTAGCAGGCATTAAGTGGGCAGACTTACAAGCTCAATTGAAGGTGAAGGATTTGCGGGTTGACAAATGACCATTCAATTGTCTTCTAGTGTTCGGGCTTGGACTTCGACTGCTGTCACATCAATTGTGCCGTCTGGTGTGAAGCGCTGAAAATGACCACTGTTAACTGATAGCGGCTCCCCACAACTAGGACACTGTAACTGGCTGTTATTTAAACCTGTCAATTCATAGTTACATACGGGACACTGGCCAGCAACCAAGTTGCGCTGTAACCACCAGCGAAATCCAAAGAACGCAATCACAGGTGCTAAAAAAAGCAACCCCACAATAAACAGTAACGAATTCACCAACCAGCCCAAGCCAAATGATCCCAGCAACCAAATAATTGCTAATAGGGTGAGCCAAGGGCGAAGAGGTTCAAAATTAAGTTGAATAAATTTAAGGCTCATTTTAAAAATGTCGTGCTGTGCTACTTCTAGGATAGCGAGTTTAGCTCAGAGTCAAAAGTCAAGAAATATTAGTCTGTTCTACTGGATTTGTTTGACACTCCCTACACTGAAAAAATATTTGTATTAAAAATAACTAATTTATGCTCGCGTGGCTTAAATATTAAGTATTATTGCTACTTTTGGATTGATCACTTTGGGCTAGCTGACAAGTAAAATGGCAACGTGAGGATGAGGGTGATTAAATGACTAGTGTTCCACCACATTAATTTTGTGGGGTTTGTAGTGAGCGATTTATCGCTCATTAAAGCACTAAAGTGCTGACTACGTAACTATCCGAACTGATAGAATAGACTACTAGTACCGTGCGGCGTAAATACGCCTACCATTTCTCAAGACTGCAAATGATGATTGTTTCAAGGTTCATAATGGTGGGTTTATTTCCGCCATGCTGTACTAGTGGTCTATCGCATTAATTATGATGGTTACCTAGTGAGCGATTTATCGCTCATTAAAGCACTAAAGTGCTTACTACATACCCCTCAAAATTAATGAGACAGAGTAATAGTTCCACTCACCGAAAATTTTGTTTTTGTACCTGCGACTTCAGTCATTAGGCGCTTTTAATAATTAATAACTAAATCCTTATGGCAAAAACTATTTCCATTACCGATTCCTTAGTTCCTAATCCTGTCCCAAAATCAGCAATCATTAGGCTAGAAAACATCTTTAAAATCTACGGTATTGGTGAAACCGAAGTCAAAGCTTTGAATGACGTAAATTTGGTCATCAACGAAGGCGAATATTGTGCAATTATGGGACCATCTGGTTCAGGTAAATCCACAGCTATGAATATTATCGGCTGTTTAGATCGCCCTAGTTCGGGACATTATTATTTAGATAACCTTGATGTCGCCAAAATGGACGATGGATCTTTAGCTCATATTCGCAACAAAAATTTAGGGTTTGTGTTCCAACAATTCCATTTATTACCGCAACTGACAGCATTAGAAAATGTGATGCTGCCGATGGTGTATGCTAGTGTCAGACCTACCGAAAGACGCGATCGCGCCACGGAAGCTTTGATTAAAGTAGGCTTAGAAAAGCGCCTCAATAACAAACCTACTCAATTATCAGGTGGACAACAGCAAAGAGTGGCGATTGCCCGTGCGATTGTCAATCGTCCCGTTGTTCTCCTAGCTGATGAACCCACAGGCGCCCTTGATTCGCGCACTACCCAAGAAGTGTTGGATATCTTTAGTGAACTCAACGCCAGTGGCATCACCGTAGTTATGGTAACTCATGAACCAGAAGTAGCCCGTCAAACCCAGCGCATCGTTTGGTTTCGTGATGGTGAAGTAGTACATTCTCACTTAACACCAGCCGATTTGAGTCATATGGCTGTCTCTTGATTGATTAAAAGCGACGGGAAACTCCAATCCTTGAGTGGGTTGGAGTTTTTTATTTTTTGGTACTCCCCAAAGCCTCTCTTCTTCCAGATACTATCAAAAATTAGGTGGTGGAGGGATTGGGGTTTGAGGAGATTTTGAATTTTTAAAGGCTTGATGTCTTAGAGGATGTTTTAAAAGTCAAAACCAGTCAAAAATCATGCCAATCGTCTGACCATGATACGAATCATCGCAATATAGATAAATGTCTCCGAGGTTTGGGGTAGTCTTTCATAATCTTTACTTAAACGCCGACACCAATTCAGCCAGCCAAAAGTACGCTCAACAACCCAACGCTTCGGTAGATGCACAAAACCTTTTTTCTCCAATGGTCGAAGCACAATTTCCACAATCCACCGAAACATATCCATCACCCAACGCATAAATTCTTCGCCTCGGTATCCTCCGTCCATCCAAATGATGTTCAACCGTTTTACCTGATTACCAGTATCGTGAACTCGTTGAAGAACTTTTTTCGCGCCTTCACGTTCTGGAAAACTGGCAGAGGTGACCAAGACCCGCAAAACTAGCCCTAACAGATCCACACTCAGATGTCGTTTGCGTCCATGTATCTTTTTCCCAGCATCATAGCCGACATCAATGGAAATCATTGTTGCGGTTTCTACTGATTGACTATCAACGGCTGCTTCTGATGGACTCTTGTCACGCCCTGCGTCTACTCTCACCCACTGGTAGAGTTGGTCATGTACCTTAAGCCATGTACCATCTTTACTCCATCTCCAAAAATAACCATAAACCGTTGACCACGGGGGAAAATCTGCTGGTAGGCCTCGCCATGTACATCCTTCACACAGAATATAGAGAATCGCATTCACTATTGCAAATAATGCTAATTTTCGGGACGACACGCCTGGCTTTGCTTCTGGGAAAAGATCTGCTATTAATTCCCACTGTTCCCAGGTCAGATTGCTACGGTATGCTTTAGTCATTCGCTCACAGGGTGCTGGTTTCTACAAAATTCAGCATACGCCTTGTGAGCTTTCTTACACTAGCCCCCCACTTTTAAAACATCCTCTTACCAGTTTCTGCTGTAGGGTAATTTGCATTCATAATTCATTCCCAGATACTTCAACAAATCAAATTTAGAGTTATCAAAGTTTGAAAATCTGATTCTACTGCCGCAAGAAAGAGTTATATTCAAGAGACATACAGAATTTTATCTACCTTTTAACAGAGGCTAAAACCTCTCCCAAGAAAGCGAAAAGAAAGCAAATCACTTTGGTAAAATCGCCCTAGTAAGAAGAAATTACCAAAGGTCTTATATTATGTCTGAGAAAGTAAAGCCAAATCCCAATGAAGCTCCTACCCATGACGCACAATTAGCCGCTGAAAATATAGTTAGTGGCGAAGAAAAAGCGCCAAAGGTTGATTTTGAAGCTGATTACGCAGCCGCACAGCAATTCAGCGTCAGTGAAATTGATCCCACAGACGCAGGTGTAGCAGCAGCGACTGCACCTAAATTTGAAATCCCTCAACCAGAGGAAACAAAAACAGAAGCACAACCAACTGGTAATCCTGATGATTATCGAGAAATAGCCCAAGAAATTGGCAATTCTAGGACTCAGGCTGTAACTAATGTCAGTGATGATTTAGTACAAAAAGCTTTAGAAAAAGGTCAAGCAAAAAAGTAAGTTTGACTCAATAGATAATTGTCGGTTGGGTTTCGCTCTGCTCAACCCAACTATTAACCTTTAAGCCTGGTTACAAACTTCTTAGCACTCCCAAAAGTTCACTAGGTTGATCAATCAAAAAATTCGGCTTTTGTTTTCCTAGTGCTTCATGTGAATTGAACCCCCAAGTCACAGCAATTACCTTGATATTGGCTTTCTTTGATGCTTCTACATCTCTGGTTTCATCGCCAACATAAATCACATCTTGTGGTTTGAGTTGCTTCTGTTTTAATACATTATTAATAATCGTGGTTTTTCCAAAAATTGTTACACCTGAATAGATAAATTCAAATAAGCTATCCAAATGATTCATTTTCAGAAATTCCGTCACATTTTCTTGAGAATTAGACGTAATAATCCCTAATCTATAACCTTCTGCTTGAAGTTCTATTAAGGCTTCTCGAATTCCCGGAATAGGTTTAAATTCATGGATTTTGTTTTTCAATTCTGATTTAACTTTTTTCACCAGAAAAGGTATCCTAAAAACAGAGATACCTGAGTATTTAATAATCTCTCTGGCGGTTAAGTTTCTCAACAGAGCCAGTTCCTGTGGAGTGATTTGGATAAAACCAAACTCTACAGCTAAACGATTAGCAATCACTACTAGAGCATCTACTGTATCTGCGATCGTGCCATCAAAATCAAAAATTATTACTTTCTGGGTCATGCTTTCGCCTGCTTGCGTCAAGATTAGCACGGGCATTCCTTCGTAACATTTCTGGTTTAATCCGCCGCAAGGCTGATGCCGGAAATTGTTGATCCCATTTATCATCAGATATTTCCGCTAATTCTACCAGTTTGGGGGCTAAATTCCCTGGATAAGGCTGAAATTCTACCACATCGGTGATTTGAGCAAAACGTTGATTCCACGGGCAAACATCTTGGCATATATCACAGCCAGCAACCCAACCTTGCAAATGGGATGCGACTGTCTGGGGCAATTTTTCCACCCGATTTTCAATGGTATGATAAGCAATGCAGCGATTAGCATCAACTACAAATGGACTAGTAATTGCACCTGTCGGACAAGCATTTAGACAACGAGTACATGTACCGCAATGCTCACCTGATGGGCGATCGCTCTCTAATTCCAGATTGGTCAATACTTCTCCCAAAAACACCCACGAGCCATATTCTCGCGTAATCACATTACCATTTTTCGCAATCCAACCTATTCCGGCTCGTTGTGCCCAGGCTTTATCTTGTACTGGCCCTGTATCTGTATAATAACACGCCTGAACCCCTTCAGCAAGTGATTTTAGCCAGGTACTCAAGGCCTTGAGTTTTTTGTGCATCACTCTGTGATAATCCCTTCCCCAGCCATAACGGGAAATTTTGGCGTATTCCTCACCTTCAGGACGTTGATGTGCTGTGTAGTAATTCAGCGCCACACACACAAGCGATCGCGCTTCTGGCATGACTAAACTAATATTTTGACGTTTCGGGTTAGCCATCCATTCCATGTCGGCGTGAAAACCCTCCGCTATCCATGCTTGTAGCCGTTCTACTTCTAGATCATCTACCCCATCTACCGCAGCAATCCCTACTTTATGAAACCCCAACTCATAGGCTTTTGCCTTTACCACATTGCTGCTCATTTTGCCACACTTATTCATTTATTTTATATATACTTTATCAAATTCGTGGCTTCTAGATTATACATGAGCTAGGCAATACAGCTATTTAATATTTATTTGCTACCACTCCTATATGTAAATTTTATTTGCAAGCCGACTTTCAATAAAGGACTTCCAACAAATAAATGATCCAATCTTGTGGGGTGGACATCCAGACCCCTGGGTGCGGGCGGGCGAGACGCCCACCACACAATCAGTAATTGAGTGTTTTTTTTATTTGGAAGTCCCTAAATTTAGCTGAAACAACATAGTAATTCTTCTCCTTTAGCACTCCCCACGCCGCACTTTGCAGCTTCAAGAAACTAGTTCTGGTAGAGTAGCTTCTAACTTGAGACAGTTAGCACCATCAATCTGCAATTGGTACTCTACTTTATCCATCAACCGATTCATAATCAGCCAACCATAGCCACCTTCTTGTTTTTCTGTAGGATTTGGTGCAAAGTAGGTGGACATATCGAAGCCTTCGCCATAGTCCCAAATTTCCAGGGCGAGATCCCGATCTTTGAGTTCCAAGCGGAGTAAAACTGGCAAATTTGGCTGCTCCTTATGGGCATGACGTACTACATTAGAGTAGGCTTCAACTAGAGCTAGGCGCAACCGACTTGATTGGCGTGACCAATCTACTGATTCTCCTAGCTGGGTTTTCAAACATCCCAACAACCAGTTTTCGACGATGATTAAAAAATTCAAGTCACTTGGTACATGAAGCTCACTTTTCATTGCTTAGAAAACCTCCAGTGAAAGTATAGTTTGGTCATCGTCTTGAACATAATTGTCTGCCTGGATGCGAGCTAATAAATTATTCAAAGAAAGTGGTCGAGCTTCCTGTTGTAAAATCTGCCAAAAACCATCTTGATTTAGCATAGAACGGCTAGATCCCTGTAAGGAATCTTTGGTTTTATCACTGACCAATAAATTATTTGATACCATTGCTTCTGTAATACCATCACTAGCTAGCAACAAGGTGTCTCCAGCAGCGAGAAGCAAACGACCAGACTGGGCTTGCCACTTAGGTAAAATACCTAAAGGAACACCGCGCACCTTTAAGTAATTAGGTTCAGCCGCAGTTGCTTGGCGTGACCAAAGTAGGGGATATATGTGACCGGCATTAGCGTAGACAAGTTCCCTATTACTAGGGGTATAACAAGCTATCACTAAGGTAATAAAGCAATTGTTACTAATCAAATCATCAGACAGGGCATAATTGAGATTCTGCATGATTAGATTTGGTTCTGCTGGTGTTTCTTGGGATAATTCCCGACGCAACACCGAAATCGCGCTAGCCATGAACAAAGCAGCTGGGACACCTTTACCAGAAACATCACCTACAGCCAACCACAAATCGCCTTTGGGATGGACAAACACTTCAAAAAAATCGCCTCCCACTTCCCTGGCTGGGTAACAACAAGCTTGCACCTTGGCATTCTTGATATCCGGTAAAGTTTGGCGGAGCAAATTGTGTTGAATTTGACGAGCCACTTCTAATTCAGCCCGAATCTGCTGTTGCTTCTCCTGGAGGCGCTGGTAGAGTTTTGCTTGGGACAGAGCTAAGGCTGCTTGTTCCGCAACGCCTGCAATTAGTTGGATTTCTTCATCTTCCCAAGGATGATCATGTCCTTTTTGGTAAAGAGTCAGCACAGCTAGCAGGTGTTGCTGGTAGGCCAGTGGTAAAACCAGTTCTTGAGCAGAGTTACCCTCCTCATCTGTCGTGTGAATCAGTTGATAATGACGAGTTTCCAGAACTTTTTCAATTAAAGGATTGGGGTCAAAAGCGCAACTAGAGGCTAGAGAGTTGGGAGCTTGGTAGAAAAACTGTTCTGATGTCAGGCGATCGCCTTCTACAGGTCTAAGCAAGCAACAAGTCGCTTCAAATTTTTGCCCAATGGTGGCGACAATTTTTTCTAGCATACTGTCGTAGTCTAGAGACTCCCGAATTGCCGTTGTCACCGCATTAAATAAAGATTCTCGCCGCAGGGCGCGACGCAACTCTAGAGTACGTTTTTTAACTAAGCGATAGGTATCAGTAGCTTGCTCGACTAATGCCTTAAGTCGTTCCGGATTCCAGGGTTTAGTAATGTACTTGAACACCTGACCGGAATTAATCGCATCCACCAAATCTTCGACATCTGTAAAACCAGTGAGCAAAATCCGAATTGTGTCTGGAAACCTTTCCACAGTGAGACTCAGAAATTCTGTGCCGTTCATTTCTGGCATTCTTTGGTCGGAGATGATTACAGCCATCTCACCTTCTTTGTCCAGGATTTCTAGGGCACTACGAGCATGATTAGCTTGATATACTTGAAAATCTCGCCTGAAAGTACGGTAGAGTAAATCTAAGTTATCCAGCTCATCATCGACGACCATGAGCTTAAGTTTGACTATATCTATTTCAGTCATATTTGACTTTATTTTGTAGATACTTGAATTTCCAGATCGTGTAATATTTATCCCACCAGATAAATAACCGATAATTAAACATTAATCTTCACAGAAAAGCTAAGACAAATACACAAAATTTAAAAAGCTTATATTGTCAGCTTTTCGATGGTTTTGAATGGTAGATTTTAGCCGCCCTGTAGCACCAATTTTGAAAATAAATTTTTTCAAAATTGTCAATTTTCATTGATTTGTCTTGAGGGTTGCCACACCCCAAAAGTTACCCTATCCCACTAACCCAGAACGCAAGGCGCGGACTGCGGCTTGGGTACGGTCATCGGCACATAACTTATTCAAAATATTCCGGACGTGAGTTTTTACAGTTCCAACTGTTATGTAAAGTCTTTCGGCAATGACTGCATTACTACAACCTTCGACAATCAACTGTAACACTTCTAATTCCCTTTCTGTCAGGGTGTATGGGTCAATAATCTCATGATTTTCTAGTGTATTTGAGTTATGGGCATGGGTCTGGTGATCCACTGAGATCGTTTCCGGTTTCGGTGGATTTTGTTGAGCTTGTTGTAAGACAATCCGCGCGATCGCCGGATCGATCCAAGCGTTGCCATTGTAAGTTACTCGCACTGCTTCCAGCAAATTATCAAATTTGATATCTTTCATGCAGTAGGAGTCAGCTCCTGCGGCAAAAGCTGCCAGCACAGCTTCTTTGTTATCCCGCAAAGTCAAAATTAACACCTTTGTTGCTAATTCGTCTCCATTCCCAATTGATTTCAACTCCCGCGTCAGTTCAATGCCATCCTTATCGGGCAACCCAATATCTACAATCGCAATATCAGGTTGTAACCTTTTTAACATTTTTAGACCTTCGGCAGCATTGGCAGCTTCCCCTACAACTTCTATTTCTTCTTTTTGCAGTAGTGCTGTCCGAATACCCACACGGGTCAGATCATGATCTTCAATCAGAGCAATACGAATTTTACTCATAGCCAACTTCCACCCGTTACACTACCTTAACTGTAAAATCGAGTTTACTCAAAAGTCTGAGGAGATTAACTGTCCAGACATCTATACCAACAAATTGCAGCGTTTTGTGAGTCAAGCTAACCCTGAGGGCTGTTGCCAGTAATACAGGCACTTATTCCCCAGATGAACATTTCACTTCAATCATAAAATCTGGTTGGGTAAACCCAACTATAAAAGATCAATCTCAATTAGTGGGAACTGAGTCTGATTACTCAAACGCCATCCGTCTAAAGGTTGGAGTTTTTGACTCTACTTTCTATTGTTGCAGGTAAGAACTATGCCCACCAAAAAATGCCCAGCCTTCCCACCCAGATCCTGGTTGCACAATGAGTAATTCCCTACAGAGGTATTTTTTCTCTTGTCTCCCCTAAACTTTGGCTAATGGGAAAACATCAGCAGTTTCTGGGTTAGGCGCTCAGATTCTCTCCAGCCATGTCATCCAAAGGAGTTATACTGCTCCATATCAGGCTATTATCATGTTGAACAATTACTCAGCGCGTTCTCAAGTCAATAAATTAGACATTTTTTATCCACGTCGCTATTAAAAAATGCCATCGTGTTTGCAGGCATTTTTTCCAAATCGCGGCTCAATTCTTATTGATTTAAGATAAATTTATTTTATGAGAATAAATACTCAAAATACAGTGTCAATCCAGGCTGTTAAGTTACTTAAAGAACATAATTTACTTAATTTTACTTACCCCAGAGTTAAATTATATCTTGCTAAAATGACGACAGACAGTATATGAAAAAATTTGATAAACTAGCGGTCTCAAGAATTTGGTGTGAGGCTAATCAAGAATCGGCTATGTCTAAACCGCCCAAAGAGTTTTCAGTGTTAGGAATACCAGTTCATGTGATGACTAACTATCCAGGCTGGTTGCTAGAATACCTACAGCAAGGTATAGGCGCTCATGTGGTAACGCTAAATGCAGAAATGACCATGCAGGCAGAGCGCAATAGTTCTCTAGCTAAGGTCATTCAAGATGCCGAGTTAGTGATTCCAGATGGCGCTGGGGTAGTATTGTATTTGCGCTGTCTGTTATGGCAAAAAGTGCAACGTTGTCCAGGAATTGAACTAGCTGAAACACTGTTGCGAGAACTGGGACAACAGCATACAAATACAAAGGTATTTTTCTATGGCGGCGCGCCTGGTGTGGCGACAAATGCAGCCAAATTTTGTCAGCAAGAAATCCCCAGTTTGAACATAGTCGGTACTCACTCCGGCTACCATTCCCAGAAGAAGAAGCACAATTGC
>CAVYXS010000028.1:0-6957 GCA_963772205.1 uncultured cyanobacterium
TGGATCCATCGCGAATCGCTAATTAAAGACAACGCGGGTGGGCATATCTGCACTTGATTGAGATAGCTAAGAGTAGTGACAGCCGCTTCCCGCAGTTGGGGATGTTCCGACTCAAAGAAGGATAGCACCGCTGGGAGAGATTGGGCATCATGTATCTTTCACAACAGAATTAACACATTCAGTTGGAGGTTAATATCCTGTTGCTGTAACGCATCTAATAACAGCAGCAAATCTTCTGAAGAAACCAACTCACCCAAAGCTGACAGCGCCTCACTGCGAATTTCTGCATCTGGTGAAGCTAAACATGGTAATAAAGCCGTAACAGCGAAGGGATTGGCAATTTCCCATAAAGCAGTGACAGCGATTTTTTGCACAGCGGGGCTTTCGTCTTGCAAAGCGATAATTAAAGCATCAATAGCCGCCTCATCCCCCAAGTGTTGCAGGGTTTTTACCGCCACCAGGCGATCGCTTAAATTAGGCGATCGCAACATTTCCAACCATTCATTTAATTCAGAATCTATATTTGTAGACATTTTGAATCTTGATAAAACTGGTTAATTCTTTTATCACTATCTTGTAGTAAGACTGATGACAAACAATTACATTTTTTTGTATTATTTACAAATGTTCAATACAATTTAATTAATGGCAAAAAAGAAACGACCTAAGATGATCTTTTAAATTACTACGGCTAATAGTCACACTTGGTAAGCAAAAAGACTTTGTGTAAATACTCCATCAGCCACACAGGGAACATCCGATTTAATCAATACAAAATCATTAGTAGTATCTTTGATACCCAGGTTAGTGATAAACGTACTAAATCCTTGAGGAGTTGCAGATGGAGTTAATGGCATTTTTTTATATAAAATTCCTATAGTTACGCGCTTTGATGATAGATGTAGTTTAGCGATCGCCTTTTTACTGCTATTATTTTTTTCAAAAACAATAACAAATTAGAAAGGTGGGCAATATCTACACTACCAATGACTGAATAATACTATATTTTGCTGCGTTACCGTAACAAAAAAGGAATTTGCACTGTAATTGCATTTGTGGGGCATTCCTTTTCACAAGGGAGACAAAACCAACATTCGTCATACTTCATATATGCTTTGCCAGTTTCGGGATTTTTGGCTAATACATCAAGCGGACAAACTTCGATACAGGCTACACATTTTTCCAAACATTTAGACTCGTCTACAATCACAGGAACATCTACTCTTTGATTAATTAAAGCCATATCCTACCTCTAGGTTTGTTATGTTCTATGTTAGTTTGCAATCACCGCTTTCAAAAAACGATAACCGACATCAATTTCTGTTAACTGGTGAATCTCCCCATACTTTTTCTCCCATTCACCACTACTTAAATCTGCTGCGAGAGAATTAACGCCAGATTCAATCAAAGTGGGATCAGCTAAAGCAAAAGAAGATATTCCTGCACGCATTTCTCGCTGGAGGTACAACTCAGGCCGCCTCCAAGCTGCTGCGGCAAATAAATCAGATAAATCGTATGGTAACATCAAAGGTATGACTTCAATAACCCTTTGAGTATTCTTCTCAATTAAACTGGTAATTTCATTAAGTGGGAGAAATTTGAGAGCATCTTTCCACAGCCAAGGAAAATAATCATACAGCCAGATTTTTTGAGCAAATCTAATATCAAAACTTAACAAGATAATTGCCCCCGATTTAATAATTCGATGCATTTCTTGAAAAGACTTCGCTAAGTCCGAAAAATGATGAATTGTCAGAATACTAATCACTGCATCAACAGATTTATCAGGTAAAGGTAAAGCTTCTGCATATCCAGTCAACCATTTAATTTGTGGATGTGATGATGCTTGTGTACGCATCACCGATGATGGTTCTACAGCGTAAACAGAAAATCCTTGATTAGCTAGCGCTTGTGCGTAACCACCAGTACCCGCTCCAATATCAGCAATAATGCTACCTTGAGGTAAATTGAGTAACTCGATTATCTTCTGGAGAATGCGATAGTCAGGAACGCGAGTTTTTGTATATTGTTTACCGATTGAATCATAAATAGGCATTTGCACACCAGATTTTTTGAGATTAATTTACCAAAGAAGATTCCAATTTTTCTCAAACATAACAAAAATTGCTCTCAAACTCTGCGCCCCTTTGCGTTTTAAAATTAGAACCAACATCGAAATATTAGCACTGATTTACTTACTCTGATTTTATCTCACCGCCACATTATAAACCTCTCTTCCTAAATCCACATCCACAATATAAGGTTCCACAGAACGCTTAAATAACACCATTTCCCCCGCATCATTCTTCTTCAAATTCACATGACAAAACCACTCCTGATTATTCTTTTCTGGAAAATCTAAATGATAGTGATAAAGTCCCCAACGACTTTCTCGACGATATATTGATGCTCGTGCAGCCATCTCTGCACAGTCTCTAATAAAATGCACTTCCATACAGCGCATGAGTTCGTGAGGATCACTCGCTCCCATTTGCGCCAAAGTATGATGATAGCGGACAAAATTATTCAGTCCAATTTCCATTTTATAATTTGATTTTGGCGGTTGCAAGTAATCATTTACTAGTCGCCGTAACTTATATTCAACCTGGGTATGGGGAATTCCATTCGGCTGATTCAATGGTGCATAAATCCGCGCTTTTTCAGCATGCTAAAAACTCAGTATCAGGTTCTAAATGATCCAAATCTTGAATGTACTCAATAGCATTAGTTCCTGCTAAACGACCATAGACAAAAGCCCCAATCATATAATTATGAGGAACACTTGCCATATCTCCGGCTGCATACAATCCTGGTACTGTGGTTTCTGCTTTTTCATTCACCCAAACACCAGAAGCACTATGTCCACTACACAAGCCAATTTCCGAGATATTCATTTCAATACCGTGGGTGCGGTAGTCTTCGCCTCTACCTTCGTGAAAACGTCCCCGGCTTGGTCGTTCATTTGACCATAAAATAGACTCAATTTCGGAAATAGTATCTTCATCCAAATGAGTCATTTTCAACTGAATTGGCCCTTTACCAGAGTTCAATTCTTTCCAAATTTCTAGCATCATTTGACCGCTCCAATAATCACAATTAATGAAGCGGTGTCCTTCCGCGTTGGCGGTATATGCACCAAAAGGCCCAGCAACATAAGCACAAGCTGGGCCATTGTAGTCTTTAATTAAGGGGTTGATTTGGAAGCATTCAATATTACTTAATTCTGCGCCTGCGTGGTAAGCCATTGAGTAACCATCGCCGGCATTAGTGGGGTTTTCATAAGTGCCATAAAGGTAGCCTGATGCAGGTAATCCCAATCGTCCACAAGCCCCTGTACAAAGAATAACGGCTTTAGCTTGGATGACAACAAAATCGCCGCCGCGCACATCAAACCCAACCGCACCGATCGCTCTTCCTGCTTTTACCAAAACCCTCGTCGCCATAACGCGGTTGGTAACATTGACTTTATGGCGCTTTACCTGTCGGGTAAGAATCGTTTTCAGGTCTTTACCTTCTGGCATTGGCAATACATATTTGCCTACCCGATGCACTTGTTTAACATCGTAATTCCCTTGGGGGTCTTTTTGGAATTTAACACCCCAACTTTCTAGTTCTTGAATGGTTTCATAGCCTAGCTTTGCCGTTTGATAGACGGCTTTTTGGTTGACAATGCCATCATTAGCAATAGTGACTTCCCGTACATACTGTTCTGGCGTAGAGTGTCCTGGGATAACTGCGGTATTTACGCCATCCATTCCCATTGCGATCGCACCACTGCGACGAATATTAGCTTTCTCCAAAATTAGCACCTCTGCCGCTGGATTCGCCTGTTTCGCCTTAATTCCCGCCATCGTCCCTGCCGTACCGCCTCCAATCACCAGCACATCGGTTTTTATCCATTGGGTAGTTGTTTCCATATCATCACCTAAGTTAAAAATCGGGACTGGGAAAAAGGGTAAAGGAGAATGCCAAACATCAATGGTCAATACCTATGCAACACCAGTAAATCTATAGTGATCAAAATATCACTAAACAAAAAATTGTCTCTCAGGAATAGCCTAGAAACTTCGGTAAATCTTCCTTTTGAATATAATACTACTGTATGTGTATCAAATTACAGTAAATTATAGTAAAATTTGTTAAGGCTTTGATTCTTCTCGATGAGAAGACTGGCAATCAAAAACTCCACGCCACTTGCGGGATAGAGTTTTAGGGTATGGGGCATGGTAAAGATTCACCAATGTTATACCCTATGCCCAAAGTCGGCGGGCTATAGTCCCTCGAAAGACACCTAGGGATGGAGTTTCCCGCCGACTGCCAACGATAGTATTCCTCGCAGATGGTTTAGAGGATTAAATATGGATTCCTTAAATTGGAATATATTAAAGTCTAGATATCTAGTAAAAGATAAATGGCTTTCACTTCGTGCAGACACTTGCCAAATGCCTAATGGACAAATAGTTAAACCTTTTTATGTTTTTGAATATTCAACATGGGTTAATGTCGTGACCATCACAAAAAGGCAGGAAGTTGTGTTAATTGAGCAATATCGCCACGGTATTCAAAAGACAGTTTTAGAATTACCTGGTGGTGGTATGGAACCAGAAGATATTTCCCCGTTAGCAGCAGCAAAACGCGAATTATTAGAAGAATCGGGATACACTAGCGACAATTTTATCAAAACAGGAATAATATCACCAAATCCAGCAACTCACAATAACTTAATCCATTGTTTTTTAGCAACAAATGTAGAGCTTGTAGCCGATTTAAACTTAGACTCAACAGAAATAATAAATGTAAAGCTATTGCCATTAGACAATTTAATTCAAAATATTTCTAACGGTATTCTTCTCCAATCATTCCATATTAGTTCATTATTTTTTGGTTTAAATAAACTGGGTAAAGTTCAATTTACTTAGTCAATCTAAATTTTATTGTCCCCAATTCCCAGTGCCTTACACATACATTTTCCATACCTTCAAGAAAGATATATGACTACAACTGTTTCATTTGATCGGGTTTCTAATATTTACGATGCTACACGAGGATTTCCACCAGGAATCTCTGAGCAAGTGACAGACTTTATCCTCAATTTAGTTTCACCAACAGCAGATACCAAGTTTTATGAAACGGGTATCGGTACTGGGAGAATTGCTGTACCAATTGCTAAAAAAGGCTATTCCTACACTGGTATAGATGTCTCAGAAAAGATGTTAGCTGAACTGCACCAAAAATTAGAGGGTGTGTCTCATAAACTAACAGCAATTAAAGGAGATGCTACTGCTTTACCCTTTGATGACAACTCCTTCGATGTTGCGTTGACTGTTCACGTTTTTCATTTAATTGCTGCTTGGAAACAGGCGCTAGCAGAAATCCGTCGCGTCTTGAAACCAGGTGGTATTTTGCTCTACACTCATGGTCAGGCTACTTCTGTTGGTGCTGATTCAGAGGTGAATGTACCGAGATGGGAATTTACTGAGCGTTGGAGAGCAATTTTAGATGGCTATGGTCATCGTTTACCACGTTATGGTGCAACTGAAGAAGAAGTTTTAGCAGAGTTACAACAACAAGGTGCAACTGTAGAAACCGAAATTGCCGCCCAATGGCGAATTGAAGATACTGTGGGTAAATTGGTAGAAAACCAAGAAAATAAAATCCAAAGCGCAGCTTGGAGTATCCCTGATGATATCTTTCCTCGTGCTATTCAAGATTTGCGAAACTGGGCTTTAGAACGCTACGGTTCGCTGGATTATGTTTTGCCCCAAGAACGTCAATACAAGATTAATGTAGTACGCAATTGGGCTTAAATTACAGCGTCTTTCAGTGATTTTTGTAGGGTGGGTAATGCCCACCACACAAGTTCTTTGGTTCAGAACACAAGCTCGTAGCGATGCCTGCGGAGGGCTGTGCTAACGCATTCGCAAACTCACCATTACCAGGTTAAAATTAGTGGATATTTTGCAACAATTCTGAGTATAAATTCCACATTTCTAATGAGTAAATATTTAATCAATCGATTACTAATTGCTATTCCGACATTAATTGCCATCAGTATTGTAATTTTTACTATTCTGGCATTAGCACCAGGCGATCCAATGGGAGAATTTGCCACGAATCCTGCCATCACAGCGGAAGTTCGGGAAAATATCCGCAAATCTTTAGGTTTAGATCAGCCAATTTATATTCGCTATGTCAAGTGGTTTACCGCTTTTATTACTGGAGATATGGGATATTCTTTTACTAGCCGTAGTCCCGTAATTGGCTTAATTTTCCAACGCTTAACGACAACTTTGTGGGTAGTAGGTTCTGCTTACCTTGTTGGTATATTGCTGGCTATTCCTTTGGGTGTAATTTCGGCTCTCAAACGCAATACTATTTTTGATACAGTTTTGACAACTTTAGTTTTTATAGGATTTTCTTTACCAACATTTTTTACAGGCTTACTGTTTATTATTATCTTTAGTATCCATTTAAAATGGTTCCCCTTTATCTACAACAGTACCTTACAGGTAACAGATTGGCAGAGTTTTATTGCTCAAATTAAACAATCTATTATGCCTATTGCTGTCTTAGGAATCTGGCAGACAGCCATGCTCATGCGCTTTGTGCGTTCAGAGATTTTAGAAAATATCCATCAAGACTATGTGCGTACTGCTTATGCTAAAGGATTACCCAAATTTTTGGTCATCAGTCGCCATGTTTTGCGGAATGCGTTAATTCCTGTAGTTACATTGGTAGCCTTAGATATTCCCAGTGTTTTTACAGGTGCTTTAGTTACAGAAAAAGTTTTTCGGGTTCCAGGTATTGGTGCTTTATTAATTGATTCTATCTATAAGAATGACACACCAGTAGTCATGGCAATTACATTTATCTATGCAATTTTGATTGTGATTTTTAATCTCGTTGCCGATATTCTTTATGGTTTACTAGATCCTCGTGTTAAGTATACAAAATAGT
>CAVYXS010000029.1:0-13509 GCA_963772205.1 uncultured cyanobacterium
AATGGCTCATCCACTGAAACTACTCCAGATTTTGTTTACGTTTATTCACTATCGCTTCAGTATCAGTATCAGTATCATCTTGATTGCTAGCAATCAAATTTTCCGTACCTAAACTGCTATCATAGTCCCGCAATTGCAACCAATTTTCTGAGTTCGCAAATAGGTCATTACTTTGTACTTTTGAGATACTGTTCCAGTCTAAAGTCGCCGTATGACTCTGGGTGATATAGCTGATATTGAAGCTAGATATCGTAGATGGTGTGATATTTTGTGGTATCTGTGCAACTATCTGAGATGCTAGGGAGTTGAGATTCAAGTTAGGGATTTGAGCTTGTGTGGTGCTATTTCCCGCCGTCTGTGTGATCATCTGACGCACTTGAGCCTCAGTTAAGTTATGGTTAGCACTAAACATCAGGGCAACAACCCCACTAACGTAGGGAGTCGCCATTGATGTACCGCTATAGGAGGCATACTGATTACCTGGTATTGAGGAGTAAATATCTACTCCTGGTGCTGTAACATAGTCCAGTTGACTGAATCCTGGTCGGTTAGAGAAATTAGCCAAATTATTATTGCGATCTACAGCCCCAACCGCAAGTCCCCACTTATCTGCATATTCGGCGGGATAGGATGTGATCGGCAAACCATCATTACCTGCTGCCATAACAACGACTACGTTTTTGTTGCTGGCATATTCAATAGCTGATTGTAGAGTGCTATCAGAAAAATTGCTACCTAGGCTGAGATTAATTACATTAGCACCATGATTGACAGCATAGTAAATGCCATTAGCGATATTTGTAGTGGAGCCTGAACCAGAGTCATCTAAAACCTTGACGGGCATAATCTTGGCATTATAGGCAATACCGGTGACACCAAAGTTATTATTTTCTCCAGCAATAATCCCAGAAACATGGGTACCATGACCGTTGTTATCTAAAACATCATTGTTGTTATCAACAAAGTTCCAACCGTGGAGATCATTAGTATAGCCGTCCTTATTTTCTTGAGGATTCGTCCAAATATTATCCTTTAAATCTACGTGGTTGTAGTCAACTCCAGTATCTAAAACAGCAACGACAACACCCTGACCTGTGTATCCCTTAGCCCAAGCTTCTGGAGCTTTAATCATATCTGCTCCCCAATTATTTCCACCCAAGTTAGGAACATTAGCAAAGGCATTTTGACCAATAGCTTGAGCCACTGCGGCGGCTGCATTTACCAAGCCGTAGCCAGAGTTAAAGCTATAGTTCGCAGCGCTAGCATTACTATTAAGCTGCTGTTGTTCAGCATAATTTGTCGTCAGATCATTGCTCGTTGTATCAGAGCTACTATAACTGTAGAAACCTAAATTGTTGTTGCTGCCAACCAAAGTATTTTCTAAGGGAATAGAGGTAAAATTCACCCTTAGATTAGCAAATAATTGTGTACTAGTAGAATCACTAGTCATCAATATTTTATCCTCAATAATAGCAATTTTCTCTGGCAAGTCTAAATTATTAAAACCTTTGAGAGCAAAAGTTTTAATTGCTGAATTATTCCCCTTTGCCAATAATTACTATAAAATTGAGTCAGAAAATGCTAATTTAATTACAAAGAACAGGAAAACTATTTTTGTCGCCTACATTACAAAATTATATCCTGTTAAGTAGAGTGGGCTGAGGCGGTGAAATTAAGACAGCAGAGATAAGATTTAATTTTTAAGTAATTCCTGATTTTGAAGATTTTTATTATTTAATGTTTGGGGTACAAATACACCTAACACGACCATAATAGTTGTCATATAAGAGACAATAGTTGCCCATAAGAGGTGGTTGTTTTGGAAATACCAAGCGGTGATGGCTAGAGGGATAAAACCCAAGAAAAACGCCAGTAATACGGCATTACGTAAGATTGCACCTTCCTTTAAGCCGATAAAGTAACCTTCGAGAATGAAAGCGATCGCAGTAATTACTAAAACTGGTAACAACCAGATTGTATACCTATTAATGTTGGTATTTATCTCTGGATGATTAGTCAACAGCCCAAAAACTTGGTCTGGAAAAATAATAGATATAAAAGCAACGGCTAAAGCTATAGCCAAACTTGCGCCCATAGAGACAATTAGCAATGGTATCATCTGTTCTCTATTTCCCTTACTTTTAAAATTACCAGTCAAAGTTTGTGTTGTCAGCCCAACACCTTGAACTGCAAACTGACTCAAAAAAGCAATTTGCAATAGCAAACCGTTTTCTGCTAAAATATTAGTTCCTAGTAGGGAACTCAGATTAGTAAAGATAGAATAAACTGAAATCAGCGCTACAAATCGAATCAGAATATTACTCTTGAGTACAAAAGTATCTTTAAGTGCTACCCAATTAAACATGTCTTTTAATGCGGCTGGTAACACTTGACAATCAATAGTCAAACCAACCCCAACCAAACCAATAAATAATGCTAAATACTGACTGATAGCTGTTGCTAAACCGGCTCCCATGCTTTCCCAACCCCACTTGACAATCATGAGATAGTCAAGCAAGACATTAGAACCATTACCAACAATTGACATTAGCAGCACTATACCATTCATTTCCCGCCCTAGAAACCAACCAAATAGGACAAAATTGAGCAAAACAGCAGGTGCGCCCCAAATCCGTCCGTAGAAATAATCAACCCCAGAGGCTTCAATTTCTGGAGAACCACTTAACAGCAAAAAACCAAATTTCTGGATAGGGTATTGCAATAGTAGAATGACTAAAGCAATTGTTAAGGCAATCAAACCACTTCTTAATCCAGCCAATAATACAGTTTTAGGTTCATCAAGTCCTACAGCTTGAGCAGTCAGAGCATTAGTACTTGACCGCATAAATTTTAACACCCGATAAAGGTAGTCAAAAAGGATAGTTGCCAAAATCACCCCAGCTAAGTGACGGATATCTGTCAAATGTCCCAAGAAAGCAATATCTACCAACCCTGCTAGGGGAACCATCATATTAGACAACACACTCACACTCGCCAGTCTATAAAAGCGGGGTAAAAAATTGTATTTAGTTGAAACTGTCAATGACATAGTATTTTTTGGCTCTAAATTGGCACTAATTTAGTTTATCCCTTAGAGGGTGTTTCAAAAGTATTATTGGTAATACCAAACTATGGTAACCCTAACCCCCCCAGCCCCCATCAGCTTTTAGGAATAGAAGCTAGATTTCTAGTATAATTATAGAAGCTAGATTTCTAGTATAATTTGCAACTTTGCAAACATCCTCTTATAAATAACAAATGACAACTTACTTCTGAAATTCAGCTAATAACCAAGCACCAACTTGACCTTGATTCATTTGACGAGTTCGCCGTAAAGCATCATTGAGTAAAGAAATTGGCAAACCTGGTAATACCTGAGATTCTGTAATTCTTCGACTACCTTTATTTTCTATAACAAAAGCGATTATTTGGACATTTTTAACATCTAATATCCAGTATTCAGCTATTCCTAAATCTTCATAAAGTAGCCGTTTTTCACCTTTATCATCAGCCAGGGAGCTATTGGCTATTTCTATTACTAAATTTGGCGGTGGATATATATCTAAATTAATGATTGAAGTCCCGAAAGGAATAACATCAGCATTTTCGCCAATGTAGTAAGACACATCGGGCTGGGCATCATCAAAGCCTGTTTTGCGGTAGGTGCAGTTAGTTAAGCCTTTTACAAGGATGCTTTTGATAGTGCAAAAAAGGTTAACAGCAAATATAATAATTGTGTTGTCACAAGCGTGATCATGACCCAGTGGTGGAATTTCAATCCTCATTTTTTGATTGTGGTAGTAGCACTTGGCTTTTTCATAGGCTGGGTGTTCAACTATTTGGATATATTCATTCCAAGTTGCTGTCACCCAAGTATCGGTGGGGATTTGTGTTGGGATTTTATTCATAAATTATCATCAATTTCATCAACTTATTGGCTTTAGTCTAACGCACCACGTTGTATGTCGGTGCGTTAGGCGCACCAGGGAAATGTTTTCCTGACAAAACAGATCGAAATCGTCACCTTTCACACCCTACCCGGATTTTTCAACTTTTCAAAACCACCTGAAAAGAATTCAAATACCCTGTAATGGTTTTAGCTAACGTTTGGCGTTGCTTTTTACTAACTATGGCGGTAACTTGATACAAGCGTCCCTCAGCAAAATACATTCTGGTTTTAGTGACTTTACCGATGGAATTTACATACTCAATTTCTTTGCCAGGATGACCATTAGAACTGCGAATATTTCTCTGACTAATTAGATTACTTTTCGTAGTTTTTAACGCCATATTCTGTGCATTATTTAGTATTTCTTGTGGATTAGCCATTTGACCATAAGCATAAGGAAAGTCATTGTAAGCAACTATATATGCTACTTCCTGCTGTGGTGGTTGTGCTACAAATAGTTCTAAATTAATTTCCCCCATATAGGTTTTTTGCGATTGGGTATCTCGTTTCGGTACTCCTGGCATTAAAACACTAAAGCGCCCATCTGGAGCAGTGAATAATGTCCATTTGGGCTGCACTACTCCAGGAACTTTTGGTTTAACTGGTGAAACCGACTTGTTTGGTTGAGAGGTGCTGGTTTTAGCTGGCGCTACGGTAGTTTTCGGTTGACGCGCTTGAACTAGTCCAGTTCCACTGCATACACAAGTGGCGAGAATTAATGACAACAATACTTTATTTGTCATATTTTTTGCTGCTTATCCTGCGGATATAACGGATGATATTAAGTAAGTTGGCACTAATAAAAATTACTAAGTTAAAAGTCGGACATCAAGCATGTTTTGCCATAACGCCACTTGCTATATGCCGGGGAACCCGTCCACCGCAGTGGCTCCCCCATGCCCCATGCCCCATGCCCCATGCCCCATGCCCAAACTAGTAATATTTATTTTCACCAACTTACTTAGTTGTTATAACCTAGCAGCAGATAAAGCAGCACCAATTAATCCGACTTGTTGATTGAGAATAATATACACGGGTATTTCTTCGAGGATGGAACGCATCCTGCCTTTTTGGGTGAAATTTAACAGGAAACTGCTGTTTTGAATCAAAGGCAGTATTTTTGGAGCAATGCCACCAGCAATATATAATCCACCATAAGGTAGGAGCTTAATCGCCAGATTGCCCGCTTCTGCACCATAAGCTTCGATAAATAATTGTATAGTTTGTTCCGAGAGGCGATCGCGTCCTGCTAATGCAGCTTTACCAATTACCGCACCTGGATCGACGCTTTTCTCTGCTTGTCCAGCTTCTTGTTCCCATGTTCTCACAATTTGGGCGATGTCTGGTGATTCTGTAGCGATTTTGCGGTCGCGTAAAAATTGGTAAATTGAAACTATCCCCTGTCCGGAAACTACCCGTTCTACAGAAACGCGCTGGATATCATGTTTATCCAGCAGGTATTTCAATAACAGAAATTCTAACTCGTTGCGGGGGGCAAAGTCGGCGTGTCCACCTTCGGAAGGAAAGACTTGATATTGATTTCCTTGCTTAATTAAAAATCCTTCTCCTAAGCCAGTACCAGCACCAATGACAGCTATGGGTGCTTCTGGTTGGTGTTTACCGACTTGTAAAGTCAGCAAATCTTGTTTGGTTAAGCCGAAAATTCCGTAACCAACAGCAGCAAAGTCATTGATGAGAGAGACAGAGGGAATATTTAGTTCTTGTTGTAGACGTTCGGTATCCAAATACCAAGCCAAATTTGTCAGCTTGGCAGTATTATTCACCACAGGGCCTGCGATCGCAAAACAAGCTTTTTCGGGTGTTGGTGCGTTAACTTGTGCCAAAAACTGCTGTACTATTGGCACTAAATCGGGAAAATCTCCACTTGGGTAACTTGCTTCCTGGATAGTACGTAAACCTGGTGAGTCAGATGTCTCAACCAATCGCAGAATTGTTTTTGTACCGCCAATGTCTCCTGCTAATAGTAAGGTCATATAATTTGCAATTAGTTGAATCTAGTTAAATCGAATCGCCGTCTCTACCTGCGTCAAATGGGAAGTATCTCCCTTGAGTTCTAATAACCATTCTGAGTCTTGACGCACCACTTTGACTAAGGAACATAAGGAAGCTTTAACTTCAGTTTTGGCAATTTCCCCGACTAATCCCATTGCTCCACCTAGGACTGATGCACCATGTGCTACTAGTAGGATATTTTCAGGAAAGTGTTCAGCCGCAAGACATCTAGCAGTTTGTCCGGAACGTTCCCGCACTTGTTCTTGAGTTTCAGGATACTTGGCTACTATCCGTGGAGTGTAGCTGATGTCAATTCTGGGAAATAATTGTTTGAGTGCTGGAATAGACAGTTTTTCTGGTTCTTCTGTCATCCAAGCCGGATTTAGCCATTCACTCAAGCCTGTTTCTAGTTTAATGGGCAAGTCTAGCACTTGGGCGACGGCGTTGGCGGTTTGTACGGTTCGCAGAAAGGGCGAAGCAAAAATTTGGGTAATGTTTTCTGAGCGCAAGCGCTTGGCTAGCTGCTGTGCTTGCACAAAACCATCATCAGACAAAGGTGGATCATAGCGTCGTTCTGCAGTGAGAAACCAATCAGGGTTTACGAAGTCGAGACGGTTGGCGTGTCTTGCTATCCAGACTATTTGACTCATGGGTTTAGAGATTCGGGCGAATTAATTTCGCAGCTATACTGATACAGCCCGCATCAGCGGGCGGCAAATTACATCTTATGCTGAATTTTGTAATATTTTGTAATAGCTGTTGGCTTGCTGACTTCTCAAGGACTTTTCTCAGACACATTGTAATGTCGTTGTCATTACATGATGCTAAAATAATTTCATCATGAATTACACGCCAAATAAAGCAACCATGACCAGTAAAATCAAAAATAACACTCCACGTAACACCCTAAACTTACGCATTAAGCCAGAAGACCGTGATTTGATAGATATGGCCGCCAAAGTGTTAGGTAAAAATCGAACTGATTTTATTTTGGCTGCTGCGCGGAATGCTGCGGAGGAAACTTTGCTAGAACGAACTATTTTTTGGGCTACTCCAGAGGCTTATGCAGAATTTATCGCCTTACTAGATGCACCACCCCAATCTAATGAGCGTTTACGCAAAACCATGCAGACAAGCGCACCTTGGGACAAGGAATGAGTTTAACACCTCCTGAACCTCTCGCTAGTCATCACTCCTGTACTGATTTTTCTTGTGGAATTGCTTCTCTTGACGATTGGTTAAAACGTCGGGCTTATACTAATCAAACCAGTGGTGCAACTAGAACTTTTGTGATCTGCGTTGATAATAGAGTAGTTGGATATTATGCCCTCGCATCTGGAGCAATTAGTGTACAATCAGCTTTAGGTAAATTTCGGCGAAATATGCCTAACCCAATTCCAGTAGTAATTTTGGCACGTTTAGCAATAGATAGTTTTTATCAAGGTCGAGGTTTAGGACGTGCTTTATTTCGTGATGCTGCCCTAAGGGTTGTTCAAGCTGCTGATACAATTGGTATTAGAGGAATTATTGTTCATGCTATTTCCGAGGAAGCTAAAGATTTTTATTTGGCTTTAGGTTTTAATTTGTCTCCTCTTGAACCAATGACATTGATGATTACTCTTAATGATTTACGTGATTCTATTACTTAGCGTTTGGTGATAACTTGCGTAGCATAGCCATAAAAGTTTTTTCGTTGGGGCTAAGGAAGAGGCAAGATTTGGGTTATTTGCTGCAGACAAATTTTCCCATAGTCAATTATTTATTACGCAAAAACTCGCGTGAGATTGAGAACAAACCCAGGCAATACCTCTTCACCAGACAACTCGGTGGGATTTTCTAATATTTCCATAGCGACTCCGGCTCGATAAATTTCCACACGTCGCTGCTGCGGGTTAATTAACCATCCCAATTTTGCCCCGTTGTCCATGTATTCCTGCATTTTAGAGCGTAGTTGGGTGAGGCTGTCAGATTCAGAACGCAACTCGACAACAAAATCGGGGCAAAGCGGTACGAACCCTTTTCGCTCTTTGGGGGTGAGTGCTTCCCAGCGTTGGCGACTCACCCAGGAAGCATCAGGGGAACGATGGGCGCCGTTGGGAAGGATAAATCCAGTGGAGGAGTCAAAGGCTTCTCCTAAGTCTTCATGTTCTTCTTGCCAGCGATCTAATTGTCCAGTGATACTGAGATTGCGGATACCCGATTCGCCTCCTGTGGGGGGATTCACGATTAATTCTCCTGCTGCTGTGCGTTCTAGTCTTAAATCTCGATTGGCAACTGCCAACGCCTGGAACTGTTCTGGGGTGACGTGCAAGGAAATCGCACTTGGCAGTTCAATAGAGATGGTTTCTAGTTCGGTGGGTGTTTGTACCATCTTTCTTTACCTCACGGAAAATTTAAGCTTTCGTATCTTTTTTTAACTATTTTGCTTCGATGCCGCTGGCACTAAACTTCTTTATTTTATCATTAATATGCATCAGTAATTAGAGTTTTTATTATTTGGCAGAAATTCCCTGAACACGCAATATTTGATTGCCATTCTTTTGAAATTCATAAGGCACTTTTTTAACTTCTACTGCATATCCTCGGTGTTGTAATTCATCTATAACTGGTTGCAACCAGGGAGAGGGTTCACCAGATATATTTATCAAGGGAAAAATGCGTACTTCTTTGGCAACTCGACATAGTTCCAAAATTGATTGCAGATGAAATTCTACTGATAACAAGTCAGAATAAGTAAATAACAAGTGGGAACACAAAGCCAAATCAAATTGATGGTTTGTAAAGGGTAAGTTAGGCAATTCAGCTTTGATATATCTTCCTTGTTGAATTCCTAGGGTAAAATCTGCCAAAAATTGATTCATCGCTGACATGCGAATTTCACCCATCATTTCTGGTGACTGGATATCTTGCCAAACATAGTGTTCTTGATTGGCTGTGACACCTTGAATCACTGCTTCATAAGTGTCTTGAATACGTTGGTCAATTGCATCTGCTGTAAATTGATAAATAGGATCGCCAGAGATAACTTTATAGCCTTGGCGGGTCATTTCTGCATTAAAACTAGCAGGATCACCCGCACAATCAAATATATTTGAGTTTAATTCTTCAGGAGTTAAGTCAAACATCTTGATGTATTCCAGTAGAGAACGTCCCCAGGGAATGACGTTTTCTAGTTTAAAAGCCATGAATATCTGTCCTCATAACTTTAACCATGCAAATAATTGTCCTACAGTTAACTGTAGACCACTCACTAAATCAGGGACTGGTAATATATCCTGTTCTGCTTGTAAAAGTTCTGGTTGCTGTTTTGGGGGATAAACTAAAACTGAACACTCATCTGGATTCAAGTAGCCAACCTAAACTAGTACCATAATTTAGGCAATGTAAAATATTTCCAATTACTTTAGTTGGTCTTTGATCGGGGGAAAGAATCTCAATTGTCCAGTCTGGATGCGTTTCAAACACATTTGCTACATCTCCATTTTCATCTAGGGGAATGCGTTCCCAAGCAAACACAGTTACATCGGGAATAATTGAACGTCCGCCAAAGCTACAACGTAATTCTGGAAACGCAAGGGCAATTTTTTGAGGCTTTAATATAGCATTAATATTGGTGACTAGTTCACCCTGTAATTTACTATGTTTTCCTTGAGGCATTGGCTTTTGAATTACTTGACCATTAATATATTCACTAGCCGGCTTTGTTTCTGGCAGTTTTAAGAATTCCTCTAGAGTTAGGCTTTTGGTCGGTGATTTCATCATATATTTGTACCTCTGACTCAAATTTTATCCCAAATAAGCCTTTTTGACCCGCTCATCACTAATTAAATCTGCAGCCGCACCTGTTAAAGTAATAGAACCGGCTTCTGAGTACATATCCCCTATCAGCAATTTGCAAAGCGAGATTAGCATTTTGTTCTACTAATAAAATCGTCACACCTGTAGCCCGTAAATTTTCAATGATCGAGAAGATTTCTCTGACAATTGCAGGTGCTAAACCTAGGCTAGGTTCATCTAATAGTAACAGTTGTGGTCTACTCATGACAGCACGAGCGATCGCTAACATTTGTTGCTCACCACCGCTGAGGGTTCCTGCTAGTTGATTGCGTCTTTGTGCTAACCGGGGAAATAACTCAAATTGGTGTTGAATATCTGCTTTAATCTCCGCTTGATTATTACGAATATAAGCACCCAATAATAAATTATCAAAAACAGTTTGCTTGGCTAATACTCTACGTCCTTCAGGACAATGAGCTAGACCAAGTTTTACCACTTCATAAGGTTGACGAAGAGTAATATTTCTGCCATTATAAATAATATTGCCATTTTGAGGATTGACTATTTTAGATATAGCGCGGAGCGTAGTACTTTTACCGGCACCATTAGCACCAATTAAAGTCACAACTTCGCCTTTTTTAATAGTTAAATTAATCTTTTTCAGAGCTTGAATCCCACCATAATTAACATCAAGGTCTTGAACCTCTAAAATCGTAAAATCTGACTTATCCTCTACATATCGGCGTTCATCTGCGTTCATCTGCGGTTAAAATCCTCATTCATTACCCAAATAAGCTTCAATCACAGCTGGGTCATTTCTGACTACAGATGGCTCACCCAAAGCTATCAATTGACCGAAATCTAAAACAGCAATGCGATCGCACAAACCCATCACCAAAGGTACATGATGTTCAATGAGAATGATCGTTAAATCAAATAGTTCTCTGAGACTGCGGATAAATTCACTCAGTTGCTGCTTTTCGTTAGGATTCATTCCGGCAGCAGGTTCATCGAGGAGTAATATTTGCGGTTCTAGGGCGAGAGCGCGGGCGATTTCTAGCCGACGTTGATCACCGTAAGGAAAATTTTTGGCTTTTTCATCAGCGCGATCGCTCAACCCTACAAGTTCCAATAAATCTAAAGCTTTCCGCCTAGTTTTACGTTCTTCTCTTACCGCTGAAGGTAATCCCATAAGTCCTGTAATCATACCACTTTTGATATGTAAATGTCTACCGATAATTATATTTTCTAACGCCGATAATTCACCAAACAAGCGGATATTTTGAAAAGTGCGGGCGATACCCAAACCAGCAATTTGGTGGGGACGCAGTTGGGAAATTGCAGACCCTTTATACACTAACTCGCCACTAGAAGGCGGAATTAAAGATGTAATCAAATTAAATAATGTTGTTTTACCAGCACCGTTAGGACCAATCAAACCAAAAATTTCATCTTTGTTGACGGCGAAAGATACATTATTCACCGCCACCAAACCACCAAAACGACGAGTCAAAGCTTTCGCTTCTAAGACAATATTATGAGACATATTTCATATTTATTTTAAAATTAATTCACAAGATGTAGGCAGTTCATCAACTAGCCAATTGCCCACCCGAAACTTAGGATTATCAACTCCTATTTTGACAATCACAATTCGTGATGACTGCGGACATTTCCAAGCTTGAGACTCAGGTGTTGCTGAGTAAAGGTATTCATAAAGTTTAACGTCAAAAGCATACCGACCATCTGCTAATTTTTTACCAGATTTCACCTCAAAAGCTGCATGACTGGGGCTAGAAGTTCCCGAAATATAAGCAGATAGGTCATCATGAGATATTTTACCTTTGATTGCTCCAGAAACCAGCGTCAATCCTTCAGCTACATTTCTCGTTTTCCAAGCAGATAAAAATTTATCGGCTGTAAATAATGCTCTGACATAATCAGCATTTATAGCTACTGTGAATACAGGTTTAGATATTTGCGCCTGACTGGTAGTGCATAAGCACAAAATAGCTATAATAGCTATTAATAAAGGTTTAAACTTTTTGAACTTTCTCATGTTTGGCGATTCCGATTACTTGACCGTCTTTTAAAGATATTAAAGATATCTGGTGTCACCAGACCTTGGGGAAAAAATATTGTTCCCACAACAATCAGCAAACCGAAAATAATTAATCGCCCATCGCGCAAAAATTGTCCTAGCCAATTAGGTAAACCGCCCGTATCCGCAACATTTCGCAAAATTTCCGGTAAAGCTGTAAATACCATACCACCTACAACCGAACCTAAAAAAGTTCTCGAACCACCAATCAACACAAAAGTTAAATAGATGATACTAGCATCAAAAGTCCCTTGACGAGAATTCCAAGTATTGAGAAAATGGGCGCTAATAGCACCGACAACTCCAGCTAAAATTGCTCCCAGAGTGAATGCTAAAACTTTATAGGAAGTAGGGTTAATTCCCATTGCACCAGCAGCTAATTCATCTTCGCGGATAGCAGTAAAAGCTCTACCAACGCGGATACGTTCCAAACGATAAAACAATACCATACTAATAATGAGTAATGGTAGAGAAATCCACAAATATTCGATTTGGCTAACGAAAGGTTGGGGAATATTCGGAATTCCAATTGCACCACCGGTAATATCCAGATTTAGCGAGATAACCCGCAGCACTTCCACAAAAGCAATAGTCGCAATCGCTAAATAAATTCCCCGCAACCGCAGCACCGGAATCCCCACCGCCACACCCAATAAACCACAAACTATCCCGGCAATTATCATTTCTAATAACAGCAAAGGAATCGGAAATAAATTACCTGTAGGGATAGGAAAAACCGTGGTTGATAGAATTGCTGCAATATATCCACCCACCGCATAAAATCCAGGACTAGCCAAAGATAATTGTCCAGCCATCAACGGTAAATACAGTGATAAACCCAGCAACGCCCCTAATACCATAGAGACAATAATTGCGCCGTAAGTAGTGAAAAAATCTGCCATGTTTTTGAGTCAGTAGTGATTTTATTTTTAAACGCAGAGGGGCGCGGAGGTTTTATCAGAAACTAATTTGTTGTATTTTGCATCTTCATTACACTTTTTGTACAAAGCGCCGTCCTAGTAAACCTTGGGGTCTAACTAATAGCATAATAAATAGTATTCCAAAGGCTACTGCATCTTTATAAGCAGAATATTCACCTGGAACAAATGCTTCTGCTAGTCCAATAACTAAACCTCCTAACACTGCGCCGGGAATGCTACCTAAACCCCCTAAAACAATTACGGCTAAACCTCTTAAACCAAAAGTCATCCCAAAATAAGGACTAGCAATACTAACACTAGAAGCCACCAAAGTTCCCGCCAATCCTGCTAAAAAACTACTGAGAAAAAACGTCAGTACAATAAAGCCATCGGTGTTAATTCCTAATAAACTAGCAGTAATTGGATCTTCGGCGATCGCTTGCATTGCTTTACCATATTTAGTACGATTAATAAAATAGCTCAGGATAGCTACAATTACTACAGATACAGTAAAAATTACCATCTGTACACTACGAATGGGAATCGGGTTTTCGGGACTACCAAAGTTAATTGAAGGCGGTAAATTACCATAAGTATCTGCGGGAAAGGTGTAACTTTCTGCTCCAACTAAATATTGTATTAAGTTGACAATTACCACCGCCACACCCAAGCTAGAAACAACTGTCAGTAATGGATCAGAATTCTTACGACGCAAAGGTTGAAAAGCAATGCGTTCTGTCGCTACTCCT
>CAVYXS010000030.1:0-9710 GCA_963772205.1 uncultured cyanobacterium
ATTCAAAGAAGTAAAATTAGGATATAAATAATCCCTGACAGCCTTTGCACAAGCAACCAGGGATTTTTCCATCATTTCTGGACTTGACTCTGGCCCTGGTGAGGCCAGTTGGGTATAACGTTGAGAATTGTAAAGCTTGGCGATCGCACTCCAACTAGCCTCATCTGGCTTGGGAAGTTTGCGAGTGCCTGTAGCTTGCTGTGGAGCGTATATTTCTTGATAGCATTTCCATGCTAACACATAACGTTGAATGATTTCTGCACCGAGTCCCAGATTTTGTAAAGACTCCACCAGACGCTTTTGAGTCAGCTTGCGTAACAATCGCCAGTTTGTGCAAATATCAACTTCATTTTGCGATCGCAGCATTTCCTTAAGTTCGCTGCTGAAAATCGCACTAGCATAATTATTCAGATTAAAACCCAAATTAGGTTTAAACCCTTTTAAAACCTTATCTACACGAATAATCACCATTTGAAAACAGTCAGACACCGTGTATTGACTAGAAACAAGATTAGCAATTATTTTATGAACAGCCCAATAACAGACTTCTTGTAAATAAGCCGAAAAATGTCGCTTTGCCAAACCTTCTGGCTGAGAAAGCCACTGTTTATACCAAAAAAATACCCAAAAATCCTCCGAATTTTCCGGCTGTGAAAGACGCGCCTGACAATTAAGTAGATGGCGACGCAGTTTAGCATCAACCGCCCAACCAATTATTCTCTCAGCATCTAGTTGTATAAAAGTGGTAAATAATTCAGTAATACCTTGGCGGGTACGCATAATTTCAATAGCCCGGTCTGAGATATTTACATATATAATCGAGGAACTCTCGTCTTCAGTCTATTATGCCTGAGAAAGTGCCAATAATAGTAATTTTGAATAATTAACCACAAAAGAAAAATCTTTGTGTCTTTGTGGTTCATAACTTTATGATGATTTATAACTATAGCTGTTCTCAGTTGGATGCAATAAAAAATTATATCGTCGCATGTAGGGGCACGGCATTGCCGTGCCCTTACGAGTGTATTGGACTCAACCAATAACCGCTATATGATGCTGAAGAGAAAAACCACCAATACCAAGATTATTTGGCGTTGCTGAATCAGAATATGAAATACCAACAATACCTTTCTTGTTCTTTGTACCTTCTCTACGTTCGCAAAGCGTGTCGAAAACAGACGCTCCGCGAATGCGTGTTAGCGAAGCGGGGCGTAGCCCGATAAATTCATATCTCAATTCAGCAACGCCGATTATTTACCTGTGAGAACGACGATGATTAGCCGCTTGTAAAAGCAGTGATTCAGCAAAAGCGATCGCATCTGTGGCTGATTTACCCCCAGCTAATTGGGCGAGTTCTTCTCGTCTGGTGGTTAAGTTATCTAATGTAGTAACACGCACAACTGTCCGCTGTTCGTCGTTATTTTTATTACTCTTATTTGGATTAATAATTTGTTTATCTACCCGAAAATGCCTGTCTGCCATTGCGGCTACTAAGGGTTGATGCGTCACACATAATACTTGATGATTATAACTCAATTGATATAATTTTTCGGCGATCGCTTGGGCAACTCTCCCAGAAACACCTACATCTATTTCATCAAATACCATTGTCTCTGCTGTGTCAGCTTGGGAAAAACAAGCTTTTAGAGCTAGTAAAAAGCGACTCATTTCACCACCGGAGGCGATTTGTGTTAAGGGTTGGATGGGTTCACCGGGGTTGGGACTAAACATAAAGGTAATTTTGTCTGCGCCGGCGGCGGTGGGTGCAATGGGTGCTATTTGTACTTTAAATTGGACTTTTTCCATTGCTAGGGGCTTGAGTTCGGAGATTAATCGCAATTCTAAATCTGTGGCTGCTGTATGACGCAAATGTGTTAATTGGTGACAGGCTTGGGTAAGGTTGGCAAAATATGACTGTTCAAGTTGTTCTAAACTTTCAATAGATTGTTCTGTGTCATTGAGTTCGGCTAATTCTCCTTGGATGCGTTGAAAGTAGGCGATCGCTTCAAGTAATGTCGGTCCATATTTGCGACAAATTTGCTTTAATTCGCGAATCCGTGCTTCTACTTCTGCCAACCTCTGCGGATCGGCTTCTAAACTTTCTCCATAGGCGTTTATTTGTCGCCCTACTTCCATTATCGCCGTTTGGGCGTCTCGCACCAAGTCCAACATGGGTTGCAGTTGGCTATCGTATTCCACCATATCGTTTAATGTCGCTTCGCTGTCTCCCAATAAGTCAGCGACGGCGGGGGCTTCGTTATCGTTTTGATATAAAGCTTGATAAATCTTATAACTCATCTGCTGCAAATCCACGACATGATTGAGGCGTTCTCGTTCTTGCAGCAGTTGTTCTAATTCGTTGGCTTCATTGAGGTTGGCGGTGCTTAATTCCTGAACTTGATAGGTGAGTAAGTCCAGTTGTTGTAGTCTGTCTCTTTCTGATGTCCGACGTTTTTCTAAAGCTTGTCGTGCCTGTTGATACACTACAAAAATTGCAGCAATTCCCTGACGTTGCTGTAGCAGAGATTCTCCACCATGTAAATCTAACCATTCCCGGACTTGGGCTGATTGTCCCACCTGAACAGTTTGACCTTGGGCGGTAATTTCCACTAGGCGATCGCGCAATCCACCCATGATTTGGCGATTAACTAACACACCATTTACCCGCGAGCGACTGCGGATATTACTAGTAGTCGCTGTAATTTCGCGACTAATAACTACGGAGTTATCATCAATTAAATCAATTTCCTGTTCACTCAACCAAGCAGTTAAAGCCGGATTAGAGGTAAAAGTTGCTTCTACCATCGCCCGACTTGTCCCCGTGCGAATCACACGACTAGAGACTTTCCCACCCAAAGCCGCATCAATGGCATCCAGGATAATCGATTTTCCTGCGCCAGTTTCACCGGTTAAGACATTCAAACCAACGCCAAATTCTAGTTCTAGTTGGTCGATGAGGGCAAAGTTTTCAATCCGCAGGGAAAGTAACATCTAGCCGAATTCTCCGTCTATGTCATAGAAATTTCGCTCTTCAGGCATTACAGACTACCATAAAAATAGCAAGCCCATTTCAGTGTACCAAAAACAGTTACTACTGATAACTGATTTCGCCGATGCTTGATCTTTAACATATAGTTACAATACTTAACATACCAATTCGACTGGTGGCATTTTCATGATTGTGAAAACATCTCCCCCTAACTCCCGACTGCTCGATGATAATCGCGATGATGAAGTATACCTTGCGGAAATTGTGCCAGAAGATGGTACACCAGGTTTGGTGGTGAAATCACCAAGACTGATAGTAGCCCAAGCAGAACGGGCGCAGAGGACACAAGCTGAACCTGAGAACCTGCGTTATCATCCCCTAGAGATTCAGGCGCATTACCAAAATAGACCCCTGGAAGTATTACGCCGCATCTTCGCAGTTTTGCAACCAACTCTTTCCTTTGCTTTTGGGTTGTGGTTCGACGGCAAGCGCTCAATTGTCGTGAAAAATGACCGTCGCCGAGCTGTGCAGTTACGAGAATTACTCACCAAACTAGGTCCAGCTTACATCAAAATTGGACAGGCTTTATCCACTAGACCCGATTTAGTTCCTCCTGTATATCTGGAAGAGTTAACAAGACTGCAAGACCAACTACCGCCTTTCCCTAACGAAATAGCGTACCAATTTATTGAAGAAGAATTAGGCGCACCTCCACAAGAAATTTACGCTGCGCTTTCACCCGAACCCATAGCCGCAGCTTCCTTGGGACAAGTTTATAAAGGTAAGCTGAAAACTGGGGAAGAAGTCGCAATTAAAGTTCAACGCCCAGATTTACGAGAACGCATCACCATTGATTTATACATTTTACGCCGGATTGCCGGTTGGGTACAGAAAAACGTCAAGCGGGTGCGGAGTGACTTAGTTGGGATCTTAGATGAATTAGGCGATCGCATTTTTGAAGAAATGGATTATATCCATGAAGGTGAAAATGCCGAGCGCTTCTTTCAACTATATGGTCACATCAAAGACATATATGTTCCCAAAATTTACTGGGAATACACCAATCGTCGCGTATTGACGATGGAGTGGATTAACGGCACAAAATTAACCCAAACAGCCGAAATTAGCGCCCAAGGGATTGATGCTCGATATTTAATCGGAGTGGGTGTGCAGTGTTCGTTACGACAATTATTAGAAGAAGGATTTTTCCACGCAGATCCCCACCCAGGTAACTTATTAGCCACCCCCGATGGCAAACTAGCTTATCTTGACTTTGGGATGATGAGCGAGATTCAACCGCCCCAACGCTATGGTTTAATAGAGGCGATCGTCCACGTCGTCAACCGTGACTTTGAAGCCTTGGCAAACGACTACGTTAAATTAGACTTCTTATCACCAGACACCGACTTAACACCAATTATTCCCGCCTTTGCAAAAGTCTTCGCCGATGCTGAAGGTGCAAGTGTCGCTGATTTAAACATTAAAAGCATCACCGATGAACTCTCTGCGTTGATGTATGAATATCCCTTCCGCGTACCACCATATTACGCCTTAATTATTCGCTCCCTCGTCACTTTAGAAGGCATAGCTATCTTTATAGATCCTAACTTCAAAGTCCTCAGTGAAGCGTATCCTTACGTTGCCAAACGGCTATTAACCGATCCAGCACCACAATTAAGAATATCCCTGCGAAATTTGCTCTTTAAAGATGGGAGATTTCGCTGGAATCGCTTAGAAAACCTGTTAAAAAATGCGCGAGGAAATGAAGATTACGACTTAAATTTAGTAGTCAATCAAGGCGTAGATTTTCTCACATCAGAACGAGGGGCTTTTATTCGCGACAAATTAGTAGATGAATTTCTCAACGGCATCAACGCTTTAGGTAAAAACGTGTTGCACAACTTTACCTACCTGCTGCGAGAAAGAGTAGGAATAACAGCAATTAACGCAACACCAGCAGCATCAGTTGAACAACAACAAACCTTAGAACATATTAAACGAATATTTGGTATTTTGCGAGAAACCCGTGGGTTTGATCCCACACAACTTGCACCCCAAATTGCTCAATTATTAGTCAATCCTGATGTGCAGCTTTTAGGACAGCAAATTACTAATCGCTTGGTGCAAAAGGCTTTAACCAGAGTAATTCGTGAGTTGTTAGCAGGAGAAGAAGTTAATTACAACGAAGATAAGTTAAATCAGCCTACAAGGGTTTCTGTGTCGGCGCGAATTTAATTTAAGTTTATTTGGTTGCAGTTCCCTCACCCTTATTCTTTGCGATGGGGTGGGGGTTTTTTATTGGGTTCAATAGGGTGCGCTGTCGCCAAGCGCCGCACCCTGCTAAACCGCCAGAAGATTACCTATTTAATTAACCGCAGAGGACACAGAGATTCTTTTTTATCAACATTTTGGTTGAATTATTCTTGCATAAATATCGCCACTAATGACTTTTTGGCTGTCAAGTATATAAATCGCTAACTCAATGGGATAATAATTCATCTTCAACTGATTATGAATGATTTTTATAGTTTGCTTCTCTGGATTTACAAGCTTTTGGGAGCGAGGTAATAATTTGACTTTATCGGGAGATTCCACAGACAGGGAACCAAGTAAAAATATCTTTCCATTTGGATATTTTTTTTTCTCCTCTTCAAGTCGCTTGCTCCCATTGTCCCGTGATGCAAATTCAATTTTTGTCTCCTGAGTAATATAATCGCAATTTTGAAATCCTTCAGGAAATGTACGTGTTATACTCCAGCTATTTATATTTATGATGTTCCATATCCAGATAAAAATAATAAGTAAAGCTATCACTGTCGTAATTAGAACACCTTTATCTGAAATTTGAGGAAGCCATTTAGTTATTAATAATAAAATAGGACTGCGGTTTCTGTTTATATAAATTATCTCCAGTAATCTTAGTTTTAATTTAGGACTATTTTTATCTTTTTGAAAAGATAAAGCTGTGGCTGGAATTGCATGAATATTACTAGTATTCCAAAAATCTTTGTAATGTTTTTTCAGGTAATCATGAGCTTGTTCAAGATGACTATTTTTAATTTTCTCACCAACCTCAGAAAAATTTAATTTACCCTTAATCACAATACCTTCATAGAAATAAATTTCTCTACCAAATGGGTCTTTTAGTACTTCATTTTGTGGTTCTTGTTCAATATCCTTTTTTTTCGCCTTAATTACTCTAAACACCACAGTTAAATAGCCCAGCTTTGGTGATTTTACTTGTCGAAATAATGCCTCATTTTCTTCAGTTAAATCTCCATCTGCTACTTGAATAAGTAAATTAGTGTTCTTAGCATCAATGATGAAATCAGGTGCTACTATAGTTCTGTAATCAAGCGATTGATTGCGACTTATCAGAAATGGCCAGACTTTAATACTCATATTCTTAATTTTGCTTCTTTATAAACGGGAATAGGGAAAGCGATCCAAAAATTCGTCCTTTTGTTTTTCACACTGTTCAAGCATATTTTCCATAGCGTTGTATTTATCTTTATTTTTATTTCGCTTATCCCGCACATATGAAGTAATTCTTAAATAAAGTAATCCCATAATTATCAACATGATAATCCCAACGGTTAAGTTTAAGCTGGATATAATACATACTAACACCGCAAATCCAAATACTATATATACAATATAGTTATGTTTGGAATTAATCTGTGGTTTTAGCTCCTCAACTTGGCTTTCTAGCTTATTTACCAAAAAAAAGATAAGGGGAACTTCTACCCATAATGGCTTCGGAATTCTACCAGAATTTTTTTGTATTGTTCCATCCGGTTGTAGGGTGACAAAATCTATACCTACGGAACTCACAGGAATTAAATACAATGAACAACCAGCATTTTTTCTGTTGTTCACTACTTTTTTAAAATCTCTTACTTTTTCTTGGAGACGGTTACTAATTTCGGATAGCGAGTAAGTTTTTTCAATTACATCCCATTTACTAATTAAAAAATTTACTGTAGTTTCTCGATTAGCATTCTTATCTATTAACTGCATCATACCAGTCAAGTGTTTTTCCCCAAATTCGGTTACCTTATTATTGTTAAAATTTTCATCTCCCATAAATGCAAGAGTTTTTTGACCATCTATAATTACCCAAACTGCATCAGAATTTTTAATTTCTTTTGCTAAGTTTAAATTATCATCTTCTCCATTGGCGTTAACATCTGTAACTTGACCACCTCGATAATCTTTATAAGTCAATTGACAAACAGGAATATTGTCTAAGTTACGATTCTTCACGCAGACTTCAAATTTCAATTCTTTAGTAATTGTTGTACCTGTAGATAATGATTCTCCTGTTTTTCCAGTGCCCAATTGTGTGTAAATCTGATTAAGAACTTTTCTGTCTCCATCGTCAACACTTAGAAAGAATCCATATTTATCTTCGTAGGTTGAAAGCATCTTATGCAAGCTGGCTATAAATATGGTTTTACCAGCACCAGAAGGACCGAGAATAGTAATTTTATAATTGTCCATGATGACTCTTTTTTAGGATAGTAAGGTAAGATTTCAGCCATTTCATTTTGTTAGCACCATGATAATAATCAATTAATTAAATATCTCTACACTATGGTAAAAATAATTCTGATTCAGGAAAATCTCTATTCAGTTGAGTTTGAATTTCACCAAAACGCTTAATAGCATGAATCAAAGCTGTTTGTTCATTTTTAACATCCTTCAGAGTCGTTTTTTTTCTGAAAATTCTTCTGACTTGAACTACAAGAGAATTGAAAAAAGAAAGTGCTTTCACCAAAACCTGTATTTCTTGAAAATAATCTTCATCTTCAAATTCCAAGATAAAATCTATAAACCTCATACCTATTCCCAATTGTCTTAAAATATCCTCTAAATTATTTTCATTAATGTCTTGCTTTTCTTTCTCCTTCAGCACCTGGAGTAGTTTATCTGCTAAAACAAAAGCTAGAGGAGCTTCAACTTTAAAAGGTTTTGGAACTGCACCAGGTATTTTTTTCATACTCCCATCAGGCTGAGGCTCGGCAAAATTTAAGCCAACAGAACTAACTGGAATCAGCCTCACGGGAGAACCTACTTTGTTGCGGTTTCTAACTAGTTGTTCAAAATCAGGAATACTGAAGAGACGCTCACGCACTTGGTTGAGGGAAAATTGAGCATTGTCTAGAATATCCCATTTGCTAATCACAAAATGGATTGGGATTGTGGAATCCCTCATCTGTCTGAGAATGCTCGGTAAATCCTCGTTTAAAAAGATATCAACTGCGCGTTGGTTACTCCCACTGAGCCAAGCATGAATTTTTTGACCGTCAAGAAGACCTAAGATAGCATCAGCCTTTTGAACTCTTGCTTTTAACTCTGGATCATCATCAACATCCACATCTGTAAGACTACCTCCAGCATAATCAAAGTAGATAAACTTACAAGCATCGTACCTATCAAGATTAGGGATCTGGACGCTACAGGTAAAAATCCATTTAGAAGCATCTTTTGTTCCTGGAGGCCAGTTTTCTCCAGTCAATATCTCTGTGTAGATGGAGTTAAGTCTTTTTCGGTCTTGATCATTCTCAACTTTGAGACTGAAATTATCGTCACTCTGAATTGAAAGTGCTTTAAACATACTTGCTAGGAATACAGTTTTACCTGCACCAGACGCTCCTAGCGTTAGGATATTGTAATTTTGCATTAGTGATATTTATAAAGAAAATCTTGTAATTGATTGTATTGTGTGAAATGATAGTAATCAAGGTAAAGTTTATACAAAAAATGCACAGATACTACAATATTGTATTATGAATAACTAAAAATTAGTATTACTTAATTATTCTCTTTAATAGAGAAAAATTACATTATATTTTTTCATAGAAAAGTAAATAATTATCTCTTGTAATTTCTGCACCGTATGCAATACAAGCCAGGATATCTTCTCGTTCCAAGCCAGGATATTCTGCCAAAATTGCCTCAATTGTTTCTCCACCTGCAAGAAGGTCGAGAATTAAAGCAACCCATATACGATGACCGTTAATACAGGGTTTACCGAAACAAATATTTGGGTCAATGGAAATTCGGGAAAGTAAATCGTTCTTCGTCATTAGGGTTAAAATTTCTTTCGTCAGGGACAAAAACACTCATGGCTAATACCAATTTAATGTGAAGTTGCACATATCTCGATCCCCCTAAATCCACGCCAGTTTGCGGCGGCGACTGTCCACGGGCTAGACTACTTGTTAACATGGAATTGTAAACATATTGCTAACGCTCAAATTCAGAGGAAGTTAGCAGAAATCAGTCTTGATTTGGGATACGAGTTACCTGTAATTTGTACTCCCTACGAACTCTTGGGAGATTAAACGATGTGGCCAGATGAAATTTTAGATGAAATTCATAAATTTCGGGAAGAACACGCTAAATCCTTTAACTACGATTTAGATGCGATGTTTGCAGATTGGCAAAAAAGACAAGCAGAAAGTGGCAGGCAAGTAGTCAGCTTACCACCAAAGCAAGGTCTAAAAAATCGTGGGAGCCGACCGACACAAGATGAGCCACGAGAATCCCAAATTTAACTGCGAATGAGAAAGCAAACTGGGGTTTGAGAAAGCAATATCTACTTTTGCTTGCTGAATCTACTGAAATGAGAAAGCAATATCTACTTTTGCTTGCTAAATCTACTGAAATGAGGAAAGCAAACCGCAGTTTGAGAAAGCAATATCTACTTTTGCTT
>CAVYXS010000031.1:0-15166 GCA_963772205.1 uncultured cyanobacterium
ACAGCACTTTCCAGCAATGTGAAGTACAATATGTAAGATAGATAAATTATTATTATGAAACCATATTCCGTCAATCTGAGAGAAAAAATAGTCAATGCTTATCAGTTAGGAAATATTTCAGTTAGAAAGTTAGCTGTAAACTTTGGTGTTGGTAAAGCTTTTGTACAAAAAATGTTGAGACAGTATAAAGAGAAAGGACATGTTAATCCTGGTAAGCAAGGGACAAGAAAAAAAGCGGTATTAGCAGATTCTGCGGCTCAACTTGTTGCATTGGTAAAAAAGTATCCAGATGCAACTCTCTCTGAATATTGTGAATATTGGCTCTTAACTCAGGGGCAACTAGTGAGTTCCAGCATGATGTGTAGAGAATTGCAAAAATTAAATCTAACTCGTAAAAAAAAACGGTTCGCAGCAGTCAGGCAGCTACCGATAGAGTTCAATTGCTCAGGTGTGAATACAGAGAGAAAGTCAGAGATATAGAGCCGAAAAATCTGGTTTTTTTGGATGAAGCAGGCTTACTGCTTGGGTTAATGCGTCCAAAAGCTCGTAGTGAAAAAGGAAGTAGAGTCTATGATGTAAAACCATTTTATCGAGGTAAAAAAGTCACTATTATCGGCGCAATCAGTATGGATAAAGTATTGGCTGTGATGACGCTAGATGGTTCAATGGATAGTAATGCTTTTCGCGTGTTTATAGAAAAGTTGTTAGTGCCTCAATTATGGAAAGGTGCAGTTGTCATAATGGATAATCTATTTGCCCATAAGATCGATGAAATTACGCCCATAATTGAATCTGTTGGTGCCAGTGTCATCAATCTATCTTCTTATTCACCAGATTTTAATCCCATTGAACATTGGTGATACAGCTTAAAGCTTTTATCAAAACATTTTCTCCAAAAACTACTCAAATGGTGGATGTATTGATTGCAATTGCTTTAAATCTAATCAATCCTATGCATCTGCGAAATTGGTTTGCTAACTGCTGCTACTGTACTTCATGATTCAGGAAAGTGCTGTATATTCATTTGCGGCTGTAAATGCTAGTTGTAAAGTAGCTGCACTACTGCCTATATTAGAAATTAACGCAAAAAAAGACTGAATGACCAGTGGATCTGGCGCCCCGGTGGGATTTATTTGTCCTGAACCAGTAGCTATGTTAGGGGGTTGAGGTATAATCGGTTCAAACAAAAGCTCGAAAGAAGATAGAAAGGTCATTGTAATTTCCTCGAAAATTAATACATCAGCTAGATGGCAATCAAAAATTGCCATCAGGGATTGACAAGGTTCTGATAAACCCTGGTGCAACTGCGTGCAACTAAGTAGGTGAACGCTTGCTGTTACCTATGATGCAAAAATTTTCCTTTAGTTGATAGTACCCCTACAGGTACTATTTTGGCTTTGGGAATAAGTTAATCTCAGTAATTTAATGCTTGCTAACCCTGCGGGATACACTACAAAAAAATTCTCACCAGCCTAGCATTGTCGCGAAAGGGGACTACTAGCTCAAAGCAAAATAGCCCATGTTGGTAACACAAACTTTGCGGTTGTTGGCAATCGTGGTTGCTCAAAAGTCGGTTGCTTCTTTATGATTTAGACACTCACGATGTACTACCAACACTACCACTCTTAGTAGTGTTGGTAGAATTACCCCATAGTCCACTTCCGTAACCACCACCTCCGAGCAGTTCAAGTTCCTGGTCACTTAGTTCGGTAAAATCTGATAGCTGCATAATTTTGCTATCTTGCAGATACTTTGTAGCATGAGAAACTTTAATTTTTGCTTTCATTTTTAATTTTTCAACTCCATAAATCTCATTTACAGATTAACGATTATTTTGGGCTTATGGATAGACATTTGCATTTATTATTGCGAATTTAATAATCAAAGTATAATTACTAAGATTAGTATATTGTTACGCAAACTCACTTACATTACTGATGATTTTTTATATTAACTCTTGAAAACTATGAATAAATTCGGAGATGTCTAATAGCATTCTATTTAGCACTATTTCTGCGGTTAACCCTAATAACTCAATTGAAAATACTCTTGAATATTTCCATTTTTCAACTTTTTTATCCCATTGCTCATACTGTTTTATTGTATTTAATCTAAACATTGATATAGCGGTTATCAGTCTTCTGAAGTACGGTATGCAACGAAGTGGAAAGTTCGCGTTGTCTCCGCTAAGAAGAGAAGGGAAGCAATCCCAACACCTTTGCGATTGCTTCAGGGAGGTCGCAATTAACTTATGTTCAAGCGGACATGATATTATCCTTATTGTTGATTCAACCAAGTTTCTAAATCTGCCACAACAGAAAAATCTAATAACGCTTCTCCTAGATTCTCTAATTGTTCAATAGATAATCCTTGAACTCGCTCGATTAATGATGCATCAATCTCACCAATACGACGATTGAGTTGACGTATAATTAACTCCTGTTGTCCTTCTTGTTTACCTTCTTCTTTGCCTTCTTGTTTAGCTCTTTCACGGTCTTGCTGATAAAGTGGTTCTAATCGCATAATTAACTCCCTATCATCTTCTTCTAAATCTTGATTTACTCTCAAGTTCTGGCGCAGGTTGTAAACTAATTCTAGCGTCGCTTTTTGAAATGGATGATTTGTTGGTAGCGCTTTTAACTCATTAATTGCCTGTTCTTGTACCCTACCTCTACCCAGGATTCTCAACCACAGTGTTTCTGGGGTTGGCGGTAGCTGATGGATGGCTACAATCGCTGCACGTAAATAGTCTGCCATGAAATGTACTCCAGGCAACCAATCTTCATCAACAAAAGCACGAAATCCTGACAGCAGCGTCGCGGATGCTGTAGGAGTGAGAATCCATAATTTGGGAATGGATGAAGATTGAATGGGGGTTTTATTTCGATTCGCCTCCCGTTGTAACGCACCTCTAACTTCTAATAATTTTAGAAGACAGTCGCAAATTTCATCAGTAGATGCTGCATTACGAAATGGTTCAAAGATAGCAGGACTGGTTGCTAACTTTCCTAATAAGCCCAATGTTTTTAAATTGGTAGTTTGTTCTGTGGCTGGAGCAAAGAAAACATCAATTTCTCTCACTTCTCCGGCTACACGACTGGGTGCTAGAACCTGTCCATATGGTTTGAGTAATTCCTCTAAATAATCCTTGGCGAATTGGTCATGAATAAAGCGAGTCATTCAATTTTATCGATAGCAATTAATAATATTTTATCAAACATCCTGGCATTGGTAACAAATAAAATCTCGAATATTCCGGGGAAATAGACATTACGAAACATTCATTTACACGGCTGAATTACAGCTATATTTGCTGTTACTACTGTAGTATTAAATTCTTCATCTTCAGCAACATAAATGTTTGCAGGTTCACCCTCATACTCTTTCTCAAAATCAATATTTGCAAATTCTGCCCTACCTTCTGAGTCAGCAACAGCACTTCTTGGGGGTGTTCTAGTATCATCTTCATCTGCCCAGTATGTATTTCCTGGCACTAAGCGCAGAACTACAAATTGAGTGCCAACTTTACACATTCTCTGTCCTGTTGGCGGTTGAGGCTTTGGCGCTGGTGTTGGCGCTGGTGTTGGTGTTGGCGTTGGTGCTGGCGTTGGTGCGGGTGTAGGCGCGGGTGTTGGCGCTGGCGCGGGTGTTGGCGCTGGCGTTGGTGCTGGCGCTGGTGCTGGCGCGGGTGCTGGCGCGGGCGTTGGTGCTGGTGCTGGGGTTGGCGCCGATGTTAAACTCCAGGAAATTGAGCTACCAGAAATACTGGCTAATTGAACATTTGATGACCAGGATACAGAATTTTGCGATCGCCATGTAACAGCACTAACAGCACTTGTCAAAACCGGAGATGGATACGCTACATACAATTTACCTTTTCTGCAAGCTATTCCTCCACTTGATTGTGCTGACGCCAGCACAAAAGCTTGATTTTCAATGATAATCGCACTGGGGCGCGGTTCACCTAATTTAAAAGACAAGAAACCGCAGATATTCGCTCTGATATTCCTTGTAGGTGCTGAGGTTAACAATCTAATACTCTGGGCGCTACTTGGTGTCAATCCAGATATATAAGTATTTCCCTTATCGTCTGCCCAAATTTCTCTTTCAGGTTTAACTGTGCCATCACATCTTACGGCTTCTTTTATCGGAATATTTGTATTTGTGAAGCCGTAAACATTACCTGATTTTTCATCTTTAATTTCAATGCGCTCGCTTGCTGTTATTGTGCCACTTGCAGCTATTCGCAGTATCCCGCAGCTATTGGAATTTGCTGCCTTAATAATGGGCATTCCTCCCAAGTCTATAGAATATGATTTATTGGCTTCTAACTGGAGTTTAGACTAAAAGCGATATGAGAGAACGCAAATCAAATGGAATGAGAGGTAAAAAATATTCTCAAGTCAGCCTCAAAGCATCCGTGACCTTTAACAATTATGTAGTACACCTGTTTGAAAAATAAAACAATAATGATAATCATGGAAAGGCTGGGAGAGAACACAGCGTCGCTGTGTTCTCTCCCAGCCCCCTAATTCGATTATCATTATCAATAAGCTGAAGACTAGATCGGGAATCATCAAAAAAAAGGGGAGTCTGATTGAACACAGTCCCCATGAAGGCAGAAGCTGAGATAACGAACTACCATTACTCACCTGCCAATATGAAACGTGCCAGACTTGAAGAGTTTCGTCAAGTAGCTTATGAATATTTAGGTAGAGCCAAAGACGCGACGTTTGAATTAACAGATGCCATATTGCTGACTCGGAATGTTTACTCCTTAGCAGACTTATCTTTATCACCAGTGTTTAGACGCAAGTGGCCCAGTATCTACGAGGCACTACAAGATAGTAGACCACAGCGACAGAAATTGATGCAGTTATATATTAAACAGATGCCAGTAGAGGGGCGTCCTTTGTTAGCAGGTGACCACACAAACTGGTCTCGCCCTGATGCCGTAACACTGCAAGAGCGGACTTATGAGCATAGTGGTACATCGATAGCTGGAAATAAACCGATTACCGTTGGTCAAGGATACAGTACAATTGCTTGGATACCAGAGGATTCAGGTAGTTGGGCACTGCCCTTGAGGCATGAGCGGATTACCAGTTGGGAAAATCCAATCGAGAAAGCAACTTGGCAATTAAAACAAGTGTGTGACCATTTGCCCAGCAGACCAATTTCAGTTTGGGACAGCGAGTATGGCTGTGCACCTTTTGTCTTGAAGACTGCCAATATTCCTGCGGATATTCTTGTACGATTGCGTTCAAATCTGTGTTTATGGGGCGAACCTGAGGCTTATTCTGGTAAGGGACGCCCCAAGAAACATGGTGCTAAATTTCAGCTCAATGAACCCACAACATGGGGTGAAGCAGCATCTGTCTTGGAAGAGAATGATCCCAAGTTGGGACGGGTACGTGTGAGCCTGTGGGAAAATTTGCATTTCCGTAAGGCTGCTACACACCCGATGCTAGTCCTGAGGGTTGAACGTCTCGATGCACAAGGTAACTTGAGGGTGTCAAAACCTTTGTGGTTGGCTTGGGTAGGAGAAGAAATGCCGACCTTAGAAGAAGTTTGGCGACTTTACTTGCGTCGCTTTACAATTGACCACTGGTATCGTTTTTTGAAGCAACGCTTACATTGGACTGTTCCAAAGCTGAGTACTCCCAAGCAATGTGAGCGATGGAGTGACTTGATGCCTCTGATGACTTGGGAATTATGGTTAGCCCGTGATATTGTTGCTGACAACCCTTTACCCTGGCAGAAATCCCTTGATAAATTGACCCCTGGAAGAGTTGCTCAAGCTATGGGCGGAGTTTTAGCGGCGATTGGTACTCCTACCCAGTTACCCAAACCTCGCGGAAAGTCACCGGGCTGGGAACCAGGAAAACCCCGTACCCGTAAAAACCGATACCCCACTGTTAAAAAACGAGCAACACCGCCACGCAAAGAGCCATCTATTGCGGTTTAATATCAAAGCTTATTCATATTTTTGGCAAGTCTCTTGTTAACTCAGCCGTGCTGGGTCGTTTTTCATGGTTTAGTCTAAACTCCAGTTTAAACCCTGGCATGATAATTTGATTTTCTAGAGAAAATGTATCAGCCGAGGCTTTAATTATGATTAATCCACACTCATTAGCTTGAATAGCTTTTTCTAATGGCTTTTGCCACTCAATTTCTACAGGTTGATTTGGTGGTAATGCATATAAAAATAAGGAGTTATTTTTATCTTTAAATGCTGTAGCTTGCTGTGCAACTGCAGGTAATTGTAAAGAAATGAGTAGGGTTAATATACTAAAGAGTTTATTCATGGGTTAAAGCGATGTCTACGACGGGCTGCGCCTACGCTAATTCTTCGAGGATGAAAAGCGTAGCTCCCCTTGGGAGCTACACGATCGCCGAGTTAATAACTCAATTACCAGGATGCAGGAACGTAACCGTAAGGAGTGCCATCAATTGTCCGACAATAGGGTGGCGCTCCGGCATTAGGTAAAGATGCTACAGTATAGGTGGTTGTGCCAACCATAAAAGAAGCAGGTAGAGGACTAGAAGATGTATCTTTTAAAACGGCAAAGCCACAACCATTAGTAGTTATTGAGCGGGTTGTTGGTGATGGAAGAGTAACAGTAACGGCTGCACCTGGAGTTTTACCAACAATAACAACTTGTCCTGTTGGGGTTTTGAAATTTGTAGTTCTAGCTTCTGAAAAAATACCATTTACACAAGATGGTAAGGTTTTAGTTGACAAAGTTGCAGCATTAACGGCAGTTCCATCTACTTTTAAGCCTGCAAAATCTCCACTACTTGGGAGAGAAATTCTTACCTCGCCACAGCTACCAGCTAATTTTGCAGTTGATTTATCAGAACTTCCAAGACTAACAGAAATTTTGCTGCCTGCTGTTCCACTAAACACTACTACTTGTGTACTTCCATCCATAGCTTTGTAAACAGTTGCGCTTTGATATGGAATAGCTAAAGCACTCAAGGGGGCGAATAATGCACCAATTGCACCAATTGCAATGGTAGCAATAATCGCTGGTTTAATTTTTAGTTTAATCAACTTTTTCATCTGTTTCGACTCCGCTCAACATGAATGTTTCGATTCCACTCAACACGAGTGTGGTAATAGTCAAGATTTTCGGCGTTTCTTTAAACCATATTTGACATGCTTGATTAGTTTAATAAAACCGCAATTTTACTGATTTTTATGTATTTTTACCTGAGACAATCTCTGCCGAGTTTACCCTGAGTTTTTATTTAATTTAGATAAAAAATTAACAGATTAAATTGCTGATTATTGAGTTCATATAAATCTAATTTTATCCCAGATTGTCTGGCAGACAGATATTAATAAATAAAAGTGTCTGGCAGACAGAAGTGTTGTTATCCGGCAGACAAATAAAACTGTCTGGCAGATAAATAAAAGTGTCTGGCAGACAGAAGTATTGTCATCCGGCAGACAAATAAAACTGTCTGGTAGACAAATAAAAGGGGAGCATCCCAATTTTGCCAAAAGACAATTTGTAGTGGGAGCATCTTGCTCCCTAATGTCCAGGAAGCGGGCTAGACAGCCATCACTACAAAAAAATAAATTTACACATTTGGAATGCTCCCAATAAACATGTCTGGTAAACAAGATAAAGTTAGAAATATTATGCAATTGGGCAAACTGATAAAAGTATCACAGATAATAATCAATGCCCAAGCTATTAAATACTTCACTGTTAATAATTATTGCTGCTTTAAGTTGGAAACTATTAGGGGATAAAGGGGATAATTGGACTCCTGAAAGTGGCAAGGCACCACCTCCTGTTGAAACTTGGATGGTGACAAAAGTAAGTGATGGAGACACAATTACTGTGAGACAAGCTGATGGTAAGGAAATGAAGGTTAGGCTATGTGGCATCGATGCCAACGAAAGTAAACAGGAAGGTGGACAAGAAGCTAAAGCTTATTTAAAAAAACTTCTAGACCTTGCAGAAGGTGTGGTTATGGTTTCGCCAATCACTACTGATAAGTACAACAGAACCGTTGGTGAAGTATTTATAGCTTTAAAAGATGGCTCTGAGCAGTTTATACAAGAAGAAATGGTAAAAGCTGGAATGGCTAGAGCTTATCTTCAATACATATCCTCATGTGCCAACAAAGATGCGATTCTGAAAGCTGAAGAAATAGCTAAACAGAATCGCGCTGGCGTATGGGCTAATCCTAATTCAATTCCTCCTTGGGAATGGAGAAAACAGAATAGGAGAAATTAGAATCAGCACAAATTTATTGCAATTAATTACGAGAAAAATAAATTCAACGGCGCCGCAAGGCGTGGGGAGACGCGCTAGCTCCCCACGACGAGACGGCGCCGCCCGGATTCTATGCAGCCAAGTGCCGGAGGCGCGAGTGAGGAGTGGGAGGGTGCCACATGAGGGGATATCAATAAAGCGAGTGTGTTACTTGCGCACCCTCCCCGACTTGGGAGCCAGTGATCTAAAAACGCCGCATTGAAATTTCACTTAATTCTATGTGGGATTGAAACAAATAGGCAGCGGCAATATGGTGACAGAAAATTCTCTGATTAATTGCCCTGTAAAATTGTGGCATTTCAGAGGATATTCGATTCTTCCAGCAACGAAACTTCATGCAATTGCAACTCCAGCTTTTATTGTAATGTACAAAGTAGCGCTCGTTGCTACTTTTACTCTTTACAAGCCAGCCAAAATCTAATTTCTTTACAGGTAAAAATTCCCCTATAGCTGTGGCAGTTTCGCGCCAAAATTCAGCTAAGTCTTTATAACTTATAATAGTGCCTGCCTGCTTTACCCATATTCCCACTGCCCAAGCTTCACAATGTAAATCATGTGTATTATATTTTTCCATCCACTTAGTTCTGCCAAGTCTTATCAGGATTTCAGCTATTACGTAATTATTAAAAACTTGGCTTTTTAGCTCTTTAGATACTTTCATAAAAGCGTTAATACGTGTTTCTAATTGCTGTAAAATTCAAAAAAAGTTTTGACAGAAAGTAGGGTGAAAGTAGGGTGAAAGTAGGGTGTAGGAATGTACCCCACTTTCTTAAAAGGTCTAAACTATTTAAAAAGGTTCTTTCAGTTGCATGACTCGCGCTACCCAAGCGTGTGCTTTCTTACCATTGCTGGGGGATAGTTGGTCAAATTCTTTACGCAATTGTTCTGCTGAAATTTCAGGTAATTGTGTCGTACCCCATGCTATAGCATCTTCTTCTGATTTCCAATTTAGCCACACTTCACCCATCCAAATTCGCAATTGATAAGCAAAGTCTTTACTTGGTCTAGCCCAAGAGGTATCTTGAATTTGTGGGCAGCGAGATTTGCTGATATAAAGTATATGTTCAGCACTTAACTCAGAGGATGTTTTAAAAGTCAAAACCAGTCAAAAATCATGCCAATCGTCTGACCATGATACGAATCATCGCAATATAGATAAATGTCTCCGAGGTTTGGGGTAGTCTTTCATAATCTTTACTTAAACGCCGACACCAATTCAGCCAGCCAAAAGTACGCTCAACAACCCAACGCTTCGGTAGATGCACAAAACCTTTTTTCTCCAATGGTCGAAGCACAATTTCCACAATCCACCGAAACATATCCATCACCCAACGCATAAATTCTTCGCCTCGGTATCCTCCGTCCATCCAAATGATGTTCAACCGTTTTACCTGATTACCAGTATCGTGAACTCGTTGAAGAACTTTTTTCGCGCCTTCACGTTCTGGAAAACTGGCAGAGGTGACCAAGACCCGCAAAACTAGCCCTAACAGATCCACACTCAGATGTCGTTTGCGTCCATGTATCTTTTTCCCAGCATCATAGCCGACATCAATGGAAATCATTGTTGCGGTTTCTACTGATTGACTATCAACGGCTGCTTCTGATGGACTCTTGTCACGCCCTGCGTCTACTCTCACCCACTGGTAGAGTTGGTCATGTACCTTAAGCCATGTACCATCTTTACTCCATCTCCAAAAATAACCATAAACCGTTGACCACGGGGGAAAATCTGCTGGTAGGCCTCGCCATGTACATCCTTCACACAGAATATAGAGAATCGCATTCACTATTGCAAATAATGCTAATTTTCGGGGACGACCGCCTGGCTTTGCTTCTGGGAAAAGATCTGCTATTAATTCCCACTGTTCCCAGGTCAGATTGCTACGGTATGCTTTAGTCATTCGCTCACAGGGTGCTGGTTTCTACAAAATTCAGCATACGCCTTGTGAGCTTTCTTACACTAGCCCCCCACTTTTAAAACATCCTCTCACCAGCAATATCAAATTCGTACTCAATCCCACTAGTTTGAATTGGAGCCGTACCAATTTTCTTGGGCTGCATTTTACCATTTACTGGTGTGGTATCCCATTCGATTTTACTCCGCATGGTGGCAATGATGTGAGAATTACATTTGACGATGGTGTCAATTAATTTTCGCTCTAAAGGTCTAACATCTTTCCAAGCCGAGAAACTATTTTTGGATTGGTCAACTAACTCTAATTCGGCGTACCAAGCATGAGTTAGTGAGTCAATAATGATAATTTCATAACCTTCATATTCTGCGGTTTCAATTGCTTCGATATATTTGCTAGGATGATGTTGATCTAATTCACAAACATCAAAGTTAAACAAATCTGCATAGCGGTTAGCAGAACCTCTTTCTGTGTCAATGACGGCAATCTTTTTACCAAGATGAGAAGCGATGGCTAAAGCTGAGAATGTTTTTCCCGCACCGGCTGCACCACTAAGAGCAAGACGGATTTTAATTTGTGATTTGGTTGCTTTTTTGAACATGATTTATGTTGCCCCAGTTGCTATGACTGGGGCGCTAGAGAGAGTTAATTACACGAAAGTGTTTAAGTCGAGAATGCTTGAGAGTCTGAAGTATTCGCGAAGTGCTTCAGCATCCTTGCCACTAAAAAATAGATAATCTGGTATTGCTCCATAAACCCCATCCATATAACAAATGTGATTAGGAGCCATGAAGTAAATTCCTACGCCTTCAATATCTCTTTGAGACAACCTTTTTTTAGCGTTGAGGTTGATGTAAGCGATCGCGTTTTCGTTGATGATGTAATTACCAATTTTGAGCATGGTTGTTATTCCCCAGCTGCAACGGCTGGGGTGCTACTGGTTTTAGAAGTGGTCAAAGGTTGGGGTTTCTGGGTTGAAACCGATTTCTAGCTGATAGTTGCGGTCATGGTAGCCAAGTACATACCATCGATTGTCCGGGTGCTGTGGAGGTAGTCCTGCTTGATAATCAAGCTCTCCTATTTCAAACCAGTAGAGTATTAGGCGATTGCGTTCTTCATGCAGTACCGCTATCTCACGATCAATATCTGTGGTGATGTTGTACATTTGATTTACCTCATGTTGTTTCTGGGGTAAACTGCCGCTTTTCTCTTGTCCGGAATGGGCGGCAGTTTTGAATTATTTGTTACTTGTTCTTACGCTCGTAAGCTTCAAGGAGATATTGCAAACCTTGGTCAAGATTATCTAAAAAGCTTTGATCTGGGTTTTCGCCATCAGCCTCATTAATCAAGCTTTCAAGCTCCCCAATCAAATCACTCAGTTTTTCTAAAATCTGCTTTGTGTCCATAGCTTTACTCCGTGCTAGTATGAACTTGCCTGGAGACATAATCTTTGGTTGGATACCTGTCTCTGGGCTACCCTCGCTTATGGCTGTGGGCTGGCGGCCAGAAAACTTACCAGTCTGCTAACTCTGGCTCTGGCTCTGGGTCAAATTCCCATTGCTCTTTTATGGCGGCTTCCTTGCGTTCCAGCCAGCAGTATTCATACTGGCGTTGAGTTTCAGCGCCTAAATATTTCCACGCTGCAAAAATATGTTTGTCTGGCATTTGCCCCTGTGTAGTGGGGTTTAATATCAGATGTTTAGTTGCTACCGCATCCTGTGCAAATGCTTTCTCTAAACCACTGTAGGCATGGCAAGTGCAGGTGATTTCATATTGGTATAGTTTCACTTCGTAGAAGTCACCAGTGTTGCCCTTAGCAATTAACTCATCCCAGTTATCCCCTGGTTCTAATTTGTAGGGGTCGGCTTTAGTCCATGCTCTGTCTATCAGCACTTGAACAAAATCAGCTTTACTGATAAACCGGGAAATTCCCCGAATTTTAGTCAGTTGACCACGTTTTTCAACTTTGTTCGGAATATGCAGATAAACAAAATTTTGATATACGTCACAAGTTGCGTAATCAATTCCAGTTTTGATTTGCTCTGGTGTCCATCCCCATTTTTGTAATAGAGATTTTGTATTTTCTAATGAATATATATGTCTAAGTGCGTAATCTTCTGCATTGTTTTCATGCAGTAAAGATTTATGGAAAATAGAATAATTATAGTTAGGGCGAGTGTGTGCAATAGCTGAAAATTTTGGTGTCGGCATTGGTTGGATACCTTTTATAATCTATACAACTATTATAGCTGGTAAACTATCTATAATACTTACTTTAATAAAAATTTATAAATATAAATGGTGCAGAATATCATACTATTTATTAGAGGTTAGTAAAAACTGATACATTAATATAATGTATTGGACAAAGGCTGGTGAATTGCCAAATTTTAAATCTGGGTGTAGATGAGTAACTGATGTGAATTGGTGGGTTGTCACCGTAGAAATAAATTGAGTCAAAAGTAATCCCAGTTCTTAAAATCCAGTTAATTACTTCACTGCTGGATATATCAATTAATAGGAAATCACAAGCTGCGCCTAGATGCTTGCAGTAATAGTTACCCTTGTTGTTTATTTTTTTGGTATCTCTTTGGCGCCGCGAGGCGTGGGGAGACGCGCAGCGCGACCACGACGAGACGGCGCCGCCCGGATCTATGCAGCCAAGTGCCGGAGGCGCGATTGAGGAGCGGGAGGGTGCCACATGAGGGGATATCAATAAAGTGAGTGTGTTACTTGGCACACTCCCCGACGAATGAGCCGGTGATATTTACCACCAAGCTAAAAGCTGCCAATCAGGGAAATTATCTTTAATAAATTTCCTAAGTTCGCAAGTGGTAATTTTTTCTGTTTTTCCGGTTTCAATTTCTACAAGTCTAATTTGTCCGTAAGTTTTGAAAAGTTCACAGGTTATTCTCATAGTAGGCTTAATTGTTTGGATTGAATTTCCTGGGGGTGTTCTTCTTTTATCCAATTAAAAGCACACCGTAGATGAATCACTAATTCTTGCCAGCTTTTAGGTTTTGATATACCTTCAGAATTTTTATTAGCCGCATATTGATTTAGTTCATTTACTAAATCAATCATGTGTGAATAGGTATCAAAGGCTAATTCATTCAACTGCTGGTTAACTCTGCGTTTGGTGCAGGGCAAACGCATCTAAATATTGACGAGCCTGAATCAGGATGAAATACACCAAAACTCAAACTACATAAGGCTTTGAGGAAATTAAATCTCACTGAGTGTAAAAATGATAATCATTATGAGGGAGAGTTAGAGGCAGCCGACGGTTGCCTGAATTTTCACAGTCAGTTCTCCACTCTTCTAGCGTAGGTTTTCTCACAGTCTGATTCTCAATAGTTTTAGATTAATGACTAGGAATCACGAGAAGATCAGCGCAAAGAAAAACTCAATTTATGCGATCGCTACCAGGAAGGGCGGTTACGCCATCGAAAACTCTGCAAAGTGCTTATTACAGATGGCGTGAAGAGTCAGGACGGCTGCCTGTCAGAGAACGTGGTATTCTCACATTTATCAGAAAGAAGAATTACATTCTCCCAGCTCATAAGATGAAGCTAAAACCAAAAATCACGATTGCTGACCATTTTTGGGGAATAGAAGACCCACGAATTGACCGCACTAAACGACACAATTTAATTGATATCATGACCATTGCTGTATGTGCTGTGATTTGTGGAGCGGATGGTTGGACGGCAATCGAGACGTATGGCTGTGCAAAGTATGAGTGGTTAAAAACATTTTTAGAACTCCCAAATGGAATTCCATCACACGATACATTTGCACGAGTATTTGCACAAATAAACTCTCAACAGTTTCAAGAATGTTTTCTTTGTTGGATGAAATCGATACAGAAGATAACTGAAGGTGAAGTAGTTGCAATTGATGGGAAAACCTTACGTAGTTCTTATGATAGTAGTAGTGAGCAAAGTGCAATCCAAATGGTAAGTGCTTGGGCAACTACGAATAAATTGGTGTTGGGGCAGGTAAAAGTAAATGAGAAATCGAATGAAATTACAGCTATTCCAGAATTATTAAAGGTTTTAGAGCTATCTGGATGTATTGTGACAATTGATGCGATTGGTTGCCAGAAAGAGATTGTGAAGCTAATAACACAGCAGAATGCAGATTATGTGATTACGTTAAAAAAGAATCAAGGAAATCTTTATGATGAGGTCGAAAAACTATTCCATTTAGGGATAAGTACAGGTTTTGAGGGGATTGAACATAGCACATATAAAACAGATGAAATAGGGCATGGTCGTCGTGAAATCCGCCACTATGTGATGTTATCTCAAATCCAGTCTCGGCTTAACCCAAATTCAGTTTGGTCAAACTTTAATAGTGTTGGAATGGTAGAATCCGTTCGTTCGTTAAATGGTGAAACAACGGTCGAAACCCATTATTTTATCAGTAGCCTTGAGTCAAATGCTAAACAATTTGGTAATTCTATTCGCAGCCATTGGGGAATTGAGAACTCACTACATTGGATATTAGATGTTGCTTTAAGAGAAGATGACTGTCGGATTAGAAAAAATAATGCTCCACAGAATTTTGCAATTCTCAGACATATTGCAGTCAATCTTTTAGGTCAAGAGAAGCGTGTCAAACGTGGAATAAAAAATAAACAGTTTCTCGCTGGGCTGGATAATAATTATTTAGCAAGAGTTCTAGGATTAGCATAAACTAATATATAATATATAAAAAATTAAATTTTAATATATAGGAAGAATTTCACTTTTCCTATATATCAACATAGTTTTATAAACTCGAATATTGAGTTATTTTAGTATCAATAAATAATCATTCAGTTTCAGATAAGGTAATTCATGTTTAGAAGAAATACTTCATTTATTTTATTTATCATTCCATCAATTTTTACAATTATCTATGTCATTTTGAAATCTCTCTTAGTTTTTATTAATAAATAAGGTGCGTTTG
>CAVYXS010000032.1:0-8325 GCA_963772205.1 uncultured cyanobacterium
CTATTGATTTAAATTAAATTTATTCACAGTTATTCAATATTAAAATATCAAAACTGATTTCAATTTCGTCTACCTTTTACCACTATATTAATGCTATTCATCGGTGGTGGTATAAGAGGATTTTTAGGTGTTGCTTTGACAAATTTACTATTATCTAATAGTAAATGCCAACGAGATAGCACTGTTGCTAAAACCATTTTGATCTCAAGTTGGGCAAATGCTGCACCAATACAACGGCGATTACCTCCACCAAAAGGTAAGTATTCATAAGGAGCAAATTCTCGATCAAGAAACCGCTCTGGTTTAAATTGCTCTGGTTGAGGATATAAATCTTCTCGATGATGAGTTAGATGAATACATGGAGATAGAATCGTACCAGGCTCAAACTGGTAGTCTTGGATTTGTAATCTTGACTTAACTCTCCTGGGAAAAGCAAACTGTGGTGGGGGATAAAGTCTTAAGGTTTCTTTATAAATAGCATCTAAATATGGTAGTTGACTTATAGTTTTAACATCGGGGTTGTCACCAACAGAGTCCAACTCTTGCAATAACTTTTGAAGGACTTGTGGGTTACTCAAAATCCAATATAACGCCCTCACCAACGCGGTTACGGTAATTTCTGGACCTTGTGTGATGAGAGTCAGTAACTCGTCTCGTAACTCTGTATCTGTCATTGGCTCATTAGTATCATACCGACTTGCCATGATCAATGAGAGGATATCAGTTCGCCCTGGATCAGGTTTTTGGCGACGCTGATGAATTTCTGCATAAACAATTTCGTCAATCTGTTGCTTGCGACGGAGAATCTTACCCCAGGTACTCCACGGGCGTAGATCCCAGCGCAAAAACAAGAAATGCAAAAAGATAATTTGTAATATCGATATATTCGGATTGAGAAATGTAATCAGAAGTTTCTTGAGTTTTTGATCACGGGAACTTTCCCTCGATCCCAATAAAGCTCTCAGACTTACTTCTAAGGAGATTGCTTGCAAGGATTGATAGAGTGGGAAGGATTGACCAATAGTCCAAGTGTTAGCTTCTTGTTCTGTGATTTGGCGAATTATCTCACCCAAAGCTTGTATGCGTTCCCCATGAAATGGTGGGGCTAAGAGCTTCCTTTGCTCTATGTGGCGTTCTCCTGATAGTACAACTAGTGAGTTGTCCCCCAGTAAAAATGGATGATTACCAGCCTCCTTACCAGAATCCAATTGTTGTGTATTAGCTGCAAATATCTCTCTAATACCCTGAGGATTGCTAATAAATACGTGAGAAGTCGAATCTGAGGAAATCTGCAAGGTAAAGATATCCCCATAAAGTTGACAGCATTCTTTTACGTATTCTTCACCTCTAGTCAGCCATTGAAATTGTTGCAACCAAGGATGAGTCTGAGGTCCTGGAGGTAGTTTATGTGTAGACATTTGAGCTAATCTCCTTACGCTTGAGTTTCAGAGCAGTGTACTGGCTGCTAAATACTGAGTAACTTTGATTGCATTGTAGCAATAAGTAAGAAGTCTCTAATCAATTCCATTCACAGTAAAATATATAACTTTATTGACCAAAACAAAAGCAAGATGATCGAAATCTCAGAGAATGTCTGAAAAATAAAAAATGTCATTCTGAACTGGAGCGTTACCGTAGGGTACGGAGCGCTAGCGTAGTGTTCGTTGAAAGTATTCCCATTCGGTAGTATCTTAAACTACAACGATAAATTGGGATTATTCCTTTCAGAACGCTAGGCGATCGCTCCACTCAGAATCACAAAATCTACCTTTAGCATACTGTTAATACATCCTTTAAGTCCAGTAGGGACTGAAAAATCAAAAATATCCGATTTCTTTTGTCTTATGCGCCCAAATATGAACAGGTGAGACACTTATTCCACTGGATTATTTATTTTTGAGAGTTACCTGAATTCACTCCACAAAGATTAATATCTGGGATTTTTGAGAGAATCTGATTTGTAGAGCGCCTCCCCTTCATGACTATGCGGATATTATTTGCTGATGGCAATAGAGCGCCCTGATATGATGGTTTGGGCATGGTAATATCTAATGCTAGATGCCAACGAGATAGGATAGTTGCCAAAACCAGTTTCATCTCCATTTGCGCTAATATAGTGCCAATACAACGACGATGACCACCACCAAAGGGGAAATATTCATAGGGAGCAAACTCCCGCTCCAGAAAACGCTCTGGTTTAAACTCCTTGGCTTGAGGATATATATCTTCCCGATGGTGAATCAGATGAATACAAGGCATCAAGATTGTACCAGGTTCAAATTGATATTCCTGAAGTTGCAGAGTTTTTTTGACTAGTCTGGGGAAAGTCAATACCGCTGTCGGGTAAATTCGCATGAATTCTTTATAGACAGCATCTAAATAGGGTAATTGCATAATTTCCTTGGGATCTGGATCATCTCCCAGGGAGTCAAGTTCTTGTAGTAGTTTCTCATACACCTGGGGGTGATAAAGAATCCAATAAAAAGCCCTTGCTAAACTAGTCCCAGTAACTTCAGGACTTTGCGCTATTAGGGTGATCACTTCATCACGCAACTCTACATCTGTCATCGCCTCACCAGTCTCATAGCGACTGGCGATCATCACAGAGAGGATATCAGTTTGGGATGGATCGGGGTTTTCCCGGTGTTCACGAATTTCAGTGTAAAGAATTTCGTCAATCCGTTGCTTTTCGTTTAACAAGTTTTGCCAAGCATTCAACGGGCCCCATTGTAGAAACGGGATATAAAATGAAAGAGCTCGCAATATAGGCCTTTTCGGATTCATGATTTCTAGCAAAAGTTGCCTTAATTTTTCACAACGGAGACCATCCTTTGATCCCAAAATAATCTTGAATCCTAAGTCCAAAAATATTGCTTGTAGAGATTGATAGATGGGAATGGGTTTCCCAATAGTCCATGTACTAGCCATTTGTTCAGCCAATTCGCAAATCAACTGACTATAGATTTGTATCCTTTCCCCATGTAAACAAGGCGCTAATAATTTTCGTTGTTGTCTGTGGCGTTGTCCAGACAGTGAAACTAGCGATCGCTCCCCTAATAAAAATGGATTATTAGTTGCTTCCACGCCAGAGTCCACCTGTTGTGGTCCGGCGGCAAACATTTCCTGAATCATTTGGGGACTGCTAATAAATACGTAAGGAAGAAAATCTGGACCGACTGGGAGAGTAAAAACATCTCCATATTTGTTGAAGCAGTCTTGTAAATATCCATCTTGTCTGATCAGCCATTGTAGCTTTTGCCAGCAAGGATAACTTTTTGGACCATTAGGAACCTTATATTTAGTCATTTCGATAATTTTTTTGCTTAAAAAAATAAACCCAATATTTTGGCGATCGCGCAACTGTAAAATGACTTGAACCCTTTACTCGCGTTATTTAATTTAACCTTCGTAAGGAGCGAAGATTCCAATAAGGTTTGACAAGAAAATCGAAAATATTACTCAATATTTTTTGATGCATGGGAACCCAATGGGAGGTCATATGGTGTATTGTGTAGGATTCTTGTTTGTCTTGTAATTTATACAATTTTCCATCGATTTCTACTGGAGTACCCGGTTCAAAAATGTAGCTCGGACAACTACGGACTTCGGGTCTTTTGTGGAATTTTCCTACTATTACACAATCACTTAGTAAAAGTGGCCCAGTGCTGTAACAAACATAATATGGCATAGACTTTTTAAAGAAGTGATTACTCTTCAAGAAAGACCTATCTTGACGTTTTTTTAATGCCTCGAAAACTTCTAACCAAAGTGGGTGACCAGGGACACTACCTATAACGGCGTTAGTATAACCATGAAAAGCTTTTGCCAGAATCATCTCAAAGTCTTCGAGTAAATCATCAATTGGCTTAATGCATTCTATATCCATATCCATGTAAAATCCACCATAGTAGTGAAGGATGAAATAGCGTATGACATCGATACGCTGAATTTGATATGGATAAGCATCAAATACTGTCAGAAACCAAAAATAATTTTCCTCGATAAATTTTCTGGCTTTGGTTTTATCCCAAAAAATATGTTTCCAGTGGGGATGATGCTCTCTCACTGTTTTACGGCAACGTTCATACTTCTCAGGTATGGGTACTGCTACTTCTGTGGAGAAAAAAACCTGATGTATGATTTTGGGAATTTTGTTCATAGATTGAAATACTCTTTGTTCATTCAACCCTCGCTTTGTTAATCAGTCAATATAGGTTTTGATCTCATTACGAATGTATCCAATTAAACTCAATAGCAGATTTTGCCCCTAAAAGTACATAAAACAATTTTTACTCAGTAAATAGCCTTCATAAATTACCTAGAGCAGTACAAATAAAAAATAATTTTTATCTTGTATCTTGGTCTCTTGGTGTCTTGATGGTTTCATTTCTCATCACCAAGATACATTCGCGGAGCGTCTGTCTACGAGAAGCTTTTCTACGCAAGGCTTCGCCAAGGAAGGGAAGACACCAAAAATTTTTAAGTATTGTTTAACTTTGTACTTTTGCCATCGCCTGACGTAAGCTGAGTGGGCGCATATCTGTCCAAACTTCCTCAATATATGCCAAACATTCCTCTTTGAAACCTTCTTTGCCTACAGCTTTCCATCCTAATGGCAAGTCCTGTTTCCATTTAGGCCAAATGGAATATTGTTCTTCGTGATTCACTACCACCAGATAAATGGTGTCGCTATTTTGTTCTGTTTGCTTCATAAAACAATGTGCCTATTTATTCTAGCCAGGATTGATCACCACAATTCTCAAAGCCTTATAGAATCTAGATTCGAGGTTTTTACACTGCATCGAAAATTCCACCCTAAAAATGCCTAAAACATATTCTGGGTAAAGATTATGAGGATTGATATCGCAGAATTTGTCATAACTGCCAGCCAAGATAAAAATATCACCCTATAGTTAAACAAGATGTGATGCTTAATATTTCTTAATAATACGATTTAGCAATTTACCATAAATAAAAGTAATACCTTTTTTCTTGAATATAACAAATTTACGAATTTACCATAAATAAAAGTAATATCCTTTTTTCTTGAACATAACCGATTTAGTTTAAAATTGATTTATAGGATTACTATTTGATTTTGGCGAAGCTAGATACACCTATACCTTTATTCTTTCTGTTCCCTCCTTAGGCAAATAATTTAAAAAATCAGCCAAATCACATCAGATTGCTATACTAGTTTGCATAGCGCTCTTTTATTACTTTCATTAGAGAATATTTAAAATCTTGTTTCTCCCTGCTTGGTTACAAACAAGGATTTTTTGGCTTTGCTGATCGAGCAAGGCTTTGAAAAAGATTCAAGGTCAGTATCTTAAATTTTCTCTCCTCAGTAAAGATACAAAGAGCGATACAGCGCTTTTATGTTCATAGAATACACAACTCTAGTCCCTAGTCCCTTTTCCTTGCCAGAGTGCATTGCATCCAAGCAAGAACCACTATCGTCTGAAAACAGGTAACGGATTAACCTAAAATGCAGTTCAATCAGACTGAAAATTTTTCTCCTTTTTTCTTGTCCACGAAGCAATTCGGGGTTTTGTCCAGTTGATTTTTGGTTAAACCGATGAAACTAGAGAATATTCGAGCAATAGTCACTGGTGCTGCTAGTGGAATTGGGCGTTGTATCGCTCTTGAACTTGCACGTACAAAAGGTGCAATAGTAGTGGGAGGAGACATCAATCTAGATGGTCTCAAAGAATTAGAAGCCGAAGGGGCCAATCTAGATGGAAAAATCTATGGAATGTATCTTGATGTAGCCAATGAATCGGTCGCGAAATCTTTTATGTCCCAAGCGGTGGAAAAAATGGGATATGCTAATACCTTAGTTAATAATGCTGGTATTCTTCAAGATGGTCTACTGATCATGCGTGAAGATGAAGGTTGGTTGCGTAAACTACCAACGGCACAATGGAAACGAGTCCTTGATGTCAATCTGACCGGTTCTTTTTTTATGGCCAGAGAATTTGCTGCTGAAGTTATAGAAAGGGATATCTCTCACAGCCTGATAGTCAATATCTCTTCAATCACACGGTCGGGTAATCCCGGTCAATCTAACTATAGTGCATCTAAAGCTGGTCTTGATGCCCAAACACGTACTTGGGCTTTGGAATTAGCTCCTTTGGGATTTAGAGTTGCAGGGATCGCTTCCGGATTGACAAAAACACCTATCTTGAGTCAGGTATCTGAACAAGCCCAGGCTGATATGATTTCTAAAATACCTCTGGGACGGATGGCTGATCCCTACGAAATCTGGTTAGCTATGCGTTTTATTATTGAATGTGATTATTTTACAGGTCGCGTCATTGAAGTAGATGGTGGCGCTGATTTTTGAAATTTGTATTTGCAGATACATATTAATAATCAAAAGGAGTGTTGAACGTCTTTTCTGTCTAAGTTTTATGATCAATGTTATGTTCTCACTTACCGGAAAACTGCTATAGCAACATGATCAACAAGACCTAAAAAATAATCCCGCAAGTAGACAACGCCGATATTTTTTTTCACAGTCAACAATTGTTTACAGCACAAACGTATTACATCCTGGATATTCAATTATGACTTTATCAGAAGTAAACGATTTTGAACTTTTGGAATTACTTCTTGAAGAAGAAGGAGTTGATCGCCAAGAAGACCAGTTTCTGATTCAGCGTCGTGGTTTGACAAAAGCTCCAGCTTCTTACCAGCAAAGACGTTTGTGGTTCCTGTATGAATTAGAACCAACCTCTTGGGCTTATAATATCTGTGCCGTCTTTCGTCTTGATGGCGAACTACAAATAGAAGCACTGCAATTAGCCTTTAAACAATTACAGCAGCGCCACGAAAGCCTCCGCACTACATTTATGACTATCGACGGTGAACCGTGGCAAAAAATTCACCCAAATCCATTATCCGAACTGCAATTAGAAGATTGGACTGATATTGCAGCAACAGAAATCGAATCGCGCATCGCGGGGATAGCACCTCTAGAATCACAATATTCTTTTGACTTAGAGCGTGATCCACTGGCGCGGATGCGCCTCTATCAGTTGACACCAACACAACATGTATTAGGACTAACTTTTCATCATATTATTGCCGATGGCTGGTCACTGGGGATAATTATCGAAGAACTGGCTACTCTCTATCATTTGGTCATCCAAGGAGAGATTACTGGACTTGAGGATTTAAAGATTCAATACCCCGATTATGCTATTTGGCAAAAAGAGAAATATAGCGATGCTGTTTTGAAGACACACCTCAGCTATTGGGAAAAGCAATTAGCCCAACTACCAGTCCTCCAATTTCCCACAGAGTTTCCTAGACCCAAACTACAATCATTTCACGGAGATCTGTATAGTTTTTCGATACCTCCTTCCCTGACCACTGAAATTCGCAAATTTACCCAAAATGAGGATGTCACTCTATTTATGACCCTCATGGCTGCTTTCAGTGCGTTTCTGGGCGTTATTCTAGCCAGGAAGATATCCCTGTGGGTACTTCCATTGCTAATCGTCCAGGAATTGATAGCGAAAGACTGATCGGTTTTTTTGTGAATATGTTGGTGATTCGCACCGATTTGTCGGGAATACCAAGTTTTCGCACTCTAGTCAAAAGAGTCAAAGAAACAGTTCTCCAAGGGTTTGATCATGTAGATGTGCCCTTTGAAACCCTGGTTGAAAAGTTACACGTTGAGCGTGATACCAGCCGCAACCCCTTATTTCAAATTGCTTTTACCTTATTGAATGCACCCAAAACCCAATTAACCACAGGTAGTTTAGCAGTTACCCCTTTAGCTAATCAGGAAGCGGCTCGTTTTGATTTAGAACTGTTTATCACAGAAAATCAAGATAGTTTTGATGGTGTTTTTTCTTACAATACTGATTTGTTTAGTCGCAAAACTGTAGAAAGTTTTGCCCGTCATTTCGGCAATTTGTTGGAGAATTTAGTCACGCAACCGGATACTCCAGTCTGCCGTTTACCGATGCTGCTGCCATTGGAGTATACTCAATTAATGCCTGCAACTCCAAGCAAGAGCTTTCCGGTGCAGTTCTGTCTCCATGAAGTTTTTAGTCAACAAGCAGCTTTGCGCCCCCAGAAAACGGCGCTAACTTTTGAAAACCAATCCCTCACCTATGAAAAGTTAAATGAACGTGCGAACCGTTTAGCACACCATTTGATTGCTTTGGGGGTAAAAGCGGAATCACGAGTGGGGCTGTGGCTGAATCGTTCCTTAGACATGGTAGTGGCGATTCTGGCTGTGTTAAAAGCGGGAGGTACTTACGTTCCTTTTGATCCTGATTATCCTAGTGAACGGGTCATTTATATGGTTGA
>CAVYXS010000033.1:0-4649 GCA_963772205.1 uncultured cyanobacterium
GGATAGCCAGGTTGCGGTTCTACTCACCCAAGGGGAATTCACCGAGCAACTTCCACCACACCAAGCACAGGTAATTTTCATTGACCAGATAGAAGGTGAACTAGAGTTAGAAAAGTCTACCAATCCAGAGGTTAGTGTCTGTCCTGATAATGCTGCTTACATTATTTACACTTCCGGCTCCACTGGTAAACCAAAAGGGGTAGTAGTTACCCATCGGAATGTGGCACGGTTGATGTTGGCGACAGAAAATTGGTTCCACTTCAATCACCAAGATGTGTGGACTCTGTTTCACTCCTCTGCTTTTGATTTCTCTGTGTGGGAAATGTGGGGTGCTTTCTTTTTTGGTGGAAGTTTGATTGTTATTCCTTATTTTGTCAGTCGTTCAGCAGAAGATTTTTACAATTTGTTGTGCGATCGCCGAGTCACAGTTTTAAACCAAACACCATCGGCTTTTCGCCAATTGATACAAGCAGAATCAGTGCTTTGTCGAGAAAGCGAACTAAATCTGCGCTATGTAATTTTTGGGGGAGAAGCCCTAGATTTAGCGAGTTTAGAACCTTGGTTTGACCGTCATGCAGACGATTTTCCACTGCTAGTCAACATGTATGGAATTACAGAAACAACGGTACATGTAACTTACCGTCCGATTCGCTTCCGTGATGTTAAGCAGCAACGGGGTAGTCTAATTGGTCAGCCAATACCCGATGTGAGTGTTTATATTCTCGATGCTGATGGACAACCAGTACCCACGGGAGTTGTGGGTGAAATGTACGTCGGTGGCGCTGGTGTGACTCGTGGCTATCTTAACCGACCACAGCTGACTGCTGAGAGAATGGTGGTTAACTTCGCTAATCCCCAAGGACAAGATCGCCTTTATAAAACAGGGGATTTGGCTCGATACCTCCCCAATGGCGAAATCGAATATTTAGGGCGTAACGACCATCAAGTTAAGATCCGGGGTTTCCGGGTGGAATTGGGTGAAGTAGAAGCAGTTTTACGCAGTAATCCTGGTGTCCGCATCGCCCGGGCGATCGCCCAACAGTCAAGTCAGGATGATTTTCGACTAGCTGCATATATTATTCCCGAAACTGAATTAACAAAAGTACCTGAGTATGATTCTCTTCTGAGGGAACAGACAGAGGAATGGCAATTTACTTTTAATGAAACCTATAGTAATGAAGTAGCTGAAGCAGAGGAAGATTTTAATATTGCAGGTTGGAATAGCAGCTATGACGGTCAGCCAATTCCCCCAGAAGAAATGCGTCAATGGCTCGATCATACCTTGGCACATATTAAAGCTTTGCATCCCCAACGGGTTTTAGAAATTGGCTGCGGTACTGGGATGATTCTGCTCAATATTGCTCCCCATGTGGAATCATACTGGGCTACTGACTTTTCCCAACAAGCCATCTATCGTCTAGAGCAGATCAGCAAAAACCTTCAGTTGTCTAGTGTTCATCTGTTACAGCAGGAAGCTATCGACTTTTCTCATTTTCCCGAAGCTTACTTTGACACTATTGTTATCAACTCTGTAGCTCAGTATTTCCCCTCTTTAGAGTATTTCCAGCAAGTCATTGTCGGTGTTTTGGGTAAACTGGCTCCAGGAGGAAGCATTTTCATCGGCGATAATCGCCATTTACCACTTTTAAGTACCTTTCATACCAGTGTTGCCTTTGCCCAAGCTCCCAGTCAAATGGATCGACAAGGTTTTGCACTCCAGGTACAACGGATTGCGGAAAAGGAAAATGAATTGGTCATCGATCCGGCTTTGTTTGTCCATTTTCCCCAAGATTTCCCCACCGTGGATACGGTAGAAGTTCACCTCAAAGGGGAAAAAACAAATAATGAATTAACCAAATACCGTTATGATGTGATTATACACACCAAAGGTGGTATAAAAAATGGTGATACTATTGAACCGATTTGGCAAGATTGGCAAACATCAAATTTGCAATTGACCGACTTGCAGCAATATTTGGTCAGCAAATCTGGGACTGCGGTGGGTTGGCTTGGTATTCCCAATGCTCGTCTCATAGCAGATCAAGCTATTTGGCAATGGTACAAAGGAAATAGTGTACCTGCTACAGTGGGAGAATTCCGGGATTGTCTGCATCAGCTGGATAATTCAGCAGCGATTGATCCATCTGACTTGCAAGCCCTAGCTGCAAACATCGGCTACGATGTCATCCTCAGTTACTGTGCAGATTTTGGTCTGAGTTATTTTGATGCTTGCTTTTATCCTAAAACCAATAGTACAGCAAAACGGCGCTGTCCCCAAATGCCCATTACCCAAAACAGGATTGGGGTTAAATCAACTAAATTCTACGCAGTCAATCCCCTACAAGGGCGTTTTGCTAGGGTACTGATTACCCAGTTAAAGCAACAAGTACGGGAACAACTACCGGAATATATGCGACCTTCAACGTTTGTGCTGTTGGATAGTCTGCCTTTGACCCCCAGTGGTAAGCTGGATTTACGTTTCCTTCAGCAATCAGAACCAGAAGCAGCGTTTTCTCACAGTAACCATGTTGCTAGTCCACCAACAACTGAGACTCAACAAAGGTTATGCAGATTATGGCAGGATGTACTTGGTCTGGACACCACGAGAGTGGATGATGACTTTTTCGCCTTAGGGGGACATTCTTTACTCGCTACCAAACTAGTTTCTCGGATTCGCGCTGAATTCAATGTTGTATTTCCCTTACGAAAAGTTTTTGAGCATCCTACCATAGCGGGTTTGGCTGAGGAAATCGATATTCTAGTTCTCCAAAATGAGGATGTAGACCAAAAATCTGAATTTGAAGAGATACCCCGAGTAACCCAACGGGAAAGCCTCCCACTCTCTTTTGCTCAACAAAGACTCTGGTTTCTGGATAAACTCGAACCACAAAATCCGGCTTACAACATTATGGTCGGCTTCCGCTTAAATGGAGAGTTAAACCAGTTAGCATTAGATCGCAGTTTACAAGCAATAGCCCAACGCCACGAAGTCTTACGTACCAACTTTGCTCAAGATAATCACGGAAATCCCAGCCAAATTATTCACGAATTCCGGGAAATTCCGCTGACGATCATTGATTTAAGTGATTATCAGCCAGCAGAAAGGGAAGCACAACTGCAAACTTCCGCAATGGCAGAATCACTACGTCCCTTTAATCTTTATGATGGTACATTATTTCGGGTTTATCTGTACCGCCTAGAAGAAAATGTGCATGTGTTGGTAGCAGTGATGCATCATATTGTTTCAGATGGCTGGTCTTTTGGCATTTTGGTAAAGGAATTGTCCTCATGCTACACAGCTTTTTGCCACTCACAGGAACCAGCCTTAGCACCACTATCTCTACAATATGCTGATTTTGCCCATTGGCAACGCACCACCTTTGAGCAAACCCAACTGCAAAAACAACTGGATTATTGGCGACAAGAACTGAGTGGAGAGTTACAGTCCTTAGAATTACCTTGTGATTTTCTCCGTCCGGCGATCGCTAATTATCAAGGAAATGCTCTATCCTTCACGGTAGATGGTGAAAACTACCAAGGCTTTAAACAACTGTGCGAATCCCAAGGTGTGACTTTATTTATGGGATTGCTAGGGGTGTTTAAAACCCTATTAATGCGTTATTCTCAACAGCATGACTTGCTAGTGGGAACTCCCATTGCCAATCGCAATCACAAACAAACTGAAGACCTAATTGGCTTTTTTGTCAATACCCTAGTCATTAGAACTGATTTGAGTGGTAATCCCTCATTTACCACCTTGCTAAAACGGATTAAAGAGAAAACCCTGCAAGCCTACGCCCATCAGGATTTACCTTTTGAAAGGTTAGTAGAAGAACTGCAACCACAGAGAAATCTCAGCCACAACCCCTTGTTTCAAGTGATGTTTGTTTTGCAAAATGCACCCCTAGGAAAGTTAGAATTGCCTGGTTTAACTTTAAGTCCCTTGGAATTAGAAAGTGTTACCGCCAAATTTGACTTAACTCTGTCCATGACGGAGACAGAAGAAGGGCTGGAAGGTAAATGGGAATATAAAACTGATTTATTTGCAGCAGCCACCATCACCCGCATAGCCGAACATTTCCAAACTCTGCTAGAGGAGATTGTCGCTCATCCCCAGCAGCATTTGGCAGAATTACCCCTACTCACTCCAGCGGAAAGACATCAACTCAGGGAATGGAACAATACCCAGATGTCTTATCCCGAAGATTTACATATCCATCAAATGTTTGCAGCCCAGGTGGAACGGACACCGGATGCGGTAGCGGTAGTATTTGAGGATCAGCAATTAACCTACCGAGAACTGAACACCCAAGCGAATCAATTAGCCCACTACTTGCAAAGCTTAGGAGTTAAACCAGATACTAAAGTAGCAATTTGTGTTGAGCGCTCTTTGGAAATGTTAGTTGGTGTTCTGGGAATTCTTAAAGCTGGTGCAGCCTATTTACCCTTAGATTCCTACCTATCCCCAGATTGTTTAGCATTCATGTTATCAGATGCTCAAGCATCAGTATTACTAACCCAGCAGTTTTTGGTGAATGATTTACCAGAAAATGATGCCAATATCATTTGCTTAGATACATTTTGGGAAATTATTGCCCAAGAGAGCGAAGAAAATCCCACTAGCGAGGTCATTCCTGATAACTTAGCTT
>CAVYXS010000034.1:0-28526 GCA_963772205.1 uncultured cyanobacterium
GGTTTTAATGGTTTATTAAAACCTGCTGCTAACACAGATATAGATGATGAAAATTTTGAAACTCCTTACCTTGGGTTGAGGAGTGAAGCAGATTTATTTGCTTCTGTAACCTCATTTCCAGATAGTTCTATCGGATTTGTGACTATCTTGATCCTAAAACACAAACTTGGCATTACTTACCTGCTAGGATTGAAGGTGCAGAACTGGCGCAAAAAGTAGCTGCATTCTTAGCGCCACGTCTCGCTGCATCTGCTGTACAAAATCAAATATCTCCTACTATTTCCAGCAAAACAAAGCCTAAATCAAGCAAAATACACCAGGTAATTTTTACTGCGATCGCTTTTACTATAGCTTGTCTACCTTGGGCAATTCAAACCAACTCAAGCTATCATCATTTAAAAGTTCAGCTATCTAGAACTTTTTCGGGATTGTTAAACATAGAAAGAAAGTAGAATAACCGAGTTAATACTTGTTTCTAGCTGGATTTTCAGAAGTTTTACATTAAAAATAATCTTCTCTCAGCTATGAATTTACCCAACTTTAATCAACATCCAACTCTTGCTATTGCCGTCATTGTTCAACCTAGTCAGGCAAAATCAACCAACCAAACATACAAAAATATCAGCATTGCCGGCATCATCGTTACTTTGGTGATTACTGGTATTACTTTATGTAGCTTGATTAGGTATAGAAAATGCCAAAATGAGCGCCAGAAAAAAGTCTTAGAACTTATCAAAGATATTCCCTGTGCAAACAGAATTTATCAAGACAAAACCAACAGTGAGGATAATTTAATTATTCAAAGAAAACAACAGATTGAAACTCTAGAAAAAATCTGGAATCAGACTCCTTAGCATGTTGTGTGAGCGAAATTCTTTACCTAGATGCGTAGAGGCGTGCCGCAGCTTCCTACTCCAGACTCAGAGGGCATAGAGATAGACAAAAGAGACAGGTTCACAAATTGTTCAGGATTGATGTATAATTTATTTTCAGTAAAGCCAGTGTGAGGAAAACAGGAATATGTCTCATCTATTCTGGAAAAAGTTGGTGCTAGGTTCAATAGTTTTAGAAGCGACTCTATTTATTTCAGCTAGTGCTATTGCTGCTGTTCTACCAGACTCCCCTCAAGAAATAAAAGCATCTGGCAAACCCAAAATTAATCAGCAGTTGATTGCCCAAACTAACACTAATGAAAATCAGGTTTTACAACAAGTTCAAAATTATAGCAATGGAGACAACAACCAAAACTCAATCTCTCAAGTCACCTCAGTTTCTCAGTTCTCAGATGTACAGCCAACAGATTGGGCGTTTCAAGCACTGCAATCTCTGGTTGAGCGCTACGGTTGTATCTCTGGCTATCCTAATCAGACGTACCGTGGTAATCGGGCACTAACTCGTTATGAATTTGCGGCTGGTTTGAATGCTTGTTTAGATCGCGTTAACGAACTGATTGCTACAGCAACATCTGACTTGACAACAAAACAAGATTTGGCAACTATTCAACGCCTACAAGAAGAATTTAAGACAGAATTAACAACTTTACGAGGTCGAGTAGATTCTTTAGAAGCACGTACTGCTGAACTGGAAGCGCATCAGTTTTCCACCACAACCAAGCTAGTTGGTGAAGCAATTTTTGCTGTGACAAATAACTTTGGTAGTAACAACAGCAACAGCACTGTCTTTCAAGATAGGGTGCGTTTGGATTTGCAAACTAGCTTCACAGGTAAAGACACCCTACACACCCGGATTGCTACTGGTAATGCGATTCCACTAAATTTACCCAATGGCACAGCAGAAGGTACTCAAACCTTTAGTCTATTTAACGGTAGCAATAATGCTGCTTTTATCGACTGGTTAGCATATTATTTCCCGGTTGGCAACGCCCAAATTTACGTTGCTGCTAGCGGCGGTATTCAAAGTGATTACGTTCCTACCGTCAGCCCATACTTTCAAGACTTTGACGGTGGTAACGGAGCTTTATCTACTTTTGCTTCTGAAAGCCCGATTTATCGGATTGGCGGTGGTGCTGGCCTCGGCGTTAATATACCCTTTAGTAGTGGTAATAGTAAATTCAAACCTTCTTTAACCTTGGGTTATTTGGCATCCCAAGCCAATACCCCTAGTCTCAGTTCGGGTTTATTTGATGGTAACTATGCTGCTTTAGCGCAATTGAATCTTGATGTAGGCGATCGCTTCTCTTTTGCTGCTACCTACGTCCACGGCTACCATGCTGCTGGTAGCGCTTTATTTGATGGAGGTGCGGTAAATGCTGCTGTTGTCGGTACTGCACAAGCTAATTTTCTTGGTGGTGGTAATGCCTTTGCCAGTAATTCTTACGGCTTTGAAGCAGCTTTTAAACCGAGTAACAAACTCTCAATTAGTGGTTTTATACTTTACAGCGATATTACAGACTTAGTAGCCAATAATAATGGTCAAGTTTGGAGTTACGGCGTTGGGGTAGCTTTACCAGACTTTGGTAAAAAAGGCAATGTTTTAGGACTGTTTGCAGGCGCACAACCCTACTTAGGTACTACAAATGGCGATTCGCCCTTATCACATTGAAGGCTTCTACAAATATCGCGTTAGTGACAACATTTCTATTACTCCTGGTGTGATTTGGTTAACCAATCCTGGTCAACTTGCTAACAACAACGAAAGTGCCGTAATTGGCACTTTAAGAACCACCTTCACTTTTTAAGTATATAGCGTTTCTCGGTCTATTCAGGTATATTATAGCCCCCTCCTCGCAAGCGAAGAGGGGGTTGGGGGTGGGGTTCTTGTATCTCACTCAACCGAGAACCGCTATCAACAAAGTTGGAAATTTAGCAGCTTCATTCAAGAAAATTCAAAGCATTTATGAGAACCAAAGAAACGGTATTTGTTATTCCTACTCATCGATTAAGAGATGTAGCACAGACCATCGAAAAGTATGATGAGAATTTCTGGGCTAATGGTCACGCTTTAAAGATTATCGTCTTTGATGATTCCAGCCTTGCTAACTATGAAAAATACTATCAACTCTTAGAACAAACTAAGACTGTAAATGAGGTATTTTACGTTGGACCTCATGAAAAAGAACAATTTATTACCTTCTTAAATGAGAGACTGCATGATAAAAAGCTAGAATCACTGGTCAAAAACTTATTCCGACCTAGTTATGGCGGAAATCGCAACTTCACACTGATGTATACACTAGGTCATTTAATGGTGAGTGCAGATGATGATATGCGTCCCGATGCACTCATAGAAACTAGTCCAGAGTCTCTATCAGGAAATGAAATTTGTCGCGGTAAACTAATCAAATCCAATCAACAAGGTGGCTACATCCATAAATCTTTTGACCTACTCACTGCTTTTGGTGATGTTTTAGGTAAAAGAACCAGTCATATACCGGAAAATTACGAAACCGGAGAGTTATTGATTGATACAGCAATGAACTTAGAAACTAACACCACAAAGGGTTACTTTACAGAAAACTCTTTGTTATTGCAAGAGGGGAGAGTATTAAATAATTCTATTGTCAAAATTGCTCAGACATTTCGGACAGGAACTAACGATATTGATACACTTGATTTTGTGCATCTTTATCTCAACGATGAAAACCAAATTAGTCCAAATGACCTGAATGATTATTATATTCTCACTAATTTTAGACCTGTCATTACCAACAAAAATTGGAGAATGGATTGTGGCGTTGCTGGATATGACAATCAATTAGGATTACCCCCATTCTTTCCTACTCGACTCAGGTTTGAAGATTATATCTACAGGCTTTGGATACAGCAAGATGGTATTGTAGCTGCACACGTTGATGCAGTACAAAATCATATTCGTAACAATTACATGCGTAATCCTCTAGCTAGTGAGATTTTTAATGAGGAAATATGTAGCCTGCTCAAAAAGAAAATTAAGAATAGTGTCTATCATCTTGATGATCTAGGTATTAAATTTGATTACTCAGGCGAGGTGACTTTACTAGATTCTGAGGAAATCCTCGAAAAAATCGCTGCTATACATACCCAGGTAGTTCAAGCTTCCTTATCTACACAAAATGAGGAACGTAAACAGTCACTTCAATTATTCGCTAATAATTTATCGAGAGTATTTTATGGCTTTGAACCAGACTTTTTTCAGCAAAATGTCTCTCGAATTGTTGATGATGTTATTAGCCAATTTCATGCTTCTCTAGAAATATGGCCAACTTTAGTTGAAATTTGTTATCTACATAAAGACAAGAAAAATCTCCCCCAAATCAGAGTTAAAAATCATAAGCTCAAGTCGAGAAATGGCACAAAGATTAGTGAAATAGTAGCATAAGTCCTGAACTCAAGTTACAATGTACTAGAATATTCGAGATGAAGCTAGTGGTTCACCACACAATGCTTAGTATGTAGTCAGCGATTTATCGCTGTTTTAGGACTTTAGTCCTAACTATAGGACTCTTATTTGATTTTTGAATAAAATTAGGTATCGTAGGGTGCGTTAGGATGAAATCCGTAACGCACCATCATCAAGGATTTGGTGCGTTACGCTGTCGCTAACGCACCCTACGCATCTTTTCAAAAGTCAAGCCGGATTCTTATACAAACCAAGCATTGTTCCTTTGATGGACTACGGGGTTTCTATCATTAGCTGATTTCAGAAATAACAATTAGGCTCTGTTGTATTGGAAGCAGCATGAGTTTCATTCAATTGAAAATAACTGTAATGTCTCAAGCTGAAATGACCAATACCTTTAATTCTCATCATGATTAAATTCAGTTTTTACTAATGGCTCAAAAAAACGAAACTCCAGTTCTTTTTCTATCTCTACTAATTTCAATTGCGCTGCTTGGTGGTATTGCTTGGTGGGTGTTTAAAAGCTATGACTTGAGCAAGTTAATTAGCTCAACATCTACACCTAAAAATTCCACTTCACAATCTGAATCTAAGTTAGCAAATGATTCATCTTCTTCGTCTTTAAATTCTACTAGGGGTGTAGATTATACATATCTGCGCCAAGACTTGCAACAGCATAACTGGAAACAGGCTAATGAAGATACTACAGAAGCACTCCTTAAAGCTTTTGGATCTAAATCTAATCAAACAGGTAATGTTGATGCACAAGAAGCGGCTAACCCTCCTTGCTCAGATTTGAGGACAGTAGATCAACTTTGGTCTAAAGCTAGTAGTGGCAATCTAGGGTTTACTGCTCAACGCCAAGTATTACGAGAATCTGGCAATGACTATCGTCAAGCTTACAACAAAATGCAGTGGCAGCGCCCCGGAGGCGAGTGGTTAATTCAGTATATCTATGATGGTCATAGAGAAAAGTTTAAGCCTGGTTATGAACCAGATTATGGTAATCCTAATCGGGGGCATTTACCTACTTTTGAACGGGGTTACAATTTTCAATATAGCTTTGATGGCACTTTAGCGAAATGTGGTTTATAGGAGTTATTTTTACAGAAAATCATGCTAAAAATAAAGTAATTGAAAAATATATGTAGCAATCCGGATTTAATTGTGATAGAATACGCACGTAGTACATCAAATTTAAAACTAAAATTTTATTTAGCCCTGGCGATGAGAAATCGCGGTTAATCTTGCACAGAAATAAAACCCGCCTGCGCGGGTTATTTTATTAATTCCAGTCACCATCTGGACTACCTGTAGGTAGCTCCTGTGCGTCTATGTTTGTCTAGTATAAAATTCTCTTCGCTAAATTGCTTTAAATTGATTTATGTTGTGAAGAATAGTTTATGGAAAAGCCCATTTTTGTAGACAAAAACAGCTTTCTTTGCCCTCACAGTCGCTACTATGGTTCCGCTAAACCAGAAAATTTGCTATTTAATGCCAATCTTCAAGAATTTGCTCAAAAAATTGGCTACATCGTCAACTTACAAACAGGCGGTAAACTCGGTTCTGAAGAAGCCTATGAACGGATAGAAGCACTTTGGAAACAATTGGAATTGAGCCAGGAACAGCTAGGGATTGGTGCAGAGTTTAATCAACACTCTGGTGGTTTATAAGGGACTTTCGTTTAAAAAATACTCAATTTTTCGGGTGCGTCAAAAAATAATAAAACTGCTGCACTTCTTTATAAGTAGAGCGGCGTAAATAATTAAAGCTTTGTAGTTGCGCTTTAGCGCTATTCGCGCAGCGTGGCGAAAGCCAAGCGCAACTACAAGCCAAATACAGAGATTTTATTTTTCGTTACATAGTTTGGTTTTTTATTACCGACTTACTTATAAGTAGAGCGGCGTAAATAATTAAAGATTTGTAAGCTGATGTGCAGCTAAATTGTATAACACGAAAACGCAAAATTATTGTAGTGCGGGCATCTTGCCCGCGTCCAATATACAAATTAAATACGCAACAGCTTAGTGTGGACTTTAGTCCTCATTTGTTCGCGTAGTGTCCAGTACTTAACGCAAAGAGGACTAAATTCCGTGGATCTTGAAGCACTAAAGTGCTTACTACGAAATTATTTACCCATCAATTCAAACCTGACAGAGTAATAGGATGTCAAATCTTGGATAATTGATTTTTTGGTAATCCCTAAGAGATTGACAAAACTGGACGGTTTCAGCAGCAATTCTAAACTACTCTCAGCGTCTCTAGCTTGGTTTCCATCCCAGACGCTATCAGACTAATCATTTGCAAAATCGCCCCTCTGTCGCCAGTCTTACACCGTTCAAACAATAACTCAGTATCTACCAATCCGGCGTTAATTGCTGAAGTTTCTAAAGAATTCTCTTGGGCACTCAAGTTATTATTAGCACAAGCAGTGTAAAGTATCAGCCCAGCCATAGTGTGGAAATCTAACATCGGTTCATCATCACCGTTGATATTCTCAACTTTAGGAAATTCAGATAATGGGTGGATGAATTGGTCAAAGGTTAATTGAGTCATACTTGTGGCCGGGTCTATATTTTTAATTAGTCCTAGATAACTTCGCGTTACCTCAGTACCTTTCGGTTAAAACCAAAACAAGGTAAGCTGACCGTTGTTTCTAGGGAGAGATTGGTCATCAGTTAAATACTTTCAAGTTGCATGATCTGTGCGATGATATCTAAATTCTGGTCAAGGTTGTGCCGGGAATTTAAATTTAAATGACGATGATTCGTTAAACATATAAAATAGTTTTTATGATATCGCCACATGTCGCATCTGAATCTTGCTGAACAGGTGCAAGCATATATACTAAATAAAAGAGGGGCAAAACACCCTCAGATTCCTTACTTGAGGTTATCAGCTAGTTACGGGAGTAAAATGCTAGCTACTAGGGTGGTTTGCCTTTCTTTATTCTTCAGCCGTTTTTTGCTCCATGTGTCTATAGTAAGCTTGTCATTTTTTTTTGTCAAGATGTCATTTAAATTTGACTTGAAAAAAAGTCTTGATTTTCTGATGTCATGAGAGAAAATAATATAAGCATGTTAGTAAGCAGTTTAAAAATATGACTGACAGAAGACGTTCTGATGATTACAAGCAGGTTAGTGGCTATATTCCCCTAGAGTTAGCCCTGGAGTTCAAAAGCATCTGCGCTCGCCTGGGGATATCCCAAAGCGATGCGTTGGAAGAAATGACGCAAGAGTGGATTGGTAAACGAACAGGTTCTAACCCTGCAGACTCTCAACCCGCTTCCCCAAAAACAATTGCTGATGTGGTTCGACTGAACATGGCGAAACTCAAGCGCTCTGGGGTAAAAAACTTGCCAGCGCTAGCCAAAGGAGAAGTCTTACCCACACCAGGAGACTTCGCGATTATCACATCTGCCTTAGCCATTCCGGAGGAGGAACGAAAAATGATTTGGCAAGAAACTTTTAAACTTTCCGTGTATAACGAAAGTAGGGGTGTAAAAGTATATCAAGACAAAAGAGGTATAAAAGCTGATGAGTGGGAGTATGCTGAAGATCCTAAACCTACCGGGTTGGAACTATAAAATGTCTTATGACGGGGTTTCTATTCTAGCCCCTACAAAACAAGATGCGACAAATCTTGCTCAGAGCTACGGAGAGGCTCTCAGTGAGACAGCATCAAAAATCAACGGTAAGGTGGGAATCAAATGGAGAGGGTGTAAGCAACCAATTGAGTTTTTTGGCTGGATGGCATCTACTGAGTCGCCTACACCTTCTGAAACTGCCGAACGGATTTTATTACAGGGTGGATTTGTCTTTTGCAGTCAGTTGCATATGCCAGCACAATTGTTGTACCGCATGGTAGCAGCGGCTGAAAATGAGCGTCCAGTGAGCATTGTCAGACAAGACAACCGCAAGCAAATCATTGTTAACCAGCCAATGGCTGACATGTTACAAACTCCGCCGGAAGTGGCGACTCAAAGAGTGATGACTAGCTTTTGGTTACCAGAAGATTTGGCAGAACTCGAACAACGATTAAGCAATGATTGGTCTTTCACTTGGACTTACTCCGCCGGACTCAACGAACAAGCCTGGGCAATTCTGACAACTCAATTCGAGGCTTTCGAGGTTGAGGGTATCTGGTACAGACAGGGAACTACCTTGTCCACCCCTCAGCTTGTGCCAATTCCGCCAGGAGTTTTGATGCAGGCTTAATCGAGAAATTTGCCCACTCAGAGAATTGAATTAAAAAGTTATCAGGTGCATCAGCCTTTTTGGGGTGCGCTGCCTATTTAAGTGAAGGTGTCTGACGACTGAAGTCGCAGCTACAAGAACAAAGTCCACGTGCGCGGACTAATTTTGTCGCCACGGCGATGGGGAGAAGAACAAATGACAACATTGAAAAGGGCGAGTATAAAAGATCAAACACTGAGCATATATCCTCTGGATTGACTAAGAACTAATATGGCAAATCGGTTGCAAAAGCTGACGCCAAGACCCTTTCGACCAAATCCACCTCATACAGGTGTAATCCAACATGTGCCGAAATTACCCCAGAAAACAGATCAAGGGGAAAATTGGCTATCATCAACACTGGCCATCGCAGTTTTATTCAGTAGTGCTGGTTTATTTATCACTTTTGCGTGGATAAGTATTCTCTTCATCTTCAATCCACAACAAATCATTTGGCTGAATAAATTTTTACCGCAATGGGCGCAAATCTCTGTTGGTAATGGCGCAAGTCCCCAAACTCTCAAACAAATTCAACTGAGGCTCAGTCAACAAAAACAAATAGCTGGGGAAATCCTACCGTTGGATGAGAATCAAGACAATTCCTTTTTACTACCAATTTTTCAGCAGCGTGCTAATTGTCAGTCTGATTGTAAATACATCGTTGAATTGCGGGTTTATCAGCGCTCAGATGATTTAGAATTTCAATCCCAGCCAGAGAAATATTACCATCTCGTGAGCCAACTGCCTGTAACAGGGCCTGAAGAATCTTTTGTGCTGGCGCCCTTGATGGGAGGTAAATCAGAAAATCAAGAGACTAGCATTTCCTTAGCGTTAAATGAAGTCAAACGCTTTGAAGGGGAGACACCATCGCCAGGGATTTGGTTTAATTTACGAGGACAGCGACAACAAGGAACAGGAGCAATCGCCTACGGTAATATTGTCTATTACAATCCCCAACGTCAAAATCTCCAACAGCTGTTGTCTTGGACAAGTCCCAATGGACAACTACCTAAATGGCAGCAGATGACTGGCGATGATGTCAAGGAGTTGGTCATTGATCAAACAATTGGTTTAGAACCACGCTTGCGGGTTTATCAAGTCAAATCTGGGGAATTATTTCTCAATCCCATACAATTAGAGGAAATTTCGCTTAAGCCCTTAGACTTGAAGGATTCTGTTTACCAAGACGCCTTATTACTCGCCCGTAGTGGACTGTGGACCCCAGCGTTTGAGCGGTTAGAATTCATGCTCAAACAGCAAAAACCAGTGATATCAGCGGCAGTGCAAGCACAAATTGATATAATCCGTTGGCACTCCCAACTTACCAACATCCAAGCTGATAAAAATTGGGCTAGTCCTGATCAACAGGTATTAGCAGATTTGATTGATGGTCGCTGGGAAAAAGCTTTACAGGTGTTTGAAGCATCTCCACAAAATTTACCAGAAATTGTCACTCTCCTCAAAGCCGATAGTGGAAGATTGTGGAATCGTACAGAAGCCGCCTTGCGGGTAGATCCAAATCGACCACAGGTACAGGCTTGGGCGTTCCTCATGATCGCAGTTCAGCAGGGACAAGAACGGGCTAATTCCTGGTTACAAGCGCAGCCGAAAATTACCCCAGAAACCTTTACCTATATTCAAGGTTTGTTAGGAAAGCTGAATGGTGAAGTCACATCACCCCAAGTCGCTTCTAGTCAACCGAGCCGAATTATTGGTTCTGTACAACCCATCACTCAAGTCAGCAGCGCTGAGTGGGTACAACCAGATCCAACAGCGGAGCTTAAACTTACAGATAACGAAGTTTGGTATCAGGTAGAAGTCAGTGCATTTAATGACGGGAAACGCTGGTTAAATTTCCCCTTTGGGAATTTGCAACTACCAACCTGGGAAACTTTAGGCTTAACTGCTGACAATACAATCGAGATAGTTAACTGGCTACCCAACGGCGAACAGCAAACCACCACTGCTACTATCAAAGCGGTACAATTGCAGCGTGGGGTTTTGCGGCTATTAGCTGCAGGACAAAAAATTCCCAAAAATCAAAACAATGCTCTGCAACCGCGACCTTTAGCCCTGACAAATAGCGCCCTACAATGGGTACAACCATCTCCGATTACTCTGACAGAACTGCAGCAACAAGATCCACAAACGGTCAAAGCAATTCTACCGACGGTGTGGCGATATTTACAACAATCTGGTCAAATTGCAGATAGTGCTATACCTAGTTTACAACAGATACAGCAAAAATTAGGCTATTGGCCAGTGCAAATGATTCATTTAACAAATAACGCCAAACCAGAAATAGTCCTGACTATCTCCACTGAAGCCATAGCATCATTGAAGCAGGAACGCCAGAAAAAATCTCTCCGTCCACGTACCTTGATTCTCTCTGATACTGGTAAGGTAATTTATACAGATTCACAGGGAAATAACAGACAAATACTCACTGCGATCGCCCAGCTTACAGATGGTGAATCTCCAGCTTTGTTAGTCGAAAATGCCCATAGCTATAGTATCAAGCGCTGGTCAGAAAAAAATCAGCGCTTTGAGTAGTAGTCATGAGGTGGAATTCACAATTGTTTTGTAGTGAGCGATAAATCGCTCAAAACAGCACTAAAGTGCTGACTACGTAACCCTAATCGAATTAGTGGATTTGTAGTCAGCGATAAATCGCTCAGAGCAGCACTAAAGTGCTGACTACGTAACCCTAATCGGATTTATCGTGCTTGTTGGTTTAACCAAGTTTCTAAATCAGCACCACTAGAAAAGTCTAGTAATGCAACTCCAAGATTCCTCTAATTGTTCAATCGATAATCCTTGAACTCGCTCGATTAATGATGCATTAATTTCCCCAATACGGCGATTGAGTTGACGTATAACTAGACGTTGTTCTCCTTGTTTATTTCCTTCTTGTATAGCTTGTTCTCTGTCTCTTTGATAAAGTGGTTCTAATCGCATGATTAACTCCTGATCGTCAGCTTCTAATTGTTGATTTACTCTCAAGTTTTCGCGCAAGTTATAAACTAATTCGAGTGTTGCTTTTTGGTAGGGATGATTTAATGGTAACGCTTCCAACTCGACAATTGCTTGTGACTGCACGTTTCCTCTACCCAAAAGCCTTAACCACAACGTTTCCGGTGTTGGCGGTAGTTGGTGTATCGCCACAATTGCTGTCCGCAGCGCATCTGGCAGAAAATGTACTCCCGACAACCAACCTGCTTTTTCGTTAACGTTAAAGCTAGATAAGCTGTTGCGTATTTAATTTGTATATTGGACGCGGGCAAGATGCCCGCACTACAATAATTTTGCGTTTTCGTGTTATACAATTTAGCTGCACATCAGCTTAATACTGCTGCGGATGTTACTTAATTACTGAAAAATCAAAATATCCCATCTTTTTTTTTGGGTGGGCATTTCGCCCGCCTCACAAGTTTGGAGTAATTCTTTTTTGTCATTCCCTTAATCCTTAAAACTCTTAGTTTTAAATAACCGCATTCCATTTGCAGTAACTAATAAGGAAGTTCCTGTATCAGCCAAAACAGCTACAGCTAACCCGACAAACCCTAAAGTTCCCAATAGCAGAAATAACCCTTTTGTTACTAAAGAAAAAACCACATTCTGTTGAATCACAGATACAGTGCGACGGCTTAATTCGACTGCATAAGCCAGTCGTCTAAGGTCACTTCCTACTATTACTACATCCGCTGTTTCTAAAGCAATATCTATTCCACCAACCGCAAAACTAATATCTGCAGCCGCGAGTGCTGGTGCATCGTTGATCCCATCCCCCACCATACCTACTACCCCAAATCGACGCATTTGTTGAATTTCTTGGAGTTTATCTTGTGGTAGCAGTTCTGCTTGATACTCTGTAATGCCGACTTGTTGGGCAATTTGCTGGGCTACAGGGGTGCGATCGCCTGTTAGGATCACCAATCGCTTTAATCCCAGCCGCTTCAATTGTCGCACGGCTTCTGTGGCTTCTAATCGGATACCATCAGAAAGGGCGATCGCTCCTAATAATTCTTGTTTTGTCCCTACCAGGTACCTGAAATTTGACCGCGTTGTTCAATTTCCGTCAGCAAAGATTCCGCTTCCCTCGTCAAGGGAATATCTTGGTCTGAAAACAACCGTCGATTACCAATGAAGTATAATATATTTCCTAGATTCGCCTTAATTCCTTTACCTGGTAATGCCGTGAAGTTCATCGGTGTTTCCAACTCTATATCCAGTTCAGCCGTTTTGGCTACAATTGCCTTTGCTAGTGGATGTTCTGAGTGTTGTTCGAGTGATGCGGCAATTTGTAACACCATATTTTCACTGGCATTGCCAAAGTTGTAAACTTTCTGTACAGTAGGTAGCCCTTGGGTAATCGTTCCCGTTTTATCAAAAGCAAGGGTAGTGAGATGTCCTGCTGTCTCTAGTGCATTACCCCCTTTAAATAAAACTCCGTGACGAGTTGCAGCACCAATAGCGCTGACAATGGAAACTGGGGTAGAAATGACTAAGGCGCAGGGACAAGCAATTACTAACATTACCAACGCCCGATAAAACCAAACGTTCAAAGGTTGAGCAAATGCTAAGGGCGGAATTAGCGCAATGGCGATCGCAATTAAAATTACAATCGGGGTGTAGACTTCTGCAAACCGATCTACCCACTGCTGAGAAGGGGCGCGGCTTTCTTGGGCTACTTCTACTAAATGAATAATTTTGGCAACAGTTGTATCGCTAACAGTGTGAGTTACTTTGACTTCCAAAAAGCCCGACTGATTTAACGTTCCGGCAAAGACAGTATCGCCTTTTTCTTTATCTTCTGGGATTGACTCTCCTGTAATTGGCGATTGGTCAATAGCACTTATACCAGAAATGACGACGCCATCCAAGGCTACACGCTGTCCTGGTCGAATGGTCAAAATTTCCCCAACTTGAATACTTTCAACGGGAACTGTGACTTCTTGATTCCCCCGTTTGACAGTAGCTGTAGGTGGAGTCAAATCCATCAGGGAGCCGATTGCATTGCGGGTGCGCCCAAAGGTAAAAACTTGCAGTGTTGTTCCGAAAGAGAACAAAAACAGCACTAGCGCCGCTTCAAACCAGTCTCCCAAAATTACTGCGCCAATTACTGAAATCGTCATTAGCAGATTCATATCAGCGCGACGCAAACGCAACTCAAATAAACCAGCCTTGGCGATGGGGTAGCCCGCAATTACTATACCAATGCTATAAAAAGCCCGTCCTATCCAAATGGGTAAGGCTAAATATTGCGCGAATAAGCCCAACACTAAGCCTATTCCTGTAAAAATGACACTCTGTCCCCGACGGTTAGTAATCCAGAATTTCCAGTTTGTTGGGTCAGATTTCCCAGTTGTATTGGGAACCGCGTGGGTCATGCTCATGCTCTTGATGCTGATGATGTTCATGATCGTGGTTATGATCACAAGTGTGAGTATTTGGCTCAGAACCTACTTCAGAACTCTGCTCAACTGTATAACCCAAGGTTTTTACTCGGTCATAAATACTTTTTTCATTGACCTGCTGCGGATTGTAGGACACTTGCATTCTTTGTGTCGCAAAACTGACAGATGCATCCGTTACACCTGGAACTTGAAGTAAGCCAACTTCAACTGTTTTGGCACAGTTACCACAGTCCATACCACCGATTTTTACTTGTAGTGTTTTAGCCTCAGCTACTTCCACAAGATGATGGGAAAACGAATGGCTATGACTGTGGTGATGATGGTCGTCACAATCACAGGAATGGGTTTTCTGCTCTGACTCTATCTCAGAACTCTGTTCTACTGTGTAACCTAATGCCTGAATTCTGTCATAGATTGTCTTTTCGTTCAAATGCTCCAGGTTGTAGGATACCCTGACTTTACCAGTAGCAAAGCTAACTGATGCTTCCGTGACGCCGCGTAATTGTTGTAAACCGACTTCAATTGTCTTGGCACAACTACCACAGTCCATACCACTCACTTGCAGAATCTGGGTTTTCAGGGAAGGAGTTTGAGTCATAGCAATTTGACACAAAAGCTTACAGGGTTGATTACCTGTATTTTAATCCAACACCTGAATAGATGTTCAGTTGTGCAATAATTTAATTTTCGTTAAGATTGAAAGTGATAACCATTACAGGACTGACGCAACTGGCATATTATTTTAAATTCGTAGTCAGGACTTTAGTCCTCACTACACAAAAAAATTAATATTTTGTGCCACCCAGCTTTAGTCCTAAATTATTTAAAAGCAACGCCATGAACAACCAACAAAGCAAAAAAGAGTTGGAATTGCTGGAGAATCCAGAGCTACCAAAATGTGACACACATTTAGTCCATCTGGATAATGTGCGCTCAATTCAAACACAAATCTTGTCTTGTGACAAAGCAAAACAGATGGCAGAAATCTTTGGAATACTTGCAGATCCCAATCGTCTGCGGCTGATATCAGCTTTGTCTTCCCAAGAGTTGTGTGTTTGTGATTTAGCTGCCTTGACAAAAATGACAGAATCTGCTGTTTCCCATCAACTGCGATTATTGAAAGCCATGCGTTTAGTCAGTTATCGTCGAGAAGGCAAAAATGTCTATTACAGCTTGGCTAACAATCACATGATCAATTTGTACTCCTCTTTATTAGAACATTTAGATGAGTAAAAAATTTTGCCTTACGGATTGTGCTGTTGGGGTATTAATTAATCATAATTTATGTGCCTAGAGGTTGATGTTTATTCCTGATTTTCTGACATTATGAGAAGAATATGAAAATTTTTCTAGAAAAAAAATGACTCGTCCCGAAAATCGCCCCAGTCTCCCTGAAGTTCACCGCAGTATTAGAATTCCCAACGGTAAAGGCTTTTGGCGCAAGATGCTGGCTTATGCGGGTCCTGGGTATCTAGTTTCAGTGGGATATATAGATCCAGGAAACTGGGCTACAGATATAGCTGGGGGGTCGAAGTTTGGCTATACCCTGTTGACAGTAATTCTACTATCGAATTTGATGGCAATATTGCTGCAATCGCTGTGTGTGCGGTTGGGTGTGGCTACGGGGAGAGATTTAGCACAGGCTTGTCGAGACTATTTCAGTCAAAGGGTGAGCTTTTGTTTATGGGTGTTGTGTGAGATAGCGATCGCCGCTTGTGACTTAGCAGAACTCCTAGGAAGTGCGATCGCCCTGCAACTGTTATTCGGTATTCCTTTAGTATGGGGGGTGTGCATCACAGCCCTAGATGTCCTGGTATTGCTATTCCTGCAACATAGAGGCTTTCGCTATACAGAAGCCTTGGTAACAATGCTGGTAGCAACCGTAGGCATTTGTTTCATAGCAGAAGTTCTATTTTCCCGACCTGATATGGGGGGAATTTTGTTAGGATATCTGCCAAATAAAGAAATTTTACAAAACCCAGAAATGCTCTACATTGCCATTGGCATTTTAGGCGCAACAGTCATGCCTCACAACTTATATTTACACTCTTCGATTGTGCAAACCCGTGATTGGCAACCTACCACGGAAAAGAGATGGGAAGCGATTAAGTTTGGCACAATAGATTCAACTTTTGCGCTGTCATTGGCACTGTTTATTAATTCAGCAATTTTAATTGTTTCTGCTGCAACATTTCATTTTTCTGGTAATCACAATGTCGCAGAAATTCAAGATGCATACAAACTGCTGTCACCATTGTTAGGTGTTAGTGCTGCAAGTGCCATTTTTGGCATTGCTTTACTTGCTTCCGGTCAAAGTTCCACACTGACTGCAACCCTTGCTGGACAGATTGTTATGGAAGGTTTTTTAGAATTTCGCCTGCCATCATGGTTACGGCGTTTAGTTACCCGAATGCTAGCCATTATTCCAGCGTTGATTACAATTATGATCTTTGGGGAACATAGCGCAACTCGTCTGATCGTTTTCAGTCAAGTTATACTTAGCTTACAGTTACCCTTTGCAGTGATTCCATTGGTGATGTTTACCAGTAACCGTCACTTAATGGGAGAGTTTGTCAATCCGTTATGGCTCAAATATTTAGCTTGGGGAGTTGCTATTGTTATCGTTATGCTCAATGTTTGGTTGCTATTACAAAGTATTTTCGCCTAACGGTCATCATCAAATAAAATTAGTGCCAAAATTCACTTGATATTTTATCGGTAATCGCATAACCTAGACTGTCAGTTATATCCTTTCAGGAAATTTATGAACAGAAAGCTCATACTTAATTTGTTTGCCAGTTCCTCAATTTTTACATCATTGATTTCTACACTGGGAATAATTAATCCTGCCCATGCTAGTGTTAACCTTAACCAGCGATTAATGCACACTAATGACGGTCGTACTTGTATCAGTAATCCTCACGGTCTGAAGGATTTTGTCTGTATTCGCGATTCCGAGAGAGATCCCAAGGCTCCTCCTCCACCCAAATCGATGGTAATCTCAGCACAGCCATCTGATAGCACAGTTGCAGAACTGAATTTTACGGAAGAGGAAAGCACGGCGGCAATTCGGTTATTTAAGTGCGATTGTCCATTTTGCATCAATTCTTTGCGACAGTTACGTGGTACTGGCAATTTAGTTTACTAAAATTTCACAAGTGTTCTTTTATATAATGCAGTAATTTGGTGTCAGGTATTTAGACCCCGACACCAAACGTAACTGCTGATTGATTTAACTCAACACTTAGAACTTTTAACTCAGCACTAATGATTATTCTGGGCTATTGATACTTAGCTTTTGCTGTTTCAGCTCTTGCAACTGCTGTAACAGAGAGTCTACCTCTGCTTGCAGATGCATCAATTTAGCTTGTTGGTCGTCTTGATAGTAAGACTTGTTTAACTGACTGGCCAGTAGAGACTGGGTATTGCGCTCAGAGACAGTAGATTTTGACATAGCTAATTTAGAATGACAACTCAACTCACACCATTAGAGATATTATAATAATGTAGTTTTAAGCTTTGTTAAATATTTGTATAGCTTCCATTATTTACTCTAATAGATTTCATGTTTTGTTATAAGTGACTACAATTGAAAGGATTGTGTTCCGGAATAGGGGACTATGGGATTGGGTAAAAAAACTTCAACCACAAATAGAGTTGTTAAAATACCACACTTTTGCATAATTGCCAATCCATTGGAGAAAAATTCCCAGTGTAAGTAAATCGGCGAGAAAAAACCAAACTACATTAAGTAATGTAAAATTTAATTGAATTGGCTTGTAGTGGGGACTTTAGCCCTTAAGAGAGGACTAAAGTCCCCACTACAAACCTTGAATTATTCACGCTGTTCTACTTAGTCATGCCTACAGCACAGCAAATAATTTTCTGCTTGTGTTGTGTGCATCTAGTGGTAGAAGATATTTACCACTGGTGTTTTTGTTTTTGAACTCAGAAATTTTATAAATACTAAATACTGTGACATTGAGCCTGTCTACTGCTAAATCTTATTGCCAACCTTGGCCAGGGCTGATAGAAGCCTATCGCGAATACTTGCCTGTCAGCGAAAAAACGCCGATTGTCACCCTGTTAGAGGGTAATACGCCACTAATTCCAGTGCCTGCGATCGCAGAACGCATTGGCAGACAAGTGCGTGTGTTTGTGAAATACGACGGATTGAACCCCACCGGTAGTTTTAAAGACCGGGGAATGACAATGGCCATTAGCAAAGCTAAGGAAGAAGGGGCCAAGGCGGTAATTTGTGCTAGCACAGGCAATACCTCGGCAGCGGCAGCGGCTTATGCTAGGCGTGGGGGTATGAAAGCCTTTGTTTTGATTCCTGATGGCTACGTTGCCTTGGGTAAATTAGCCCAGGCGTTGCTTTACGGGGCTGAAGTATTGGCTATCAAAGGGAATTTTGACCGCGCTTTAGAAATCGTCCGGGAGATGGCAGCAAGCTATCCAATAACTTTGGTGAATTCGGTCAACCCCTACCGCCTAGAAGGACAGAAAACAGGAGCATTTGAAATTGTCGATGTTTTAGGCAATGCCCCAGACTGGCTGTGCATCCCCGTAGGCAATGCAGGGAATATATCAGCATATTGGATGGGATTTTGTCAATACCATCAGGCAGGAAAATGCGATCGCCTACCCCAAATGATGGGCTTTCAAGCAGCAGGTGCAGCCCCATTAGTCACCGGTCAGCCAGTCGCCCATCCCGACACCATAGCCACAGCAATTCGCATTGGTAATCCTGCTAGTTGGGAAAAAGCAGTTGCAGCCCAATCTGCTAGTCAGGGACAATTCAACGCCGTTACCGACGCCGAAATTCTCGACGCTTATCGCTTGTTAGCATCATCAGAAGGCATTTTTTGCGAACCAGCCAGCGCCGCCTCTGTCGCCGGCATGTTACAGGTGAAAGACCAAATCCCTACAGGTGCAACAGTAGTTTGCGTCCTGACGGGTAATGGTTTAAAAGACCCAGATACAGCCATTAAACACAGTCATAGTCAATTTAAGCAAGGTATTGAGGCAGAAGTGGACGCAGTGGCCAAGGCGATGGGGTTTTAGGTAAAATCGTGGGGAATTGAGGGGGAAATTTAAACGCAGAGGGGCACGGAGAATTTGCTAGGAATTAATGACATACTGTAACTAAGTACAGGATTGCACAAGTTCGTGACGAAATGAAAATAAAATCTATAGTTCGTAGTTGCGCTTTAGCGCTATTCGCGCAGCGTGGCGTTAGCCAAGCGCAACTACGAACCGAAACGCTACGAATTTATGAAACGCTGTGCTAAGTGCTGAGTGTTGAGTCATTTTCTTGTCCCCCTCTCAAGCCCTCCTCTGCCCCACCTGTGGCGCGTTCTCGTGTCAAACTATCAATAGCATCACCCAAGGCAGTGGTTAAGCTTTGACGAGTTTGGGCGTGGTTATCTTGCTCAATTTTCAATGCTTGTAGCAGGCGATCGCGTTCAATGATGACTGTAATTAATTTACTTTGCAATTCCTCCAAAGATCCCAGTTGTGCGATTTCTTGTTGGATAGCTGTTGCTGATGTAGTCTGGGCTAGTGTCCCTTCATCAATACCCTGGCGTTTTTGAATTTCTGCTTTGAGGGATGCGATCGCTTGTTGGGACATCTGCAGATCTGTACGCCGTTGTTCAGCTTCTATGTTGTAAAGCTTACGCCATTTTTCGGAACTTTCCCAACCTGCATCGCGATCGCGCTGTAGTTCCGCCAGTCTGCTGTTTGAGTGCTTGAATTTCTCCCAGCCATTGTTTTGTTAAGTCTTGACTCATAGTTATTTGTCATTTTTCATTTGTTTAGATATCCCCATCCCCCCAGTTCCCCATATCAGTATTATTTCGGAAAAAAGAAGTAATAAGATAGATATATTGCCACAGCATATTTGGCAAATTAGTTGAGACACCCAAGCAGCCGTAACTGAGAATCATGGCCAAGCCTTCTTTTGTCCGCTTCTTTCGCCACCTCAATTGGCGCACAATAAAGAAAACTTTTGCCACGACAATCGAAAACCGACTTTTAGGACTTGCTTCGGAAATTGCCTTTAATGCTATGTTATCGCTGTTTCCCGCAATACTAGCCCTTTTGACTGCTATTGGCTTATTGGCAGAATCTTTGCAAGATACTTTTAAACAGGTAGTGGATCAACTTAGTCAAGTTATACCAGAAGAAGCCCTGATTCTGATTCATAATTTTGCCAAAAGAGAAATTGCTAATTCCAAAAATACCAGTTTATTTTCTCTCAGTTTTGTGGTAGCAATTTGGACGGCTTCCGGGGCTGTAAGCACTGCTATGGCTTCCCTAGATCAAATCCATCAAATTCCTAAAGAGAAGATGCGCCCTTTTTGGCAAGCTAAACTCGTCTCTCTGGGATTAACAATTGGTAGCATCTTGTTGCTGTTGCTGGCTTCTTTTTTAATCTTTATCAGCGACCGATTATTAGGAATAATGGTACATGAAAATATTCATTTGAACTTTTTATTTCATATTTGGCAGCTATTGCTGTGGCCTTTAGCTTTAGGTATTGTTGCCGCTGCTTTTGGCTTTGTCTATAGCTATGGTAGGAGTGTGTGGACATCAAATACACCAATTATGCCAGGGGCAATTTTAGCAGCTCTTGCCTGGGCGATTTTATCTGGCTTATTTCGGCTTTATGTCGCTAATTTTGGTAACTATAACAAAGTTTATGGTGCTATAGGCGCTGTGATAGTTTTAATGTTATGGCTATGGATGAGTGCCTTTGTACTACTGGTGGGTGAGCAATTGAATGTGACTGTGGGCGAAGATATGAGATCAGTAAGGGACTTGAAGTTGAGCAAAAAATATTAATTAGTTAATGTAGCTATCAAGACATTCGGAAGTTGAAAAATTACAACACAGCAGTAAAATATACAACAATTCAACCTCCTTCACAAAGCGATCGCACCAATGCCTGATTCTACTTCTCGATTTTCTACCATTGAACCCGATGCTAAAGCACCTACCTTGAAGCGGCTACGTCAACTTAGCTGGTTGTTAGATAATGCTGTTACCATTCCCGGAACAAAGGTTGGTATTGGTTTAGACCCACTTATCGGACTGATACCTATTGGTGGTGATTTTTTGGGAGTCATGCTTTCTAGCTACATTGTCTTAGAAGCAGCGCGGCTAGGTGTCTCTCAACGGACACTTGGCAAAATGGTCTTCAATATCATTATCGATGGCGTGGTAGGTTCTGTCCCGGTGCTGGGAGACTTTTTTGATTTTGCTTGGACAGCTAACACTTTTAATATCATACTATTGGAAGAGTACTTAAAATTTCCCAGCCAAAATAAAAGCGCCGATAGGTGGTTTATTTTGGCTGTTCTGGTTGGATTGTTGCTCGTGGCCATTCTCTTAGTCGCCATCCCCGTTATACTAATTAGATTGCTCTGGCACGCCTTCATCGGCGGCTAAATTCGTCATTGATAAAAGGAATGAAAGATTGGTGGCTAGCTACTTTTCCTAAAGGGCGGCAAAATTTAATTATTACTGATACTCAAGGGTATCCTGTACAAATTGCTTATGGTGAAAAAGGTACAGGTAAGCCGCTCATTTTATTACATGGTCTAGGCAACTGGAGCTATAATTGGCGTCACAGTATTGCACCCCTATCGAAATATTTTCGGGTAATTTGTTTTGATACCAAAGGTTATGGTTTTTCCGAAAAACCTTTGTCTCGCGCCGAAGATAAAGGGCATCAACTGATTGAGCTAGTGCGGATTATTCAGGCTTTATGTGATGAACCTGCTGTGATTGTTGCCGAATCTTTGGGGGGATTAGTTGCTCTGGCTTTGGCTCAAGAATATCCGGAATTAATAGCGCGGTTAGTAATAGTTAATGTACCGATTTTTGCGGAACGTCTACCCCATTGGGCTATGTGGTTTCTAGCCCAAACCCCTTTGGAACTATTGCAAACAATTGACTCTTTGCGTCTGACATATTTGTTTGCTCCTCTATTTAGAGAAATAATGGCAAACGAAAGACGTGGGGTACTGTTTGATCCATCCATGTTAACTGAAGAAGATATCTACTGGATATCTTATCCATTTATTGAATTTCCTGGTACTATTGTCAAAGTCGCTGAAGAATTACAAATAGCAGCACGAGAAATAGAACATTACCAAACTAATCAGCCAAATATGCTCAGTCAAATTCAAAATAAGCTGGGTGATATTAATTGTCAAACTCTAATTTTATGGGGTGAGCAAGATAATTGGTTCCCGGTTAGTCACGGGAAAAAATTATATCAAAAACTCCCTAATGCTAAGTTACAAATTATTCCTAACTGTTGTCATGATGCTGTAACTGGTTCTTCAGAATATCTCAATAGTGAGATTGTGGAGTTTCTGCGAGATACGAATTTCTTTTAGGGAGCATCCCAAATGTATAAATTTATTTTTTTGTAGTGATGGCTCTCTAGCCCGCTGCCTGGATATTAGGGAGCAAGATGCTCCCACTACAAATTGTATTTTGGCAAAATTGGGATGCTCCCATTTCTTGTAGGGATTACTAAAAAATAAAAAACTCCATCCTAAGAGTGGATGGAGTTTTCCGCTGACTTCCAATAAATTTTAGATACCCGACTTCTTGAAGAAGTCGGGTATCTCGACATAGGGAATTTTTATATATTTAAAATCTCAAATTGTCAAACGAGAGTTTGACAATTTTATCATAAATAATTGAGTGAGAGAAGGCATACTATTCGCCTTGGCTCTCCCACTCTGTCATTTGCCACTGGAGAGAGAGTTCAGGAACATAATGGATATTGCCCCTTATTCAGGGGTTTATCGTGTAATTCAACAACATCCATCCAAAATTAATGTTCCTGTTGCGGCAAATTTCAAGCTTGATTATTGTGAGTAATCTACCAATTATAGGCATTGGTAGATGTCGTTGATTTATCTTCCAAATTCACTACTAATTAGTATTATTTAGAAGTAAGATAATTGTGCGGTAGACCCTGATAACAAAACCCTTTAAGTCGTTTATCTTCTACAATTTAACTGAGTTCTTTGGGGATTGGTTGCCATTTTGGCACTTTTTAAATTTACTAATTACCCATCTCTCATTACTTAAAATTTATTACCACATGCAGTACGGTATAAGTTTCGATGTACTATATTCTTAGTTTAAGTTTTTACGTACATATACTTGTACCTACTCCTACATGAACGTTGATGAAGTTCTGGAAGCTGTAGAACAAATGTTGCAACCCAAGCAACTCGGTTCTATTGAGCGATTTGTATTGCGTCAATCATGGCTAGGACAGACTTACAGCGAAATGGCAAAAGAATCAGGCTATGCTAGTGATTACATCAAGGAAGTTGGCTCTGTGTTATGGCAAGATCTTTCATCTGCTCTTGGCAAGAGAGTAACGAAAAAAAATCTCCATTTGTTCTGGAATGATTACCATGCGGGTAAAAAAGCTTTAGATCAGAAAAATAGCCAGCAACAGTTAAGCCAAGACTCCAAAGCAGAATGGGTGTTTTCCGATTCAGCCATAAGTACTGCCATCGAATTTCCTGGCGCTCCCGTACCGCTAAATTCTCCTTTCTATATCAATCGCCCGCCCATTGAAGAACTGGTTTGTGCCGAAATTCGACAACCTGGGTGCTTAATTCGGATTAAAGCGCCGAAAAAAATGGGAAAAAGTTCGCTAATCAGCCGCATAGTTGCTCATGCTAGATTAGAGGCTTATCAAGTCGTCAATTTAGACTTTCAAGAAGCTGATGAAGCTCTGTTTGCTTCGCTGGATAAATTTCTGCGTTGGTTTTGCGCTAATGTCAGCCGACAGTTGAACCTAGTTGTCAAACTAGATGATTACTGGGATACTGAAATGGGAAGCAAGGTGAGCTGCAAAATTTATTTTGAGGCGTATCTGCTCCAGCAAATGGATCGTCCCCTAATCTTAGTATTAAATGAAGTCAATCGGGTGTTTGAACATCCTAATATTGCCCAAGACTTCTTACCAATGCTGCGATTTTGGCACGAAGTGGCAAAGCAGAATCAGATCTGGCAAAAACTGCGGTTAGTGGTAGTACACACAACAGAAATTTATATTCCCCTCAAACTCAACCAATCACCTTTCAATGTCGGACTAGCAGTTGCTTTACCCCGGTTTACCCAAGAACAGGTGCAGGATTTAGCACAGCGTTATGGACTTGATTGGACAGTGGGTGAAGAAGGAGCTCAACGCCTCGCATCCCTACAAACAATGGTAGGTGGACATCCCTATTTAGTCAATCTTGCGCTTTATCATCTCCGTCGGGGAGAAATTAGCTTAGAAGAATTATTACAATTTGCGCCAACTCAAGCGAGTATTTACACGCAACATTTACGAGAACATTTAACCTTACTTCAAGGCGAATCACAATTGCTCTGCGCTCTGCAGAAGCTTGTAGCTGCTGATACAAATGTACAACTAGATGCGATCGCAGCTTACAAGCTAGAAAGTATGGGAGTAATAAATCTTAATGGTAATCAAGCAACATTCGAGCTGTCAATTGTATCGCCTTTATTTTCGCCAACAATTAATTAAACAAAATCTGGTTAATGTTAAAGAGGAACTTTTCGAGACAGAAAAAGCGCCTCTATTGACAGGCTCAGAAAAAAGCGCCATTAGAGATTGTGCCACATCCAGTTAAACTAAGGATATCCACCAAAATTGTGCTTTTTAGCCAAATTTGGCGCAATTGACTCAGTTTCTAGGGAATTGACTTCCCCGTTTGATTGGGGGCGAAATTCCACGACATTGCGTTTGATAGTGACATCATACTTGCCAAAAAAGTCGTGTCCCAGAAGTCCAGTTTCTAGTTCAGATCCAGCGATCGCTACAGCTACTTTATTTACCATTACCCCAGCAACGGCCATTGAATCAACATAGCCAACGGGAAATTCCACAGCTTTAGAACTAGCAGTATTAGCCTTAGCTTTCCCCACTGGCACCACACCCAACTCATTTGCCATTTTTTGGGTGATAACTGTACCACTGGCGCCAGTATCGACAATCATATCAAATTGTCGCTGGCCATTGAAAGTTACTTCGATGATTGGCGTTCCCCCAATTCGCCGTTTAATGGGGATGATAAATACATTTTTGTTTTGGGTGAGTAACTCTGATGGGGATGATATGGGCAATGGTAGTGGCCGTTTTGTGACAAGAGTTGGGGATAAGGGGAAAGTGCGACTTGGTTTAGCTGGTATTGGTGTGTCTTGTACCTGGGGAACAGCAACTGCGATCCTCGGCGGTGCTGAATCTACCGGAGGTGGGGAAATAGGACTAGCTTTTTGCATGGCATATTTGATCTGCCGCTGATATTCTGAGATTTTGAGTTGAGCGACGGTAAAATTGGGACTTGGCCGCCGGACATTTTGCATCAACGCGATCGCATCTTGAAATTGACTCGCCACCAAATGCCAATCATCTGGAGATTGAGCCGATTGACTGATAGTCAGAGCGCCTGCAGCTTTGTCAAGGGCCAGTTCAAAAGAATTTGGCGGAATCTCTGGTTCTGGTGCTGATTGTGGTTCAGGGTTTGTGGTTGGTGCTGTTGCTGCTTCAACAATCGGTGATGTAACCATATTGCCAATAGCGGCAGGCTGCTGATCGCCACGAGTCGCAGTAGTCTGTTTGTCTTCACTACAGGCAACACCCAAAACGGCTAGGGCACTTGAGAGAACAATTAGGGTTGCACGGGATAAAAAAGACTCAAGCATAATTAATTTCGATTTTACCTGTTTACAGGCAGAGAAATCTACTTCCGCCAGCGGATTGTTGGGAAAATTTTTGCTTGATTGATTTTTTTCTGGAGCCACAGGCAAAAAATTACCCAACTCATGGGATAATAAACGGTTGCAGCTGAATCGGGGCTAGGCTAGTGGAAACTGGAAATTAGAGAAAATCTTCCCTAACTCCTAACTTTGCGCCTCCTAACTCCGCGCCTCCTAAACATTTTGCTTTCGTCGCCTATGCCCCTGTCTGACAGCATACCTGCTCTACTTGTCCTAGCCGATGGCACCGCTTATCGCGGTTGGTCATTTGGTGCCACAGGAACCACCATCGGGGAAGTGGTGTTTAACACTGGGATGACCGGATATCAAGAAGTGCTGACCGATCCTAGTTACTGCGGTCAGATTGTAGTGTTTACCTATCCCGAATTGGGGAACACTGGTGTCAATCCCGAAGATGAGGAATCCTCAAAACCACAAGTGCAAGGTGCGATCGCTCGCAACATTTGTCACAAACCAAGTAACTGGCGATCGACACAATCCTTGCCTGACTACCTCAAACAGCACCATGTCCCAGGGATATACGGCATCGATACCCGCGCTCTCACCCGGAAAATTCGCACAGTTGGTGCTATGAATGGTGGTATTTCTACCGCGATTCTTGATGAAGTTGAGTTGCTAGAGCAGGTATTAGCAGCTCCAGTGATGACAGGATTAAATTTGGTGCGTGAAGTTACCACTTCAACGGTTTATGAATGGTCAGATCCCACAACCCCAGCATGGGAATTCAACCCAGATACACTGGTAAATGTCCCAGAATCTTTTACCGTTGTCGCCCTTGATTTTGGCGTCAAACGCAATATCCTGCGTCGTTTGGCGAGTTATGGTTGTCGGGTAATTGTTGTGCCAGCACATACACCACCAGCGGAAATTCTCAACTATAATCCAGATGGGATCTTTCTTTCCAATGGGCCTGGAGATCCAGCAGCTGTAACAGAAGGCATTGAAACAACCATTGCCCTACTTGGAAGTCAAAAACCCATATTTGGCATTTGTATGGGGCACCAAATTTTGGGTCAAGCTTTGGGGGCAGAAACCTTTAAACTGAAATTTGGTCATCGTGGTTTGAATCACCCTGCAGGTTTACAACAACGGGTCGAAATCACCAGCCAAAACCACAGTTTTGCTATTGATCCAGATTCTTTACCCCAAGCAATGGTGGAAATCAGCCATCTGAATTTAAACGATCGCACTGTTGCTGGGGTACGTCACAAGTCTCTGCCCATCTTCTCCGTCCAGTATCACCCAGAGGCTAGCCCCGGTCCTCACGATGCTGATTACTTGTTTGCACAATTTGTCCAAACAATGCGAACCGCACGTCAAGTTGCTGCATCTGGGAACTAGTAGTCCACCAAAGGAACAATGCTGGGTTTGTAGTTAGGACTTTAGTCCTAAAAAAGCGATAAATCGCTGACTACATAGCTGGGTTTGTAGTTAGGACTTTAGTCCTAAAAAAGCGATAAATCGCTGACTACATAGCTGGGTTTGTAGTTAGGACTTTAGTCCTAAAAAAGCGATAAATCGCTGACTACATACAAAGCAAAGTTTGTGTGGTGAACCACTAGAGACTGGGTAATTTATTTATTCCCCAATGCCCAATCCCCTAGTTGTAGACAAATGACACCAAAATCATCTATACTTGAGCGTTTACTTTCACCATGAGGAGGGAGTTATTGCTGAACCACTGAATTTAACCGTGAGCCTGAGGGGCACTCGTGAAGTCCGAGATAACTGTCAGCTATTCCGCCTCACAGGTTTGCTGGACGCCTTTTCTGAGCCGACATTTCGCAAGGTACTTGGCAGCAAAATCGAAGAGGGGCCAAAGCACATTATTTTGGATCTCTCCCAGATTGACTTTGTAGATAGTTCTGGACTGGGTGCTTTAGTGCAGTTAGCCAAGCAGGCTCAAACCGCCAGTGGCACTTTGCAAATTGTCACAAATGCCCGTGTAACTCAAACAGTCAAGCTTGTTCGCTTAGAGAAGTTTCTCTCTCTGCAAACTACAGTTGAGGCGGCTTTAGAAAACACCAAATCGTCTTGATTGGTTGACTAGAGACATAAATCTAGTTATCCAATTTTTTATCTGGATACCTTAGTTTTTACCAAAGCTAGGTTCGTAGTAGCACTTTAGCGCTAAAGCGCTACTACAAACTAGTTATGATTTTTCGGAATTTTTCATCAAAAATATAAAATTAATCAGTAATTTTGATAATTTTTGCTCATGCTAGCAAAGCACGGCATCAATAAACTAAAGATATTGCTACGCTAAATCGTAAATAAGCTTTTTGCAGCCTGAAGTGAGAATTGGGAATTTTGAATTTCCCCTAGCCTTATTAGCTATCGCAACACGGCATACTTAGGGTAAGATAAATATCCCTACTGAACCAATGCAAATGTCACCCGTGAAGGAATGATGAACTTGTGAAGTCAACGGAGGAAGAGTTATTAGATGGACAAGATGAACCCCCCAACCAGGAATTATCTTGGACTGTAGAACTCTTGGCAAACACGACAAAATTACCCCAACAAATATCCCAGACGCAATTGCCACAAATTTCTCCTGCGGCTTTAGCCTATGTGGGGGATGCAATTTATGAACTGTATGTTAGAATGTACTATCTAATGCCATTGCAGCGACCAGATACTTATCATCGTCTGGTAGTGGCACAGGTAAGAGCAGAACAACAAGCGCTACATTTGCGATCGC